>JABJAO010000017.1 GCA_018666065.1 Microbacteriaceae bacterium | reverse complement strand
GAGCCCACGCGATGGGAGCCCAGCGTCGAGAGGTATCGAATCGCCTCGACCACGTTGGTTTTTCCCTGACCATTTGGGCCCACCAGCACGGTCACACCTGGGCTGCACACAAGCCGAGTGGCCTCGTGATTACGCCATTGGGTTAGATCAAGTTGACTGATCCACACGATGGAGACGGACTAACGCATCAAGAGGTTGGGTTGCAACAGGTACCGATACGCGTCAGAATCTCCACCCTCTTGTGCCTTTTGCGCCGTGATGAGAACGGGTCCGGGCTTATTGGGGTTATCTGGGTGGGTGAATGCAACGCGCACAAACTCGCTATGAGTTGCACTGAGACCATCGATCAAGAATTGAGGCTTCAAAGACACCACGCACTCTTTACCCACAAGATGCCCATCAATTGTTTCTGATGCCTGTGCTTGTTCACTACCAAGCGCTTCGAGGGCAACACCATCTGCGGTGAACGAATACCGCAGAGGAGCTTCTCTTTCCAACACCAGAGCCACACGTCTGGTTGCCTCGATGAGGTCGTGAGTGCTGACAACTGCATAGTCGGGTGTTTCCGCTGGGAACAATTTTGTTACGGGAGGGAACGACCCTTTGATCAACAGCGTGGTGACGGTTCGATCTGCTGAACTGAACGCGACAAGTTCTCTCTCGCCACCGGTATTGATGGTGATGGTGATATCGCCGGTGGAGGAGAAGGTTTTTCCGATCTCAGACAATGTACGAGAGGGGATGAGAGCCTGAAGTCCCTCTGCGCCCACGCCTGTTGAGGTCCATGCCAGTTGACGTGACGCCACGCGATAGCGATCTGTCGCCATCATGACAACAGCGGAAGAGGAAATATCCAGAAGTACGCCCGTAATAACCGGGGTAACGTCATCGCGGGAGGCTGCCGGCGCCACCTGGCTCACTGCAGCGGCAAATTCGTCAGCCGGAACAGTACCTGATACTCCCTCTACTTCAGGAAGGTTGGGGTATTCCTCGACGGGCATTGTCGACAATGAGAACTTCGATGAACCAGAGGTAACACTCATTGAGGTGCCCGACAATTCACAGACGACAGATTCGTGAGGTAGACGCGATGCAATTTCAGCGAGCAACCGACCCGATACCAACACAGTTCCTGGGACATCGACAGTGGCATCAACCAGCGTCTTCGCTGATACTTCATAGTCGAAGGACGAGATCGTGATGCTGGATCCCTCCGCTGCGATGAGGACGCCGCTCAGGATCGGCAGAGTGGTGCGCTGAGGAAGCAGCTTTACGGCGAAAGAGACTGCTTCGCTGAAGATATCTTTATTGACTTCAAATTTCACGTGACACCTGACCTCTGAAACGGATTACACCAGTAGTCGATTGTGGCACAAAGTAGACAGCGGGTTTTGTCCGGTTCGTTATTGGTCACACGGAGAGATTAAGAAAGGAAATACTCATAACCTGTGTGGATTTGTGGATAACTGGCTGAATCTCGCCTAATTGCATTAAAACTACATCCGTGTGAGATGTGTAACTCGTCGCGCACAAATTGTGGAATTTTCGCCTCGATTGTGCCTGGTGTGAGAAAACTCAGTGCCGATGTGGAAAGGTCAGGCGTGTCGTCCCCAGAGGCCGCGCAGTTTTACACAAGTTATCCACAGTGTGGGAAACCCTCAAGTTGAACTTGATTAGTTGTGGTAACTACTGGTCTGTTTGACGCGGCTGGTGATCTCGGTGACATGGTTGTAAATCGAGCGCCGCTCTTTCATTAGCTCGCTGATTTTTTTGTTGGCGTACATCACGGTGGTGTGATCGCGGTTGCCAAATAGTTGGCCAATCTTGGGCAGCGACAGACTAGTCATCTCACGGCAGAGATACATGGCAACCTGACGGGCCTGCGCAATGGTTTGAGACCGTGAGGATCCGTGCAGGTCTTCCACGCTGAGTTGATAGAACGTGGCGGTGATGCTGATGATGTCTGCAGGGGAAATTACGTTGGTGTCCTCAGTCAGTACGAGGTCTTTCAGAACGGTCTGCACGAGTGACATATCAACCGGGGCTTTGTTGAGATTAGCGAACGCTGTCACTCGAATAAGTGCACCTTCCAGCTCTCGAATGTTGGAAGACACTTTTGAGGCCATATATTCCATGACGTCGTCACTGATATCCATGCGCTCACTTGCGGCCTTTTTGCGCAGGATGGCGATGCGGGTTTCGAGGTCGGGAGCTTGTACATCGGTAATCAGACCCCACTCAAACCTGCTGCGCATGCGGTCTTCAAACCCTGTGAGTTGTTTGGGCGGAAGATCGCTGGTGACCACAACCTGCTTGTTGTGATCGTGCAGCGTGTTAAAGGTGTGGAAAAAGGCTTCCTGTGTGGAGTCTTTTCCTTGCAGGAACTGGATGTCGTCAATGAGCAAGATGTCGACTTCGCGGTATCTCGCCTGAAACTCTGGCGCGCGGTTATTGGCGATGGCGTTAATAAAGTCGTTGGTGAATTCTTCGGATGAGACATACCTCACCCGTATGCCCTTGTAGAGACTCTGGGCATAGTGACCAATGGCGTGAAGTAGGTGGGTTTTCCCGAGACCTGAGCCGCCATAAACGAACAACGGGTTGTATGCCTTAGCGGGCGCTTCAGCAACGGCAACTGCCGCGGCGTGAGAGAAGCGGTTAGACGATCCGATGACGAAATTGTCAAAGCTGTACTTATTGTTAAGCCGAGCCTGGTCTTGCCCTACTAACACAGGGGAGGTGTCGGTGCTCTCGGGAGGGTAGTCCGGCACAGTGAGGTCGTCAGCAGGAATTTGGAGAACGTCACTTTGAATTTCGGGATTGACGACGATCGCGAAACTACTGATGTCGGAGTCTTCGATGCTCTCTAGTGCGGCAAGTAGCGGAAGTCGAACCCGTTGCTCCAGCATTCCTCGGGTCAATTCGTTGGGAACCTCAAGATAGAGAACGCCCGCCATGACGCCGCGGGGTTCTACTAAATCGAGGAAGCCCCAGAGTTGTGGAGTAATCCGGCTATCCGTGGTGAGGTGGCTTTTGGCGTTGTGCCAGAAATCGAGTACATCGCTCTCTGGGTCTGCCACTGGAGTGCCTCTCTCTCACCGCAAGAAGGTGAGACCTATTGTGAAGTGGTGCAGGGTGCCCTGCTCAGACTAGAGATTAGCTGTGGATAACTCCATTTGCGAAATTTAGTTTGACCCGACGAGATTTCGGGCTTATCCTGTAGTGTCCCGCATTCGGGAGTAGATGTCTCGGCATTCGGCCGGATCAGTAACAAGGAGTTCTTGTCATGAGTAAGCGCACGTTTCAGCCCAATAATCGTCGGCGTGCCAAGGTTCATGGATTCCGTTTGCGCATGCGCACTCGCGCCGGACGCGCAATCCTGGCTGCCCGTCGCCGTAAAGGCCGCGAGCGCCTCTCTGCCTAGTCACGGAAGTTCCCTTGTTACCGCGGGCTAACCGCATTGTGGATGGCGAGCACCTCAGGTCGGTATCCCGAAAAGGTTCGAAGTTCCGCGCCGCGAGCTTTGTCGCGGCGATGGTTGTTACCGATGACCTCACGCCGAGCAGGTTTGGTTTCATCGTGTCCAAGGGTGTTGGCGGTGCCGTCGTGCGCAACCTCGTCAAGCGACGCTTCAGGGCTCTCGCTGCAGAGGCCCTCCTCGATCACCCCCAGGGGTTTGATCTGGTGGTCAGAGCACAAGCACCCTCGGCTCAGGCCTCGTACGAGCAGCTTTCCGCGCAATGGGCGACCATGATGAGGACCTTGGTCCCGTGAGTCGCTGGGCACTCTGGATCATGGTGGTTCCCCGCAACATCGCGATTGCTGTCCTCCTGGCGTATCGCAAAGTCATTTCTCCCCTCTATGGGCAGGTCTGTCGGTACTATCCCAGTTGTTCGACATATACCCTTCAGGCGATTCAGTACCATGGTGTTGCCAAAGGGGCCACACTCGGTGTGTGGCGCATTCTGCGATGTAACCCGTGGTCACGAGGTGGGATCGATGATCCACCGCCGGGCCCACGGTCGGTCTATGAGATCGGACCGGTAGGGTTTGTCGGAGTAAAGGGAAGGTAAGCACGTGGAATTTTTCGACACGATTCTGTGGCCCATTCGATGGGTCATTGAAGCGGTCTTGGCTGGCTCGCACGCCGTGCTTGAGACCTTTGGCATGGACCCGTCCTCTGGCACCGCGTGGTTCCTCTCGATTACCGTCCTGGTCTTGCTCGTGAGAGCTGCTCTCATCCCCGTGTTTGTGCGGCAAATCAAGAGCCAGCGTCGCATGATGGAGATTGCTCCAGACCTGAAGAAAATTCAGGATAAATATAAAGGCAAGAAAGACCAGTTCTCTCGTGAGGCGATGTCCCGCGAGACAATGGCGCTGTATTCCAAGGCGGGGACCAACCCCTTCTCCTCCTGCCTCCCTCTGCTGCTCCAGATGCCGATTTTCTTCGGTTTGTTCCGCGTGCTGAGCACCGCCGCCGAGGGTCGAGCCGGTGTGTCCTTTATGACCCAGGATTTGGCCGACCAGTTTGGTCAGGCGGCGCTGTTTAGTGTCGCGCCGCTCAAGGCGACCATGATTGCTGCCTTTGGCGAGAACTCTGCCTACACCTCTGGTGAAACACTGGGCATCATCATTACCGCCGGTGTCATGGTGGTCCTCATGTCGGCATCGCAGTTTGTGACGCAGCTGCAGATTATGTCGAAGAACCAGTCTCCGGCAATGTTGGAAAGCCCGATGTATCGTCAGCAGCGAATCCTGCTGTACATGCTTCCCTTAGTCTTCCTCTTCTCCGGCGTGTATTTCCCACTCGGTGTGATGGTCTACTGGCTGGTGTCGAACTTCTGGACCATGGGACAGCAGTTCATCGTTATCCGTAATATGCCCACTCCCGGAAGCCAGGCAGATCAGGCCCGCGAAGCACGCCTCGCAAAGAAGCGCGAGCGAAAAGGAATTGTCCTGATAGAGGACGACGAGGAAGCTGAGCCCGAACCCGATAAGGGCCAACGCCAGCAGCCCACGGGCAAGAATCGTGCCAAGAAAAAGAAGAAGAGGAAATAATGGCCAAGAGTGATCAAGAGATTGTCGTCCCCGACGAAGGGGAGCTCGCAGCGGACTACCTCGAGACGCTGCTGGACATAGCTGACCTCGATGGCGACATCGAGATTGAGATCAAGCAGGAACGCACCTACGTGACAGTCGGCTCGGCCGAGACCAACGACTTGGACGCGTTGTCTTCTCCCGAGGTTGTGAGCGCACTGCAAGATTTGACTCGCTTGGCCGTGCAGCAGAAGACGGGCGAATTCGCCCGGCTCGTCCTCGATATTGGAGGCTCTCGGGAGGCTCGAGAGAAAGAGTTGGAGAAGCTCGTGTCTGTCGCGATCGACAAGATTGACAGCGGAGCGAAGTCTGCAGCCCTTCCACCCATGAGCAGTTACGAGCGCAAGCTTGTCCACGACATGGTCGGCGAGCGTGGGTATCAATCCGGCTCCGAGGGCGAAGGCAAAGAACGCCACACGGTTGTCACCGCTTCTGCCTAGGAATGTTTCACGTGAAACATTCCGCGATTGAGCCTGAACCCGACGCCGCGGCGGCTCTGTGCGGCGACGCCATTGGTGTCGTTCGCGAATTCGCCGAGCATCTCGCTCAGTGGGGCGAGGAGTTGGGTCTCGTGGGGCCGCGGGAATTAGACCGCTTGTGGACACGACACATTCTTAACTCCGCCCTCTTGGCACAGAAGATTGGCCCGGGAACGCTGATCGATATTGGCTCGGGTGCCGGTTTCCCCGGTTTGGTCGTGGCTGCCATTCGTCCCGACGTGGCGTGCACGTTGATTGAGCCATTAGGCCGGCGGGCACAGTGGTTGCGCGACGAGGCCGATCGTTTGGGGCTTACGAATGTGACAGTTCTCAATGAACGGGCTGAAGATGTAGCAGGCCACGTGGTCGTGCAGTATGTAACGGCCCGTGCGGTGAGCGCTCTGAAGACTCTTGTTCCCCTGGCCGGCCCACTGTTGCGTCCCGGCGGAGAGCTGGTCTTGATGAAGGGCCAGAAGGTAGAGGATGAGGTCAGAGACGCCTCGTCGGTGCTCGTCAGGTGGGGTGTACGAAACCCCACAATCGAACTCACCGGTCCAGAATTTGGTACGGAAGAAACCCGAATTTTTCGGGCTACAGTGGGTTAGCGCAGAATGTTTCACGTGAAACATTGGAGGGACTCACTCAGTGGCTGACACACCGTTTGATGACTCCACTCCGCTGGCCACTGAACTCGCGGACCTCAGTAAACGCCGGGCTGCACTCGCGCAGGCTCAGGCACCACGCCCGAGCTCCCCGCGGGTTTTTACTGTGGCAAACCAGAAAGGCGGCGTCGGTAAGACGACGACAGCGGTCAACATCGCCAGCGCACTCGCACGTTTTGGGAGCACTGTGCTGGTGATTGATTTAGACCCCCAAGGAAACGCGTCCACGGCCCTGGGCATCAATCATCACGCAGACATCGCGAGCATCTATGACGTTGTCGTGGGGGTAACACCGCTTGCTGACGTTATTCAGGCAAGCCCAGGCAATCCCAACCTCCTGTGCGCTCCCTCCAATTTGGATCTTGCAGGTGCCGAAATCGAACTTGTCTCGATGGCCGCGAGGGAATACCGTCTCCAGCGCGCGATAACGACATTCTTGAGCTCTCCTGCGGGCGAAGCGGTCGACTACGTCTTTATCGACTGTCCACCATCGCTCGGCCTGCTCACCATTAACTCCTTCACCGCAGCGCGGGAGGTGTTGATACCGATCCAGTGTGAGTATTACGCGCTCGAAGGTGTGAGCCAATTGGTGAACACTATTGACTTGGTCAAGGGACACCTGAACCCCAATTTGAACCTGTCGACCATTGTCCTCACGATGTTCGACACTCGCACGAACCTGGCGCACCAGGTGGTCTCGGACGTCAGGTCCCATTTCCCCCACCAGACACTGGGCGCTGTAATTCCGCGCTCGGTGCGGGTGTCGGAAGCGCCCAGTTATGGCCAGACAGTGATTGAGTATGACCAGGGCTCCCCCGGAGCCGTGGCCTATCAAGAGGCAGCGTTGGAAATCGCACACAGAGGAGCACCCGCATAATGGCACAGAAGAGAACAGGCCTGGGACGAGGAATTGGAGCCCTGATTCCCGAGGCCCCAACCTCCGGTGATCGCCCCGTTGATGTGTTCTTCCCCCAGACCTCCGACACAGCGGACTTGGTCTCAATTCCCGGTGCGTCACTGGTCTCCGTTGCACCTGCCTCCATTAGGCCCAACCCCAAGCAACCGCGGAAGGAGTTCCATCAGGACGAGCTCGAAGAGCTCATCCACTCCGTCAAGGAGTTTGGTGTCCTCCAGCCCATTGTGGTGCGCCCTCTCGCTCGGGCAGAAGGCGTTGTTGCGTATGAACTGATCATGGGCGAACGCCGGCTTCGGGCCGCAACTGCTGCGGGACTGCCCACTATCCCTGCCGTTGTGAGAGAAACCGATGACGACGCGATGTTGCGCGATGCGCTGCTGGAAAACTTGCACCGGGCGAATCTCAACGCTTTGGAAGAGGCCTCCGCATACCAGCAGTTGTTGTCCGATTTTGGGATTACGCAGGACGAGCTTGCGACGCGACTGGGCCGCTCACGCCCACAGGTGACCAACACTCTTCGCTTGCTGCGTCTCCCCGCTGACGTTCAAAAGAAGGTCGCTGCAGGAATCTTGAGCGCCGGTCACGCGAGAGCACTATTGGCGGTCAAAGATGACGCGGCCATGTCAGCGCTCGCTACCAAGATCGTCCAGCAGTCTTTGACGGTTCGCCAAGCAGAAGAAGCCGCAGGTCTGGCAAAGGTCTCGAAGCCTGGGGTTAAGAAAGTTCGCGGCGGAGGTCGTAGCGATGGTCTGGACGAGATAGCGGAACGGATGGGCGACCGCTTGAACACGAGCGTTCGAATAAGCCTGTCGAGGACCAAGGGAACGGTGGCTATTGATTTCGCCACCGTCGCGGATTTGAACAGAATCTTGGGTGAGCTGGGAGAGCCGGGCTTTACGCCGTAGTTCGCGACGCTTCCACCAGGGCGGCATACACGCCACCCACGTCGTAGCCGGCGGAATCGAGCGCGAGCGCCGTGCTCGAGGTTTCCGTCAGACCAGGCATGGTGCTCGCTTCGAGGAACCAGGGGGTCCCCTCAGAGTCGACGATGAAGTCCATGCGCGCGAGGTGCCGCAAACCTAGCGCAGCAAAAGCATCGAGAGCGTGCGCACTCAGTGCCTCGAGTATCTCGTTAGCCAGACGCGGTGGCGTGTAGAAACGAGTAGCGCCGGCGGTGTAGCGAGCCTCGAAGTCGTAGTGGCCCGACAGCGGCTCGATTTCCACGGGGGGAATTGCGTGTGGTCCGTCTCCGGTATCGATGATGGGCACGCACACCTCCACACCCTGAATGCGTTTTTCGATGAGGGCCACGTCGGAGTAGGTGAAGGCGTGCACCATGGCTTTGCGTAGGTCGGCGGGTGAGTCAACCCAGGACACGCCCTGGGCAGAGCCCCCTTGGGCGGGCTTCACGATCAGGGGCACGCCCAGCGCGTCGACGACGGTCTCCAGGACACTTTCCGCGCCAAGTTCACGAAACGCATCCCGAGAAAGGGTGATCGAGGCGGGCGTCGCGACGCCCGCGCGCGACACCAACGTCTTTGCCGCGGGTTTGTTCCAGGCCAAACGGCTCGCTTCAGCGGAGGAGCCGACGTAGTCGATGTTCAACATTTCGAGCAGAGTCCGCAACGCCCCGTCTTCACCGGAGGCACCGTGCAGCACGGGCCAGACGACGTCGGGGGCACTGTCACCAAGAAATCCAATGAGGCTTGCGTCGGGGTCACGAATCTCAACGGTGAGCTCATGCGAGCTGAGACCATCAGCTACTTTTCGCCCAGATTTGAGCGAGATATCGCGCTCGTGCGAGATTCCCCCTGCGAGGACGAGAACGGTGGGTGTCGACCCCATCCCTAGACCACCTCGGGTGGCGGGGACTCCAGGTTTGCCGCAGCTTGCACCTCGGAGTGCGCTGGGCCGAAGGTCTCCACAAGTTCTCTCTCCTCGGTGATGACGCGGGCCAGCCGCCGAACTCCTTCGGTGATGAAGTCAGGCTCGGGGTAGCAAAACGCGAGCCTCAGGTGGCGCTGCCCACGCCCATCGGCAAAAAATGCGGTGCCCGGGGTGTAGGCCACGAGCTCCGTGATCGCCCGGGGGAGCATGTCTTTCGAGTCGAGCCCTTCGGGCAATGTCAGCCACAGGTAGAAGCCACCGGCAGGGTCCGTGTGTTCAACATCGGGCAGGTGTGCAGCAAGTGCAGAAGTCATGGCGTCGCGACGGTCTCGGTATAAGCCTCGAAAGGTGTCAATCTGACTCTTCCAGTCTTGGGTGTCGAAATAGTCTGCAAGAACCATTTGGGCGAATGAGCTCGGTGACAGTATCGCCGCCTCTGATGCTAAAACGAGTTTTTCTCGTATTCCATGGGGGGCGACCACCCACCCCACACGAAGTCCAGGTGCAAATGTCTTGGAAAACGATCCGAGATAAATTACGCCACCTTCGTCAACGCTCCGGAGCGCCTGGGGAGGCGGGGAGTCGAACCAGAGCAGGCCATAGGGGTTGTCCTCAACGATGAGAATCCCGTTCTCCTGCGCGATGTCGAGAATTTCCACCCGTCGGGTCGCAGACAAGGTGACGCCGGCGGGGTTCTGGAAGTTGGGGATGAGGTAGAGGAACTTGATCGGGACACCCGCTGTGCGCAAGTGGGCGATGCGTTCGGTGAGTGCGGCAGGAATCATGCCGTGCTCATCCATGGCCACGTGCTCGACTCGTGCCTGGTAGGAGCGAAATACCCCCATCGCCCCGACGTAGCTGGGCGATTCGGCGAGAATTGCGTCGCCGGGATTAATGAAGAGCTTGGCCACTAAATCGAGGCCCTGTTGGGATCCGGTCGTGACGACGATGTCGTCCACGCCGGCCCTAATTCCCTCTTCTGCCATGACGGCAAGAATCTTCTCTCGAAGGCTCGGCAGGCCCTGACCAGACCCGTACTGCAGGGCGGTCGCGCCCTCTGTGGCAAGAATCCGGTCCACGGAAGCGCGCACCCTGTCAAACGGCAAGGCGGAGACAAAAGGCATACCGCCGGCCAGAGACACAACCTCGGGCCTACTGGCCACCGCAAATAACGCTCGAACCTCACTCGCACTCAACCCCGCCGCGCGGTCGGCATAGTTGTCAAACCAGGGGTCAAGCGATATTCCCGAGCGGGGTGACATCATGACAAAACCTTGGGGTTGAGAGGACTGGAGCCCCCAGAATACGGGGAATCCCCGAGTTCAGGGTATTAGGCCAGGAATTCTGCCAAATCCGCCTCGAGTGCTGGCTTGGGCTTTGCTCCCATGACGGTCTTCACAACCTCGCCGCCGCGGAACACCTTCATCGTGGGAATCGAGGTGATCTGGTATTTCATGGCGGTCTCGGGGTTGTCATCGACGTTGAGTTTCACGACATCGATTTTCTCCGAGTGCTCACTGGCAATCTGGTCGAGGATGGGGGACACCGCTCGACAGGGACCGCACCATTCAGCCCAGAAATCCACCATGATTGGCTTGTCGCTGCCGAGAACCTCGGTGGCAAAGTTCTGGTCTGTGACGTCGCGTGCGCTGCTCATCGTTGTCTCCTTTGGTTGTGTGAAGCGCCCTAGGCGCTGTGGTGTGCGGCCGTGAGGTCGTGAGGAAGGGATTCGAGGTAGTGCTGGGCATCCAATGCCGCGACACATCCTGAACCAGCGGCTGTCACTGCCTGCCGGTAGGTCGGGTCAATGACGTCTCCTGCGGCAAAGACACCCTCGAGATTGGTCTTCGAGGTGCGACCCGCGACGGCGATGGTGCCGTTTTCAGTAAGGTCGAGCTGGCCGTGGACCACATGGGTTCTCGGGTCTGAACCGATGGCGATGAACATTCCCGAGACATCGAGGGTGCGCTCTTCGCCGGTCACGGTGTCGACCAGTCCGATTCCGGACACCAGCTCGTCTCCGTACACGCGGGCAACAGTGCCGTTGAAAATAAATTCGATCTTCTCGTCATCCTGTGCACGCTGCTGCATCACTGCTGAGGCGCGCAGGGATTCCGAACGGTGGATGATGTAGACCTTGTCCGCAAAACGTGTCAGGAAGGTGGCTTCTTCCATCGCGGAGTCTCCCCCGCCGACGACAGCAACAACCTTCTGTCGGTAAAACGCTCCGTCACAGGTGGCGCACCAGGAGACCCCGTAGCCACTCAGGCGGTCTTCGTCAGGAATGCCGAGTTTTCTATACGCAGAGCCCGTGGCCACGATGACAGCCTTGGCTTCCGCCGTGTCGCCATTGCCCAAGGAAATCTTTTTGATCGGACCCGCAAGCTCGACCGACGTGACGTCGTCATACAGAATTTCCGCCCCGAACCGCTCCGCCTGTTTCTGCATCTGCGTCATGAGCTCAGGTCCCATGATTCCCTCAGGAAAACCGGGAAAGTTATCTACGTCGGTGGTGTTCATCAAGTCGCCACCAAATTCGACGGAGGATGCCACTACGAGGGGGTTCAGATTGGCCCGCGCTGCGTACACGGCGGCCGTGTATCCGGCTGGCCCGGAGCCAATAATGACGACGTCTCGCATGGTCTTCCTGTCTTTCATCGGCCTCTCGCCCCACAAGTCTAGGACGTAGAGTTCCTAGACTTGCTGAACGGCAGGCGCCGACGCAGAGGGTCAATGACAACCTGGGCGTCTTTGCTGCGCAGAGCCAGCAGAGTGAGTACGTAGACCGCGACCATGACGAGGGTGATTGCCCCCATGAGCGCAGCTGACCAGGGTGCGCTCTGGGAAAGGTAGAGGGAGCCGTCGATGCCTCCCGCTGCAACCAACACCCCGACCCCGGCGCCACTGGCGGGTAGTGCCGCGAGGGCAAATTTAGCGAAATTGGCGATCAGCGGCGCGAGGGCTAGCCCTCCGAGTGTGCGCCGCAGTACAGCCAGGGCCACGAGAGTCTGCACTGATCCCGCGATACTCGCGGAGAGCGCGAGGCCAAATGCAATGGTGTCGACGCTCGCGGTAGATACACCCAGCGCGAGCGCAATAAACACCGTCGCGTGGAGGACCTGGAGAAAAAAGGGCGTCCGAGTGTTTTCCAAGGCATAAAAAACTCGCTGGACAACGAACAGCACGCTGAAGGCGACCAGTCCGAGGGAGTAGAACATGATGACCAACGCCATCGCGCGAATGGACTCTGGTTCGCCCCCGAATTGGCGGGCAAAGGGCAGGGAGACCACGATCAGCCCCACCATCGCCAGCACCATGAAGAAACCAATTCGGGATGCGGACTCCATAAAGTCTTCTCGGACGGCGGCGAAGTCGCGGTCTCTGGCGTGGGTCGACATTCGGGTGAAGTACGCCGTCGCAAGCGAGACGGCGACGACCGAATGGGGAAGCATGAAAATCAGCCACGAGAATCGCAGAATGGCGAGGCTGGGGGCATCGCCACCTGCTGCCAGAGAGGCCACGTTGGCCTGCACCACACCGGCGATTTGCGCGACGATGATCATGCCGAACATCCAGGACACAGCGCGCCCGGTGCTGCCCAGCCCGACGCCTCTCCAGCGGAAATCAGGGCGATAGGTCAGGCCAGCTCGTTTCCAAAACGCGAGAAGTATGAAGGCCTGCGCGGCAACCCCCGCCGTTGCGGACCCGGCCAACACTGCGACCATTGTTGGCGTCCACGCGAGCGCATCGGCGGTATTCACCCCGGGAAAAAGAACACTAAAGGCCACCAGCCCCGTCATCGCGACGATGTTGTTGAGAGCGGGGGCCCAGGTGAAAGGACCAAAAACCTTGCGAGCGTTGAGAACCTCGCTGAGCAGACTGTAGAGGGCATAGAACACAACTTGGGGCAAACACCAATACGCGAAGGCGACGGCCAGGGCGACATCCTCGGGGCTGAAACCTCGCCCACCCTCACCGCCGGTCTGGGCGTAGAGCGCTACCAGGGCTGGGGCAAGCAGAGTTGCAAGGATTGCCACGGCGAGGAAAATAACGAACCCCAGGGTGACGATTTTGTTGATGAAGCTTTGCCCACCATCGGTATCCAAGCCGGCCTTGACGATGTGCGGTACCAGAACGGCACTGAGCACGCCCCCGGCAATGATGGCGTAGATGTTGTTGGGGAGCTGGTTTGCCAACGCAAACGTGTCCGCCCCAGCACCCACAGTGCCCAGTGTCCTTGCCAAAATGATGGCACTGACAAATCCGAGGACACGAGAAACGACCGTGCCCGAGGCGAGAATCATGCTTGCGCGACCGAGGGACCGGGACTCGTGGCCTGAATTAGTCATTGCCCGCTCCCTGAATGGATCGGCGACGTTGGATTGCCCGCCCAAGACCGAAGGTGAAAACACCGCCGACCAATATGGCCAGGGCAAGGCTAATAACACCCTCCCAGCCAGCCCGAATGGTGACAGGAATGACGATGAGCTCTCCGACTTGCTCACCGCGAGCCGAGGTCAAGCTGAATTCCACATCCACGGTTCCATTTGCCAGCGATTGGACGGGGACAAAGACGCGACCGGAGGAACTGGCGGCGATTTCTACCCGGGTGGCCGGTTCCTCCACCGCCAAAATTCCCGTGGTGGGGCGAACCTGAAGGGTGACGACCACCGAAGATTCGAGATCATTGATGATGGTGACCGGCAGCTCGGTTTGATCACTCAGTACCGTAATCGCACTGCCCTGTTCCACCCGGACCGAGTTGTGGAACGCCCGGGAGTCCTCCTGGGCTCTGTCCCACTCGCTTGCCAAGCCATTGGGATCTTCGCTCCACGTTGACGACAGGAGGGCTTGATACCTATTCCAACGCCCATAGACGGCTTGTCCAGGATCGGCCGCAATCGTCGCAAACGCGACGTCACTTTCCCACAGCTCGAGCAATGAGCTCACGAAGTTTTGCCACTGTCGCGTTTGTGGGATTGTCGTGATTCCCGGCAGTGTTTCCGTGGGAGCAGCCTCCAAGGGAACCGCCACAGTGGTCGCTAACTCCATGGATGTAAAGCCCTCCAGCACAGACCTCAGTCGCGGAGCAATGGCAGTCGCGGGCAGGCGCCCGGTGCTAAACACCAGGATTTCCGTGTTTCCCGTGAGGGCCCGATAGGCGATGATCCCCTGTGCGCGCTGCAAATCAGCATCTGCTTCGAGGACGGTCGGAGCTTGCAAAGCATCGGTCGCGAGCGCGGAGAGTTGCGCGTCGACACGGATAATCCGGGCTTCACCGACGGAGACAACAGCTCGGTCCGAGGGCAAACTGTTGCTCGAGACAAGCACGGCTGACGCCGAGCGTGTCGCGAGGGTTGCGAGTTGGTCATTGCTGATGGCATCACCGTGAACCCAGGGGTACTCGCCGAGTTTCGCGTAGACGAGGGTGTCAATGGCCAATGTCGCCAGCGGGTCCGCATCCGCCCACGGCAGGGCAAACTGGGTGAGACCCACTGAACCCAGGGTGCTTGCCCACACGAGAGCCTCCGAAGGCGCTTGATCACCCAAGACCGTGATGGAGCCGGTGATGCGGCTATCGATCGCGAGGGAGGCAGGAAAATCCTGTACAGCGCGGGTTACTTCGTTGAGAGCTCCGCCTGCGATTGTCAACGCCTGGAGTTCTCCGGGGCTCAGCTCTTGACCCCCGGTCGCAACCGAGGTGAGGCTCACGATCGGGGCAATTGCCGCCGTGCCCAGTTCGCGTCCCGCGGGAGCCAGAATGAGAATTTGACGCCCGACGAGTTGGCGTAGGGCCGCGACCCCGTTGTCAGGGTTCGAATACCTCACTTCGAGGCCAAATATCCCCGGTTCCACCGGATCGCCCCTGCGCTCTGGGGCAACTCGGTCGGTGAGGACTTCGGGGTCAAAGCCAAAAACAACCTCCCGCGATTCGAGTTGGGGAACCTCGGGGCTCTGGGCGGCAACAACGTCGGTGGCGACGGGGGCACTGTCCCCGGCGATAAAGCGACGGATTTGTTCTTCACTCGTGAAGGCGTCTTCGGTCAACGTGATGACTAAGTCACCAGCGGCGAGCGTTCCTGTTTCATCTGCGCGAAGAAAGACGCTGTAGGCGCCGCCAATGGTGGGATCGATGATCCCGCCGGAGCTAATGATGAGGTCGACCCGCGCCTGGGAGCGCTCTTCGTTTGCATGGGCAGGGGAGACCGGGCTGGTCACCCCACTCACCAGGGCAAGGAGCACACCACAGGCTGCGAGGGTCCCGCGACGACCCCTAACCCCTATGCTGGTGCTGAACTTATCCACGCCTGAGTGTCACTATCCCCCGAGCCGGCATGGTTCAGAGTCTAGACTCTGAACACTATGTCGAGCGTTGCGAAAGCGGTGGAAACACTGCGTCTCGTCACCTCAGAAGAGCCGATTCGGGGTCTTGCGCAGGCTTTTGCTGATGCGGGGTTTGAGCTGGCGCTCGTCGGGGGACCCGTGCGGGATGCGTTTCTCGGCCGTGCCGTCCACGATCTTGATTTCACAACCTCAGCGCGGCCCGACGAGATTGAGAAAATCGTCACACCTCTGGCCCAGGCGACATGGGATGTTGGCCGCGCCTTTGGCACGATTGCGGCGCAGGTGGGCCAGCACACTGTGGAAATTACGACCTATCGCGCGGATACGTACGACGGTACGACGAGAAAACCTGACGTCGTGTTTGGAGACACTCTCGAGGCGGATCTTTTTCGCCGAGATTTCACGATCAACGCTATGGCGCTGACTTTGCCTGATGTGAAACTTGTGGATCCCTGCAACGGCCTTGATGATTTGCTCGCCGGAGTACTGAAGACCCCCATTCAACCGGAAGTCTCCTTCGGGGATGATCCCTTGCGCATGATGAGGGGTGCTCGTTTCGTGAGCCAGCTTGGCGCCACCATTGAGGCGGACACGTTTGCGGCCATGAAGGCTGTGGCCCCCCGGATCGCGGACATTTCGGCGGAGCGAGTGCGCGAAGAGTTGGTTCGGCTGCTCTCGACCGATAACCCCCGACCAGGCTTAGAAGTCCTCGTCGACGCCGGCATAGCGGACATTGTGTTGCCGGAACTCCCGGCCTTGAGGCTGGAATCCGATGAGCATGCGCATCACAAGGACGTGTATGAACACACCCTGACTGTTCTCGAACAAGCAATTGACGAGGAAAAGCGCCGGTTTCCCGGCCAGAGCCCGGATGTTGCCCTTCGGGTCGCGGCGTTGCTGCACGACATCGGAAAGCCCGCGACCAGGCGATTTGAGCCCGGTGGCGTCGTCACGTTTTATCACCATGACGTCGTGGGAGCGAAGCTGGCGAAAAAGAGGCTCAAGGCTCTGCGGTTCGACAATCACAGCATTGCCTCTGTTGCGTCACTGATTGAGCTTCATCTTCGTTTTTTTGGATATGCCGACCAGGCGTGGTCTGATTCGGCCGTTCGGCGGTACGTCAGAGACGCGGGCGATGAACTCGCGCGACTCCACATTCTCGTGCGCGCTGACGTGACGACGAGAAATAAGCGGAAAGCAGATCGCTTGTCATTCGCCTATGACGATCTCGAGGCGAGAATTGCCCAACTTGCCGAGCAAGAGGAACTTCAAGCCCTACGGCCAGAGCTTGACGGGGAAGCAATCATGGAAATTCTCGGCATTTCGCCGGGGAGGGACGTGGGAGAGGCCTACCGATTCATGTTGGAAGTGCGTCTTGACGAGGGAGAAATCGGGGTTGAGGAGGCCACCCAACGCCTCTTGGCCTGGTGGGCTGGTAGATAACGGTTGCCGTAGGGCGTGCATCCCACCTAGACTGTGGCAGTTGTCTTGCTCGCAGGACACATGCACTAATCCCTCCTGTTGCAGAAATCCTGTAACCGTTGAGTCCGAAGGAGGTGGGGTAGTCGTGCACGATTATGAACTGATGGTCATCCTTGACCCAGAGACAGATGAGCGCACCGTTGCTCCCAGTCTCGAGGCATTCCTTGAGGTCATCCGCAAAGACGGTGGCACCATTGAGAACCTTGACATCTGGGGAAAGCGTCGGTTGGCGTATGAAATTAAGAAGAAGGCCGAGGGCATCTACGCCGTCGTCAACTTCACCGCTTCCGCTGAGGCAACCGCTGAACTCGATCGCCAGCTGCGCTTGAGCGAGGCTGTGATGCGGACCAAGGTCATGCGCCAGGACGAAGCGACCGTTCGCCTCGGTGCTCCCGAAGAGTCGCCCGTCGCCCAAAAGGTCTCGCTGTCTGGTGGCAGCAAGCGCCGCAAAGCGGAGTAGACCATGGCTGGCGAAACGATCATCACCGTGGTGGGAAACCTCACGGCAGATCCTGAGCTGCGATACACCCAGAACGGTGTTGCAGTAGCCAACTTCACCATCGCCTCCACCCCCCGTAATTTCGATCGGGCCTCGGGCGAATGGAAAGACGGCGAAGCTCTCTTCATGCGCGCGAGCGTGTGGCGCGAGTTCGCAGAGCACGTTGCATCGTCGCTAACGAAGGGCGCCCGCGTTGTTGCGACCGGCCGTCTTCGCCAGCGCTCGTATGAGACGAAAGAAGGGGAAAAGCGAACCTCGATCGAGCTCGAAGTCGATGAGGTTGGTCCCAGCCTTCGCTACGCAACCGCCCAGGTTCAGCGCCAGTCCAGTGGTTCCAAAGGAGCCGTGGAGGACTCGTGGAGCGCTCCCGCCGCAGGCGGAGCAACCCAGGACCCGTGGGCTAGCGCAGCTCCGGCAGACCAAGCGCCCATCGAGGACGCACCCTTCTAGTCACCGTTTTCGTGAGTCAGGGAGTTTCTCCCTGAGCACCAACAGAGAAAGAACATAACCATGGCAGGAAAATCCAGCGGCGACCGCCGCAAACCACGGATGGGTAAGGGCGGTAAGCCAGCAGCTCCCGTGAAGCCCATCACCGTTGGCGTCATCGACTACAAAGATGTCGCCACGCTTCGCCGTTTTATTTCTGAGCGCGGGAAGATCCGCAGCCGCAGAATCACCGGCGTTTCTGTCCAGGAGCAGCGTTTGCTCGCTAAAGCCATCAAGAACGCACGCGAGATGGCCTTGTTGCCATACGCCGGCGCTGGACGCTAAGGAGCACACTCATGGCAAAGCTCATTCTGACAAACGAGGTCGCTGGCCTCGGTTCACCCGGTGACGTCGTCGACGTCAAGAACGGGTACGCACGCAACTTCCTCATCCCTCAGGGTTTCGCAGTTGCGTGGAGCAATGGTGGTCAAAAGCAGGTCGACCAGATTCGCTCCGCCCGCGAAGCCAAGGTCATGGCGTCTCAGGAAGAGGCACAGGCACTGAAGGACGCGCTCGAGAAGGCACCTATTGTGATCAGCGCTAAGGCTGGTGCGGAAGGACGCCTGTTCGGTTCGATTACCCGCAATGACATTGCGGCGGCAATCGAGGCAGCGGGAATCAAGGGCGCAGACAAGCGCTCGATTGAGATTCCCAGCCCCATCAAGTCGACAGGTTCAGCGGAAGTTGTGATCAAGATTCACGACGGCGTCATCGCCACCGTTGCGCTGTCGGTAAAGGCGGCAAAGTAGGAATTTTTGTTCCGATTCGAAGGCCCTTCCGCGTGAAGGGCCTTCGTTTGTTAAGGGCTTTTTCTCCACATGAGACCCCTAGCACACCGAAGTCTAAACTGGCACTTTATACAGATTCACACGTACGTAAATGTGAAGTTTTAAACCAGATAAATCGGCATATTTGTAGAAAAATTGGCTGGTACATGGGCCGACATTCCCCATTTTATCCACAGGGCAACCGGCGTTTCGCGCTGATAGTGCACAGACTTATCCACAGGTCGGATTGTGGGAATTCGGCGGCCTGCTTAGGGTGAGGAGCAGATGTGAAAGGGGATCCGCCAACAGGGTTCCTAAGAGCCTCCCGGCCGTGTCAGTCGAAGGTGATAGACCTAGGGGAGAGCAGATAAATCCTGTACGTCTGGCGTGTGAAAAAGAAAGGAATCTCCTGTGTCGATAGCGCAACTGGGGCTCGTTCCTGACTCTCCGCAGGAGCGCACGTATGGCGGGGATCGCACTCCTCCTCACGACGTGTTGGCAGAACAAAGCACGCTCGGGGGAATGCTGCTGAGCAAGGACGCAGTCGCCGACGTTATTGAGGTTGTTCGGGGTCGAGATTTTTACCTGCCAAAACACGAGATCATTTTCGATGCCCTGTTGAACCTGTATTCCCATGGCGAACCCACTGACGTCATTACGGTCTCTGAGGAACTGACGAAGACCGGAATGCTGTCTCGTGCCGGTGGCGTTGATTACCTGCACTCGATTGTGTCTGTGGTCCCCACTGCAGCGAGCGCTGGTCACTACGCGGCCATCGTGGCGGATAAGGCTGTTCTGCGTCGCCTGGTTGACGCTGGTACACGCATCGCCAACATGGGATATGCCAGCGAGGGCGAGGTCACTGACCTGGTCAACTCTGCACAAACGGAGATCTACCAGGTCGCCGGTGGCGTTGAAGCGGAAGACTACGTCCCGCTGACAGAAGCTGTGTCTGCGGCGGTCGATGAAATTGAAGCCGCGCGCGGTCGCGATGGAGAAATGATCGGTGTTCCCACCGGTTTTGCAGATCTTGACGCTCTGACCAACGGTCTCCACGCCGGTCAATTGGTGCTTATCGCTGCCCGGCCCGCCTTGGGTAAGTCGACCCTCGCGCTGGACCTTGCACGCTCAGCATCGATCCGCCACAAACAACCGACTATTTTGTTTTCGCTCGAAATGGGCAAGTCCGAGATTGCGATGAGGTTGCTCTCCGCTGAGACCTCAATCCCGCTGCAGAAAATGCGCAAGGGCATGGTGGAGGCACGAGACTGGACGACCATCGCCTCGACCCGAGGACGCATTGAATCTGCCCCGCTCTATATCGATGACAGCCCCAATATGACGTTGGTCGAGATTCGCGCGAAGGCCCGACGGCTCAAGCAGCGTGTGGGTTTGAAGATGATTGTGATCGACTACTTGCAACTGATGACCGCGGGAAAGCGCGTCGAATCTCGTCAGCAAGAGGTCAGTGAGTTCTCTCGTGCTCTGAAGTTGTTGGCCAAGGAGCTTCAAGTGCCCGTGGTCGCTCTGTCCCAGCTAAACCGTGGTCCAGAACAGCGCGCGGATAGAAAGCCTCAGCTCAGTGACCTTCGGGAATCCGGTTCGCTTGAGCAAGACGCGGACGTTGTCATCTTGCTTCACCGCGAGAGCGCCTACGAGAAGGACAACCCTCGAGCCGGGGAAGCTGACTTGATTGTGGCCAAGCACCGTAACGGACCGACTGACACCATCGTCGTGGGGTTCCAGGGACACTATTCGCGCTTTGCGGATATGCCCAAGGTCTAAGTGGCTCTCGGCTCCACGAACTCTCATTACGCTGGGGGTGTGGCAGACAACTCACCGGCAGCCCGTGCGCTTCCCTACTCGGTAGTGCCCGCACTGCGCGCGGCCATCGTGGTGATAACAGGCTTGGTCATCACGTTTACGCCCGGTCACACGGCCCAGTTTGGCCTTGTGGCCCTGGGGATATTGGGGATTGTCAGTGCCGTAGGTTTTGCGCTCGTCGCACTAGGCCTGCCCGCCACCCATCCAGGCCGGGGTCTCCACATTTGGCAAGCTCTCGTGTCCCTGGTCGTGGGCGCCCTCGTCCTCGCCCTCCAGGACGCCGGAATGATTCTTCTGCTGTGGGCGCTGGTGTTTTGGGCTCTCCTAGTGGGGGTCGCCGAAGTATTCGTTGGGGGGCGCCTGTCCCGCGGTCATGCGCTGCGCAGAGACTGGATGACTCAAGGCGGAATGACCATCGTGCTCGCGGTGGTCGTGCTGTTCCAGCCAGCCGACAGCGTTGCTGTGGTCGGACTCCTAGGTGCGTGGGCTATCGTCCAGGGTGTCTATATGGCCATTGCCAGCATTGCCCTTCGTTTCCCTACTTCCGTAAAGGACTGACCCATGAATGAGCCCACGAGGCGACAAAAGCTTCGGCCTCTCGAGTACGTGATGCTCTCCGGCGTCATGGCGCTCTTTGCGGGTTTGGTTGTGCTCATGGTCACCAGGGACCCCATCGTGGCGATCGTCGGCAGCGGGCTTGTTTTTATCGTGGTGATTATTGGCATCGCAATGTTGCTGCTTGCTGTTGCACCGAATTCGACACCCGATGGCGAGAAAAAAGCGCCCGGAACGGGTAACGACTAGTTCTCAGTCGAGGTAATCGACCAACGCTGAGGCAAGTCCTACGTAATCCTCGGGGGTCAAGGCAGACAAGCTCTGCTTCGCGCCGTCGGAGACATCAAGCTGCGCGACAAAGGCGATGAGAACATCAGCGTCCACCGCCCGCCCGCGGGTCAGTTCTTTGACCGTGGCGTAGGGGTCAGAGGACGCCGAGTTTCCTCGGACAATTTCTGCCCGAATCACTGTCTGAATTGCCTCGGCGAGAACTTCCCAGTTGCTGTGAAGATCTGCCAGGAGCGCCTTCTCGTCGAGTGAGACTTCGTGAAGTCCCTTGTGGAGGTTCGTGAGGGCAAGAAGTGAATGCCCAAACGCGACGCCAATGTTGCGCTGAGTTGTGGAGTCTGTCAGATCCCGCTGCAGACGGGAGGTGACAAGGCTCGCGCCGAGACTGTCGAAAAGCGCGCTCGAGATTTCTAGGTTCGCTTCGGCATTCTCAAACCGAATGGGGTTGATCTTGTGAGGCATCGTGGAGGAGCCGGTAGCGCCAGGCTCGGGAATCTGGGTCAGGTATCCAATGGAGATGTATGTCCACATGTCAGTGGCCAGATTGTGCAGGATGCGATTCGCATGCGAGATAGCGCCAAAGAGTTCTGCTGCGCCGTCATGGGATTCGATTTGAGTCGTCAATGGGTTCCAGGTCAACCCCAACCCCTCGACAAAATTTTTGCTCACGATTGGCCAGTTCACCGCTGGTTCGGCGACGACGTGAGCGGAGAACGTGCCGGTCGCTCCCGAGAACTTCGCGAGGAAGGGTGCGTGCGTAATCCGTTCGCTCACCCGAGCCAGCCGTGACGCAAAAACCGCGAGTTCCTTACCGAAGGTCGTCGGCGTGGCGGGCTGTCCGTGGGTCCTCGCCAGCATGGGCACCTCACGCCAGGATTTGGCGAGTTCCGTGAGTCGATTCAGTACCGAGCTGAAGGCAGGCAGCCACACACTTGTGAGGGCGTCCCGAGTAACGAGAGCGTAGGAGACGTTATTGATGTCTTCGCTGGTGCAGCCAAAGTGAACGAGTTCCTGGAGGCTTTCCATGCCGTGAGCAGCAAGAACATCTCGCACGTAATACTCCACGGCTTTCACGTCGTGCTTGGTGGTCGCTTCGAAGTGGGCAATCTGGGCAATGTCCTCAGGGCCAAAATCCGCCACAGTCTTGCGCAACGCCGCAATGGTTTTCGCCGGCAGCGGCGTCGATCCCGCGACCCCTTCGTGACACAGGGTGATCAGCCATTCGATCTCTACCCGAACGCGAGCACGGTTGAGCGCTGCTTCGGAGAAATACTCTCCCAGTGACGCGGTGGCTTCCCGGTAGCGCCCATCCAGAGGGCTGAGCGGTTGGTGGCCCAAGGGCGACATGGTCACCTTCCTGTCTGGGATGTTTCCCGAACCCCATTCTCCCCTATTTTGCTGTCCACCGGAAAGTCTGTTGCGGGAAAGTCGCAACCTAGAGTCGTCTGGCGCGGACCTTTCTCCCCTCTGGTTCACACTCACCGTGGAGAGGAGAACGGTGAACGACGCCCCGACACTGAGCCTGTACGCCAGTCAGGTGAGAGCCCTCGCTAGCGAGCTAGCAACATCGATTCCTGAGGGAACGTGGCGAGGTCCGGCACACCTCGAATGCGCACTCCGTGTAACAGAAATCCAGCACGATCTCGGTGCGGTGGCACGCTCGCTAGAGATTATGGCGGGCGAAAGTCCCTGAACTGTGGGTGACGAGCCTTTTTGGATACGCGAACCTGGACTTATCTGGGTTTCCGACGAATACGTGTATTCGTTGGTCTCCGTGCTGGAGAGAGCCCTCTCGACTCTGTCGAGTATCTGGTGGGCTTTGGGGTCTGTGACCTCAACGCGCACGGTGTTCGACCCAATACCCAGCAGGGTTCCGCGTGATAGCGAGGACCAGCGAAGAGCCCTGGGGCGGATTATGGACGACGTCTCCTGGCTGCGGGGAGCCCTGGTGTCCTATGCGCAGGAAACAGCGGCGCAGGAGCGAGCTCGCGCGACACGGTGGGATGAGCCCGCCGAGAGAATTCTGGCCCTCTGGGTTGCGGCCGTGACCGGGTCGAATCGAGAGGGAGCGCTGGGAGATAACCCCCTCGGTCACGCAGCGGGGAGCGTGGCACAGGGCTTTCCGAGGGACCATCGGGTCTCCGTGCGGGAGGTCCCGATGGCTCGTGAGATTCAGGCACCCCGGGAACCATCAGCGAGCGCATCGCCAGAATCCCCGATCCTGATGCCCCTATTCGAATAGAGCGCTACGTCAGTGACCAGGGTGACGTTCGCGCAGAGGTGTACATCGCAGGAACCCACGAATGGAGCATGGGGTCCAGCCTCGACCCCTTTGACATGGAAAGTAATGTCGCGCTCGTGGCGGGGGTGCCCGCAGCGTCCCTACTCGGGGTTCACCGCGCGATGACTCGAGCTGGAATTAAGCCCGGTGATGCAGTCACCTTCACGGGGCACTCTCAAGGCGGGATTATCGCTGCCCGCCTGGCCGAGTCGGGTCGTTATCGAACGACCGGACTGCTGACCGTGGGGTCTCCCTTGGGGACTCTGGCCATCACAGGGCCGTATCCCGCGTTGGCCCTTCGGCACACTGATGACCTCGTGCCACGCCTGGGCGGCAGTGACCGAACCTCGGGGGTGATGGTGGTCGAGAGGCCCAGTGGTGCCGCACCGGGGGACATCGTGGGAGCTCACGAAAGGACCGGATACCACCAGACAGCGCGAGATATTGACTCCTCGCCCGCTCGACCCCGACTTCCCGAGTTGCCGGTACCTAAGGGACGCAGTGCGCCGAGGCTGTATGTGGTCAGGAGAGTTGGTTAGCGGCGTTTCCCCACGAAGGGGCGCAGCACCATGCCAATAATCCAACTCGAGAGGCTCAAGACGAGCGCCCCGATAATTCCCCAGTAAAAGTCCTGGACGAAAAGGCCAAAGCCCAGCCATTCGGAGACCATGGTGACCAAGAGTAAGAGTGCCGCATTGACGACCAGGGCAATCAGGCCGAGTGTGAGCACATACAGAGGAAAGGCGACGATCCGGATTGCGTTGCCGACGATTCCGTTAATCAGGCCAAAAACAAACGCGATGAAGACGTAGCTAACAATCAGTTCAAGGCTTGGGCCGCCCGCGATAACGGGCTCGCCTTGCGCGTAGGCAATCATGGTGAGCCCGGGAACGATCCACACGGCGACGGCGAGAGCGACTGAATTGACCAGAAGTCGAATGATGAAACGAAGCATGGTCTAACTATGCCGGGAGAACCTCTGATGCGCCAATGGGTGTGGCCTGCCTATGGAGGTTTGCGCCACCCGTTGTGCCCCAGCAATGACTCGCCTGTCCGAAGCGCCCCGCTAGATTAGAGCCATGCCCTACACCGACGCCACGCTGCGCTTGCTGGCACAGGACGGGCAATTGGTGAAGAGCGACCGCACCGAGGTCTATCACCAGGCCATCTCCCATCTCACGGAAGCGGATCTCCTCGAGTTTTACCGGGTGATGACCGTTGTCCGTCGATTTGATATCGAAGCGGGCAATCTTCAGCGCCAGGGACAGATGGCCCTCTGGGTCCCCAGCATTGGTCAGGAAGCCGCGCAAGTGGGGTCCGGGTTCGCTACCCGTTCGCAGGACAATATTTTTCCCGCCTATCGAGAGCACTCCGTGGCCTACCTCAAAGGCCTTGATCTGGTGGACATTATTCGCATGCTCCGCGGTGTTACTAACGGGGGCTGGGATCCGAAGAAGTCCAATAACTTCCACCTGTACACGCTGGTGATCGGGTCACACACTCTCCACGCAACCGGGTACGCCATGGGAATTGGCTTTGATGGCAAGTGTGGTTCGGGAAACCTCGACTCTGATGAAGCCGTTCTGGTGTATTTCGGAGACGGAGCAACAAGCCAGGGCGATACGAACGAAGCGTTGATTTTTGCCCAGAGTTATCAGACCCCTCAGGTGTTCTTCCTGCAGAACAACCATTGGGCTATTTCGGTGCCCGTCCGAGTCCAATCCAAGACTCCGCTCTACGAGCGCGCCGCAGGTTTTGGGTTGCCGAGCGTCCAGATTGACGGCAATGACGTGTTGATGAGTTACGCCGCGACTCGCATCGCGATGGACCAGGCCCGCTCTGGTCAGGGCCCCCACTTCATTGAAGCGTTGACGTATCGCATTGGCGCTCACACCACCAGCGACGACCCCACAAAGTATCGCGACGAGGACGAACTCGCCTTCTGGCAGGCGCACGACCCGATTGATCGTTTCCGCGCATACCTCCAGGGCCTGGGAGTCGAGGGCTCGTTCTTTGATGGCGTTGCCCAAGAAGCTGAAGATTATGCCGCTGATGTTCGAGCCCGGACTCTTGCGCTGGAGTCACCTCCGGTGTCGGAGATGTTCCAGCACGTGTTTAGCGACCCCCACTCCGTTGTCGACGCTGAACAGGAATGGCTCGAGGGGTATCTGAGCTCGTTTGAGGAGGTCTCCGAATGATGGAGCTTCCACTCGCCAAAGCCATCACGGAGGGCCTGCGGGCTGCGATGAGCGCAGACTCGTCTGTCATGTTGATGGGTGAAGACATCGCTCAATTGGGCGGCGTGTTCCGCGTCACAGAGGGACTCCAGGAAGAATTTGGCCCGAACCGGGTTATCGACACTCCTTTGGCAGAGTCGGGAATTGTCGGAACCGCAATTGGTCTGGCGATGAGGGGCTACCGCCCCGTATGCGAGATTCAATTCGACGGCTTTGTCTACCCAGCCTTCGACCAAATTGTGACCCAGTTAGCCAAGCTGACCGCCCGTCACGAGGGAACACAGTCGTTTCCCGTGGTCATTCGAATTCCCTATGGCGGGCACATCGGCGCGGTCGAGCATCACCAGGAAAGCCCCGAGGCGTATTTTGCCCACACCGCAGGGTTGCGCGTGGTGTCTCCGGCAACTCCTCATGATGCCTACTGGTTGATGCAGGACGCTATTGCCTCGAACGACCCCGTCATTTATCTCGAGCCGAAGAGTCGATATTGGCACAAAGGTGACGTTGACACGAGCGCTTCGGGAGCAGCGATGGCGCAGGCTCGTGTTGTCCGCGAGGGGACCGACGCGACAATCATTGGTCACGGCGCCATGGTCAGCGTGATGCACCAGGCGGCAGATATCGCTCAGAGCGAGGGCATCAGCCTCGAACTCGTCGACCTTCGCTCACTCTCCCCCATCGACTACGAGACAGTGCTGGGGTCGGTGCGCAAAACAGGCCACGCAATCGTGGCCCAAGAAGCCCCGGGAAATGTGAGTGTGGGGAGCGAAATCGCTGCCACCCTCGCGGAGAAAGCCTTCTATGTCATGGAAGCGCCGGTGTTGCGGGTGAGCGGCTTTAATACGCCTTTCCCTCCGGCGCGGCTCGAAGCTCTCTATCTTCCCGATGCCGATCGCATACTTGACGCAGTAGACCGAAGCCTGGCTTACTAATGACGAAGGCCTAAGGAGTCCCCCGTGTCGCATTTTTCTTTTCCGCTGCCCGATGTTGGCGAAGGATTGACCGAGGCCGAAATCGTGAGCTGGCGGGTTAAGCCCGGTGATGAGGTTGCGGTCAATCAGGTGGTCTGCGAAATCGAGACGGCGAAATCTCTGGTGGAGCTACCCTCCCCCTTCCACGGTGTCGTCAAGGAGCTCCTGGTCAGCGAGGGTGACACGGTGTTGGTGGGAACCCCGATTATTAGCGTGGAAGGCGATGGCCCTGACGCTGGCCCCGACACGGGAGTCACTGACGCTGTCGGGGACACAGAAGGCAGCGTCACCCACGAGTCCGCCGAGCCTAAGAACCTGGTCGGCTATGGAACAGGCCCGAGCGTTCCGTCATCTCGTCGACGCCGTACGCACGCCCCCGCTGCGGCACCCGTGGCAACTCCCGCAGCGCCGGCGCAGCAGGATCTTTCCATGGCGGATTCGGTACCCGTTATCGCGAAGCCTCCGATTCGCAAACTCGCCAAAGACTTAGGGGTCAGCCTCGAGACCGTGACGGGTAGCGGAATTGGCGGAGAGGTTCTTCGCGACGATGTGATTCGTCACGCCGGTCAGGCGACAGTCTTCAAGAACATCGAGACACCGCAGTGGCCAGAGAACCGCGAAGACCGCATTCCTGTCAAGGGTGTGCGTAAGGCGATTGCTCAAGCCATGGTCAAGAGCATGTTCTCCGCTCCCCACGTCTCCGTGTTCGTCGATGTTGATGCGACGCGGACGATGGACTTCGTCAAGCGACTGAAAGCGTCCCCAGACTTTGCGGGAATCAAAGTGTCACCCCTTCTGGTGATGGTCAAGGCAATGATCTGGGCGGTGCAGCGAAACCCCACCGTCAATTCCACGTGGACTGAAGAGGAAATCATCGTCCACCATTTCGTGAACATGGGTGTCGCAGCGGCAACACCTCGAGGACTCATTGTTCCCAACGTCAAGGAAGCCCAAACGTTGAGCCTTCGCGACCTCGCCATGGCTCTAGAAAAGTTGACCCTGACAGCCCGCGAAGGAAAGACAACTCAGGAGGAGATGTCGAATGGGACAATCACGATCACAAACCTTGGCTCATTTGGTGTCGACACGGGGACGCCGATTCTGAACCCCGGCGAGGTCACCATTGTGGCGCTGGGGACCATCAAGCCCAAACCCTGGGTAGTTAACGGCGAGATTCGCGCGCGAATGGTGACAACCGTTGCTGCAAGCTTTGATCACCGCGTCGTCGACGGTGACGTGGCAAGCCGATTTGTGGCCGATGTTGCCAGTGTGATGGAGGAGCCCGCACTGCTCCTAGATTGATTTTGACAATCATTCTCATTAAGGGTTACTCTTCTCGCATGAGACACACCCGCCTCGCTGTAGCAGTCGCGTCGACCGCGCTCGTCCTTTCCTCCTGTTCACTCTCACCGGAGGCCGACACTGCCCAGATGGGTCCTGAGGACCTTCCGGCCTCAGGCAGCGCGGTGGAAGGCCTCTCGGTTGTGGTCACGACAACCGTGCTGGGCAGCGTGGTGGGCGAGATTCTGACCTGTGCCCTGGGTGATAGCTCGTCTATGACCGTGCTCATGCCACGGGGAGCCGACCCTCACGACTTTCAAGCATCCTCGGCCCAAGTTGCACTCATGGCAGGGGCTGACCTTGTTGTAGCCAACGGCCTCGGACTCGAAGAGGGTGTTACAGATTCACTGGACAACCTCGAAACCGATGGCGTCACTGTGCTTCAGGTGGCAAATCTGCTTGACCCGCTGCCTTTTGCCGCCGACCACAGCGGCGACGCGCAGGACGATCACCATCACGACGAGGAACCCACCGTCGCGGAGGGGGACGATACTGACGAGCATGCCCACGGTGACAGTGATCCGCACTTTTGGTTCGATATGACCCGCATGGCACGCGCCGCCCAGCTGATCGGGTCCCAACTGGCCCAGAGCGGCGATGCACAATTCGCATCGTGCGGGGACAGTGTTGCCGCCGAGATCCTGGAGGCAGAAGCTGACGTCGCGCAGATTGTGGCGCAAATACCGGACGCTCGCCGGGTGCTGGTGACGGATCATGATGCGTTGGGGTATTTCGCGGATCGTTACGACTTCGAGGTCGTGGGGGTTGTGATTCCGGGTGGATCAACCCTGGGCGAGGCAAATTCGCAGGAGTTGGCCCGATTGATCACGGTTATGCGAGAGGAGAACGTGTCCGCCATTTTTGGTGACAGCGCCACCTCTCCCCAGCTACTCGAGACGCTATCTGCAGAGTTGGGCGGAACTGTGGCCGTGGTTGAGCTCTTTGTGGGAAGCCTCGGCGCTCCCGATTCAGGAGCGGATACCTACATTGAGATGATGAGGACCGACGCAACCCGTATTGCGTCGGCGCTGGCAGACTGAGCTCGTGGACTGGTGGCTAGCGCCCTTTGAACTGGACTTTCAGCAGAGGGCTCTGATTGGTGGCATGCTCGCCGCCCTTATGGCGTCCACTGTGGGGACATGGTTGGTTCTGCGCGGCATGAGTTTCTTTGGAGATGCCTTCGTTCACGGGGTCATTCCGGGCGTTGCCGCCGCTGTGGTTCTCGATGTAAATCCTCTGCTGGGTGCAGCGGTAGCCGCAGGGGTCATGGTGCTCGCCATCGAGCTTGTGCAGCGCAAAACCGTGTTGGGGGAGGACACCTCCATTGGGTTGCTGTTCGTGGGAATGTTGGCTTTAGGTGTGGTCATTATTTCGCGCCTGGATTCCTATTCGGGAAGCTTGACGAGCATCCTCTTCGGGGACGCCCTTGGTGTGACATGGGATGACATTGTCGGACAGATAGTGGTCCTCGCCATTGTGGTTGCTGTGTCAACAATCCTGTATCGACCACTCATCGCGTTGAGCTTGTCTCGCGATAAAGCTGAGCTTCTGGGAATGCGCCCCGGTCTTGCCCACGCGGCGTTATTGGTGCTGATTGCGCTTGCCGTGATTGGAAGCTATCAATCTGTGGGAACACTTCTGGTGTTCGGCTTGCTCGTCGGGCCTCCCGCGACAGCATCGTTGCTCTCTCGCACTATCGCGCGGATGATGGTGATTGCTGCAGTTGTGGGAGTCGTATCGGTCTGGCTAGGCCTCACCATTAGCTATTACTGGGGAACAGCAGCCTCGGCAACGATGGCGTTGGTGCCGATTGTACTGTTTTTCATTGTCTTGACCGTGACAAACATCCGAGACTCTGTACGAAGCCCGGTGAGTTCATGAGGGATGTGATTGTCGGTGACGAGATCGTCGTCACGCGCGATGGAAAAGTGGCACTTGACCGCTCGAGCTTCCGGCTGCCGGAGGCTTCCATAACAGCAGTTATTGGCCCTAACGGAAGCGGAAAGTCGACCTTGTTGCACGCAGTGACGGGATTGTTGCCCCTAGAGTCGGGGACCCTGAGGGTGTTGGGACAATCTCCTGCTGTGGCAAGAAAAGATGTCGCCTACGTTCTCCAGCACATGAACGTCAATCCCGGTGTTCCGATGACCGTGCGCGAGGTCGTCTCGATGGGCCGCTATCCGCGCTTAGGGCTCTTGAGCCCCGTGCGTAACCGGGATCGCCAACAGATACAGGAATCTCTCGAGCTACTGCGCATCGACGACCTCGCGGATCGTCAAGTGTCTAAGCTCTCAGGCGGCCAGCGCCAGCGAGTATTCGTTGCGCAGGCTCTTGCCCAGGACCATTCGATTCTGCTGATGGATGAGCCACTCACCGGTCTGGATATTCACTCTGCCCACACCATTGACGACATCATTCACGAGGAGCCAGCCCGCGGGTGTTCTGTGGTGTTCACGACACATGACCTGGAGGAAGCCAGAGCGGCTGACCATGTCATTCTGGTCAGCGGCCACGTTGTGGCAGATGGCTCCCCCGAGGAAGTGCTCACGCCCGACAATCTCGCGAAAGCCTACGGTCTGGGGCTTCTTCACCCGGAGAACTCAGATGGCTCGGGCATGATTGATGATGCTCACGATCCCCACTTCGCACACCCGAATGAGTCCTAACCGATGAAACGCAATACCAAGCAACGTGAGGAAGTCTGGAAAGCCCTTGAGGCCACCCCAGAGTTTGTCAGCGCACAGGAGCTCCACCTCAAACTGCGTGGGGTGGGCTCCACTATTGGTCTGGCGACGGTATATCGGACCCTGAATTCGCTCGCGGAAGAGGGCAGTGCCGATGCGCTCAGCATCGAAGGGGAAAACCTCTTTCGGGCGTGCTCACCCGGTCACCACCACCACCTGATTTGTCGCGCATGTGGTGCCACGACGGAGATCGAGGCGGGTGAGGTGGAAGTGTGGGCCAGGAAGACCGCGGGAGATCATGGCTACAGCAATCCTCAGCACATCGTCGATATTTTTGGCACGTGCCCGCCCTGCCAATCAGGGCTTGCCCCCAGCGCATAGAGCGCGTACAGTAGGGGATTGGTTCAGCCACCTAGCGCTGTATCTTGTGCGCACAGAGGCCTCTCTCTTCGGAAAAAAGTCTCTGATCGCGTGCCGACAAGTGATCTTGGGTAGGGCATTAGCCCTGCGGTAGATATAACAGGAGGAAACATGGCAGCAGTCTGCCAAGTGACCGGAGCCACCCCTGGTTTTGGACACAACATTTCACACTCGCACCGTCGCACCAAGCGTCGGTTCGACCCAAACATCCAGAAGAAGACGTATTTCGTGCCGTCGCTCAAGCGCAACGTCACGTTGACTCTCTCCGTCAAGGGTATCAAGACTATTGATGCGCGCGGAATTGAGTCCGTCGTGGCAGAGCTACTTGCTCGTGGGGAGAAGATCTAATGGCTAAGGCACAAGACGTCCGCCCCATCATCAAGCTGCGCTCCACTGCAGGGACCGGGTACACCTATGTCACCCGCAAGAACCGTCGTAACGATCCCGACCGTCTGGTTCTCAAGAAGTACGACCCCGTAGTGCGTCAGCACGTTGAATTCCGCGAGGAGCGATAGATATGGCTAAGAAAAGCAAGATTGCGCGCAACGAGCAGCGCAAAGTAATTGTCGAGCGTTACGCCGAGAAGCGTCTCGAGCTCAAGAAGGCACTGGTTGACCCCAACGGAACGGATGAGTCGCGCGAAGCCGCTCGTCTGGGCCTGCAGAAGTTGCCGCGGAACGCATCCCCGGTTCGCGTCCGTGGACGCGACTCGATTGATGGTCGTCCTCGTGGATTCCTGAGCAAATATGGCGTTTCTCGTGTGAGATTCCGCGAAATGGCACACCGGGGCGAATTACCGGGCATTACGAAGTCCAGCTGGTAACTTTTTTGGTGGCTCGGGAGCGATTCTGGGCCGAGCCGAAATACCTACCAAGTCCGAGGAGGACACAGTTATGAATCGCTCAGAACTTGTTGCAGCAGTTGCAGAGCACACTGGCCACAGCCAGGCAGCAGTGAATGGCGTCGTTGACGCTATCTTCACAGTGGTGTCCAAGGAAGTTGCCTCCGGCAACAAGGTCACCATCCCAGGATGGATCTCCTTCGAGCGCACCAACCGTGCAGCACGTCAGGGACGCAACCCACAGACCGGTGCGACAATCCAAATCGCCGCATCCAAGAGCGTCAAGGTTTCTGCAGGCAGCAAGCTGAAGGCTTCTGTCAAGTAGTTTCTGACCAACTCAGACATCAGGGACGACCACTGCTGGTCGTCCCTGATGCTGTTAACGGCTGAGTCGTAGTCCACAGAACGCTCGCCTACACTTTTGACGTGACCACGCGACTGCCACTATCCCTTGTTGGCGCCCTGGCACTCTTACTCGCCGGAACAGTGAGTGCTCTTGTGGCAGGCCTTGTTCTCGGGGGCGGGGCAGAACCTCTTCTCTTGGTCGACCCCGGGACCACGGTTCGATACGGGCTGCCCCTGGCAACAGCCCTCGTTCACCTCGGAGCGGCTCTTGCCATCGGAAGCCTGATGGTCGCAGCGTTTGCCCTGAGTAGTAAAGACCCGGGATTTGAGCAATCGTTGGTGGTGGCGGCTCTCGGCGCAGGGCTGATGACAGTGGCTTCAGGCGCAACCGCCTTCTTGACCTTTCTCGCGATTTATCTCGAACCGGTAGCGGTGAGTGCCCAATTTGGCGATGTGCTGTGGTTGTTTGCCTCAGAAACTGAGATTGGTCGGGCGTGGCTGATCTCGATCATGCTCTCCGCGATTGTGACGGTATTGGCGTTGCTGATTCGATCCCACACGGGTGTCTTTCTTACCGGCGTGGTGGCTGTTGCCTCGCTGTGGCCATTGGCAGAGCTGGGACACGCTGCAGGAACCGCGAACCACGAAGCAGCGGTCAGCGCGTCGTTTACCCACAGTGTTTTTGCTGCGATGTGGGTGGGCGGGCTTGCGATGGTGGCAATTCAAGGATGGGCGAGCGCGAAGGGTTCTACGGAATTCGGTGACGTCTTTCGCAGGTTCTCGACGATCGCGCTCGTCAGCTTTGTCGTGGTGGCTGTTTCCGGCGTTACCAACGCTTGGCTTCGAGTGGGGGAGATTCAGGGGCTGTTTACCCCGTATGGAGCCCTCGTCGTTGCGAAGGTTGTCGCGTTGGTACTTCTTGGCACCGCAGGCGCTCTGTATCGCCTCCGTTTGATGGGCAGGCTCGATAGCGCAACTCTGGGCGCTCGATCAGTCACGATGCGTCTGGTGGCCGCAGAGCTCGCTCTGATGGGGATTGCCACGGGTCTCGCGAGTGCGCTGGCCCGCACCCAGACGCCAGTCCCTCAAATTCCTGCCTCCGAGATAGCCCAGGCAACTCCTGCAGAAATCCTCACAGGCGAGGTTCTCCCCCCGGAATTCACCTGGGCACGTGTTTTCACGCAATGGCAATTTGACGTCGTGTGGGCACTGGTTGTGGTCTTTGGCGTGGTCTTCTACATCTGGGGACACACTCGGTTGGTTCGCCGGGGAGACTCCTGGCCTATTTCTCGAACACTGATGTGGGTCTCGGGAATGGTGATTCTCGCTCTGGCAACCAACTCGGGTCTTGCCGTCTATGGGACCTATCTGTTCAGCGTCCACATGGTGGCCCACATGTTGTTGTCCATGGCAGTGCCGCTCCTTTTGGTGCTGAGCGCTCCCGTCACCCTTGCCTCGCGCGCCATTCGGGCTCGAAAAGATGGGTCCCGGGGCGCTCGAGAGTGGATTTTGGTGGCTGTGCACTCGAAATACCTCGGGGTACTCGGCCACCCGTTGGTGGCGGCCGTCATTTTCGCAATTTCGCTGATTGTGTTCTACTACTCCCCGCTTTTTGAATGGGCACTGCGCGAACACCTGGGACACCAGTGGATGATTCTGCATTTCGTGGTGACCGGCTATCTCTTTGCCCAGTCACTGGTGGGCGTTGACCCCTCGCCACACAACCCGCCGTATCCCCTGCGCCTGATTATTGTGCTGGCAACGATGGCCTTCCACGCGTTCTTTGGCGTGGGTCTGATCTATGGAACGGGGCTACTGGTTCCCGAGTGGTACGGGGCGATGGGACGGCAGTGGGGGTTAGCTCCGCTGCTTGACCAGCAACAAGGAGGCGAATTGGCCTGGGGCCTGGGAGAAATTCCCACGCTTGTCTTGGCCGTTGTGGTCACGTGGTCGTGGAGTAAGAGTGATGAGCGCACCAACAAACGGCGCGACCGCGCAGCGGATCGCGACGGCGACCGGGAGCTCGGGGCCTATAACGACATGTTGGAGAATCTCGCGAAACGAGATCAGCGCCTCAATAGAGGTTGAGAACGGGTTGATCGGTTGTTGTGCCGCGCACAATGCCCACCACATCGAATTCCTCGGTGGAGCGAAACTCGGTGATGCTTCCATCAAAGAGCGACTGGACCTGCACGCTCACCTCTGCCACGCCTTCTGAGGCGACCATGGTCCAGCTGGCTCGATCCGCTGAGAGCCTCAGCTCCAACGCCGGGTAGTCCAGAATTGACCACTGCGGTTCACCCAGAACCCGGTCACTGATGGACACCCCAAACGGGCACTCAGCCGGTTGCAGGACCCCTTGGGCGACGCAGCCATCAAGGTAGGCCTCAAGCGCACCCGTGGTGGTTTCCAGGAGTTGGCTCGTAGGAGTCACAGTCAACCGTGCCCGAGCCGTCGAACCGACCTCCGTCAGAGCGGTTGTGGTGGGCTCTGCACTCACCCACTCTGTCTCGAGGGAGGACGTGTACAGGCCAGGAACAAAGACCGACGTGCGCGGGGGAACTCCCAAGCTGTCGATGGATAGCTCCGTACCGTTCACGGTGACTCTCTGGTCACCAATGACCACAAACTGCAGCGTTGCCAGCGGTTGGGTCTGGAATCGCCAGGTATCAAAAAACCACAGCACAGGGTCACCAGGTGCGACCACGAACACGGTCGACTCTGTCGCGCCCCCCAGTTCATAGTCCGCGCGGATAACGAGCTCTCCCGTGGGCAGGGACGCTGTGCCGACAATGCGAGGGTTTTCCAGCGTGTGTGAGGCACTGGGCACGATCTGAGGAGCGCGTGCGATGCCTGCTTTCGCTGCGGCGACGCCGTAGTCACGAGATTCCAGGGCCGACAGATAGCTCGATACGAACCCGGTTGCTGAATAGACCGTCAGATTGAGAACCAGGACGCTCCCGAGCCACAGGGCCACGACTCCCACGGCAAGAAGTCCAAACCTCCGCACGATTGGCCACATAGATGCCATCCTAGGTTGGTTGGCCAGGTGGGTTTCGGGTCACGCTAATGAGGAGTGTTCGGTGACTGACGTGACGTTGAGCGACGAACAAGCGCGCGTTCTTGATCAGATGGAGAACACCACCGACCATCTTTTCGTCACCGGGCGGGCTGGGACGGGTAAATCGACACTTCTCCAAGCCTTCGTCGCCCAGAGCGCGAAAGTTGTCGCGGTGTGCGCCCCCACAGGCGTTGCAGCGCTTGCCGTCGGTGGACAAACGATTCACTCGCTCATGCGACTTCCGATCGGCATCATCGGTGCTCGCGAACTCGGTTTTATCCCTAAGGAATCCCTCGCGGTACTGGCCAACCTCGATGCTCTGGTGGTCGATGAGATTTCGATGGTGTCTGCCGATGTCCTCGACGCCATGGACCGCAGGCTTCGACAAGCCAAGCGTCGCAAAAACACCCCCTTCGGCGGGGTTCAGCTGATCATGTTTGGTGATCCCTATCAGTTGTCCCCTGTCGTGTCTGGTCAGGCAGAAAAGGCGTACTACCAGGACCACTATCGCTCGCCCTGGTTTTTTGATGCCGCGGTATGGCGAGAAACAGAAATGGACATTCACGAACTCGACACCATTCACCGGCAAGCCGACTCCGAGTTTCGAGCTGTCCTCAATGCGTTACGGGAGGGCCGGATGGAACCGGATATGGGACGCATGCTCAATGAACATGGAATGCGCACCCCAGAGGATCCTGAGCTCATCACATTGGCCACCACAAATGCCGCGGTGACCAAGATCAACAGCCTTGCCCTGGACCGATTGTCGGGGAAGGGAAAGATCGCTCAGGCAGCAATCGAGGGCGACTTTGGGTCCACGAGCTCCTATCCAGCCGACGAGGAGTTGGTGTTGAAGCCCGGAGCCCGCGTCATGTTCTTGCGCAATGACACCGGCGGAATCGATGGTCCGCGTTTTGTGAACGGAACAATCGGAACCGTAGTGAAGATTACAGACACCGTTTTGGTTGATGTGGATGGCGAAAGCGTCCTCGTTGAGCCGGTGACGTGGGAGAAGGTCAAGTACGAATATCAGGCGTCGACGAAAACCTTGACTCAGGACGTGGTGGCGGAATTCACGCAATTTCCCCTGCGTCTTGCGTGGGCCGTCACGATTCACAAAGCCCAGGGCAAGACGCTTGACGCGGCCGTGATTGATTTGGGCCCCAGGGCTTTTGCGCCGGGGCAAACGTATGTTGCCTTCAGTCGTCTCACCAGCCTGGATGGGCTCTACCTGAAGAGACCGCTGTCACCCTCGGACATCATTGTCGACGAACATGTCGCGCGATTCCTTGGTGAGGACCGTGGGTCCAACCGCCTCATCTGAGAGCGAGTGACGGGAATCGAACCCGCGCTATCAGCTTGGGAAGCTGAAGTTCTGCCATTGAACTACACTCGCGATGCCGTCTCTCAGGCTGGGTGATGAGTCTACTAGTCTGGTTCCGTGCTTCTTTCAGACCGCGATATTCGAAGTGAGCTTGAATCTGGTCGGGTTGGTTTGGACCCGCTCGACCTGGGGATGGTGCAGCCCTCCAGCGTTGACGTGCGTTTGGACCGTTTCTTTCGGCTATTTGATAACCATAAGTACCAGCACATTGATCCAGCGCTCGATCAGCCGGATCTCACCCGACTGGTCGAGGTCGATGCAGCAGAACCTTTTGTCTTGCACCCGGGAGAGTTCGTCCTGGGAGCCACATTTGAAGTCGTGACGCTGCCCGATGACGTTGCCGCCCGCCTGGAGGGAAAGAGCTCCCTGGGCCGTCTTGGACTGCTCACCCACTCGACTGCCGGTTTTATTGACCCAGGCTTTTCCGGGCACGTGACACTCGAGCTGAGCAACGTGGCCACGCTCCCGATCACGCTGTGGCCTGGCATGAAGATTGGGCAGCTCTGTTTCTTCCGCCTCAGCTCCCCCGCTGAACACCCCTATGGTTCGGACAAGTACGGCAGTCGCTACCAGGGACAGCGTGGACCAACGGCGTCTCGCTCATTCCAGAATTTTCACCGAACGGATGTCTCGAAACCGTAGGTGTCGCCCCATTGCTCCATCTGGTCGACAAGCCAGGGGCTGAAGGCAAAAGGCGTCGCTGTCACGGACTGCTGGAGCGATCGCGGATCCAACCATTCCCATTCGCACACTTCGTCGCCTCGGGGTGAGGGCTCAGATGTCGCGCGCGCGACGAATACCGGACAGATTTCGTTCTCGACGATGCCCGAAGCATCGACAGCTCGATAGCGAAAGTCGGGAAGGGCCTCTCGAATCTCGCCCAATTCGAGTCCCAGCTCGTCCTGCGCTCGCCGCCGGATGGCATCGTGGAGTGATTCCCCAGGTCCCGGGTGTCCACAGGCTGAGTTGGTCCAGACTCCGGGCCAGGTCTTTTTTGACAGCGCCCGCCGGGTGACAAGAACCTGACCGTCGGAATTAAAGATGTGACACGAGAAGGCGAGGTGCAGGGGGGTGTCCTCGGTGTGCACGGTCGCCTTATCGGCAGTGCCAATTTCGACGCCATGGTCGTCTAACAGGATGACTAGCTCGGAGGTTTTCATCGTCTACTCGCGCTACTGTGCAAGGGTAAGAGTTCGGTGGTGTCGCCGGAAGGTGACCAGCACAGCCTAGCTAACGGGCTGAGAAATATCGTTCGGGAAGGACCCAGCAATGGCGCTCGAGTTGGACACCCGAATTGATTTGTATACCCGCGTTGCCGAGGAGACCTCCCAGGGCGTCATCAAGCGCTATTCCACCTCCTTTGGCCTTGCCTCCAGGCTCCTCGAGCCCCGCGTGAGAACGCATATCGGTAACTTTTATGCGCTCGTGCGCCTCGCTGACGAGATCGTGGACGGTGTTGCCGCTGAGGCGGGTGTGTCCTCGGCGGAGGCGGGCTCCATGCTCGATGCTCTGGAAGCGGATACCGAGCGAGCTCTCGAGATTGGGTACAGCACCAACCTGATTGTGCACGCCTTCGCTTTCTCTGCTCGCGCAGTGGGAGTGACCAAAGAGCTGACCCGACCGTTCTTTCATTCGATGCGGATGGATCTCACCGAGACTGAGCACACCCAGGAGTCCTTTGCGGAGTATGTGTACGGCTCGGCCGAAGTTGTTGGGTTGATGTGCCTCGAGGCGTTCCTGGAGGGCCACCAGGTGAGTGATCACGACCACGAGGTGATGGTCACAGGCGCCAGGGCTTTGGGTGCCGCATTTCAGAAGGTGAACTTTTTGAGAGATCTGGGCGCCGATGTTCAAGCGCTTGGCCGTAGCTATTTCCCAGGGGTCTCCGTGGAGGCACTGACCGAGGACACGAAGCACCGGCTGCTCGATGACATTGACGCGGACCTTGCTGCGTCTGCGGCGGCGCTTCCTCTGCTGCCAGCCAGCGCGAGGCGAGCAGTGTCGCTGGCTCACGTCCTGTTCGAGGCGTTGGGAGAGCGGATTCGGAAGACTCCTGCCACCGTTCTCCAAACTTCGAGGATTAGTGTGCCTGATGTGACTAAAGCAGTCTTGGCACTGCGTGTCGTGATGGGGTTCGTCCCCTCTGCACCTCGCAGCATGAGAAAGGTTTCCCGTGTCTAAATCAGTTGTCATCATCGGTGGCGGCATCGGCGGTATTGCTACCGCAGGTTTGCTCGCCCGAGATGGGTATCAGGTCACTCTGGTGGAGGCGCACGCTCGTCTTGGTGGTCGCGCGGGACTGTGGGAGAAAGACGGGTTCCGTTTTGACACCGGGCCATCGTGGTACTTGATGCCCGAGGTTTTTGACCACTGGTACAAGCTCATGGGCACCTCCGCTGCTGAGCACCTGAAGCTAACGAAGTTGGACCCCGGCTACCGCGTCTATTTTGAGCCTCAGGGCGGCAACCCCGCTGAGGTCATCGATGTTCGCGCCACCCGAGAAGATAACCTCGCCCTGCTTGAAGAGATAGAACCTGGATCTCGGGCCACCATGGAGAAGTACTTGGACTCTGCCAAGGAAACGTACGAGATCGCCAAGGAATACTTCCTGTACACCTCGTTCCAGAGCCTGCGCACCTTGTTGGTTCCTGCGGTCCTCAAGCGCGTGGGGACACTGTTTCGGCTCTTGACGACCCCGATTATGACCTTTGCCAAGCGCCACACCAGCAACCCCAAGATTCAGCAGCTCCTGGGGTACCCGGCAGTGTTCCTGGGGTCCTCTCCCTATATTGCGCCCAGCATGTTCCACCTGATGTCCTACCTCGACCTCGAAGATGGCGTGCTCTACGCCGAGGGGGGATTCACCCGCGTCATTGACTCCATGCGAGGCGTCATCGAAGACCACGGCGTCACGGTGGTGACCCAAGCCAGAGTGCGGGCAATCACGACCGAGAAGCGCTCGGGCAAAGCTCACGCCACCGGCGTGACGTATGAAGATTCCCATGGCGTGAGCCACACCCTCAGCGCTGATTGTGTGGTCTCCACCACAGATCTTCACCACAGTGAGACGCAATTGCTGCCCAGTGAGCTCCAGACGTACCCGCAGTCATACTGGGATAAGAAGATCGCGGGACCCAGTGCCGTGCTGTTGTATTTGGGTATCTCAGGCGAGGTACCCGAGCTGGAGCACCACACCCTGTTCTTCACCGAAGATTGGGAGGACAACTTCTCTCAGATCTTCGCCGACAAGCCCACTGTTCCCAGCCCCGCGTCGTTGTATGTGTGTAAGCCCAGCGCGACCGATTCCTCTGTTGCGCCCAAGGGCCACACGAACATCTTTGTTCTGGTGCCCATGCCCGCCGACGTGTCCCTCGGTCACGGCGGAATTGATGGTTCCGGCGACGCCGCGGTGGAGGGAATTGCCGATCGCGCCATCGAGCAAATCATGGCGTGGAGCGGGGCATCAGACCTCGCAGACCGCATCGTGGTGCGCAGGAGCGTTGGTCCGGCTGACTTTAAGGCCGACCTGAACGCCTGGATGGGTACTGCGCTAGGCCCCGCCCACACTTTGATGCAGAGTGCGCTGTTCCGTTCGGGCAACGTGTCCAAGAAGGTTCAGGGACTCTTCTACGCCGGGAGCTCGACTATTCCGGGTATCGGGCTTCCGATGTGTCTGATCAGCGCAGAAGTGTTGGTCAAACGCGTTCGGGGCGACGTGTCGACCGGCCCGCTGCCAGAACCCCTGATGCCCGTCGGATAGGAGACCTCGTGTCCTTTTTCTATCTCGCGGCACTCTGTGTCTCTGTGCTGGGAATCGGACTCTTGGACTTTCGACACAGGCTGGCCTTCTGGGGCGGAGCGGCGATTCGCTCCGGCGTCATCGTTGTGGCTTCGGTGGCCTTCTTTCTGCTGTGGGATGTGGTGGGGATAGCCACCGGCGTCTTCTTTCGTGGGTCTGGTCCGTGGATGACCGGGGTGCTGCTTGGTCCCGAATTGCCCCTGGAAGAAGTGTTTTTTCTCGTAGTCCTGACGTATTCGACCCTCGTGTCCTATGTCTGGGCCTCACGCGTGTGGGCGGGCAGGACACGAGCATGACCTACTGGCTGATCAATATTCCCTTTCTGCTCGTGGCAGCGCTGGTTCTGGGGGTGGCCCTGGGGAGGAGGGTTCCCCCGCGGATTGTTCCGTGGGTCGTGTCAGCCGGAGTGATGATGGTACTGACCGCCGTGTTTGACAACGTGATCATCGGTTCTGGTTTGGTGGCCTATGACGAGCAACTCCTCAGTGGTGTGATGGTCGGATTAGCTCCGTTGGAAGATTTTGCCTACACGCTCGCCGCGGTGATGATGATTCCGGCACTGTGGCACCTACTGGAGCGGCGGGGCTCGGAGACCTCATGAATTCTGTGTTGACCCTGGTGGTGAGCTCGAGGCCCCTGAGCTGGGTGAACACGGCGTTTCCGTTTGGGCTGACGTACTACCTCTTCGTCGGCGAGTTTGACGTCCCCTTCATCGTGGGCAGCCTCTTCTTCCTCATTCCCTACAACTTGCTGATGTATGGCATCAACGATGTCTTCGATTACGAATCAGATTTGCGCAATCCCCGTAAGGGCGGAGTAGAGGGTGCGTTGCTGCCCCCGGAGCTACACCGCCCTATGTTGATTACGGCGTCCCTCTTGCCCCTGCCCTTTCTTGTGCCACTGATGGTCTGGGGTTCGCTGGTCTCTAACGGGGTGCTGGCTCTGTCATTGTTCTTCGTGGTTGCATATTCGGCCCGTAATGTCCGGTTCAAAGAAGTTCCGTTCCTTGATTCCGTGACCTCGAGTCTGCATTTCGTCATGCCCGCTGTGTACGCGATGGCTTTTGTGGGCGCCGAGCTGACGACCCTGAGCGTGACCCTGCTGGCGGCATTCTTTTTCTGGGGGATGGCCTCCCACGCGTTTGGCGCAGTGCAAGATGTCTCTGCAGATCGTGACGCTGGGGTGGGGTCCATCGCCACCGTCATCGGCGCCAAAGGCGCTGTGCGCTTTGCTGTAGGGCTGTATGGGGTTGCAGGTGCAATCTTGCTCAGCGCGCCCTGGCCGCTGTCCCTTATGTCACCCGTCGCGCTGCTCTACATGGGTGCGCTAGCGCCGTGGTGGTCGATCAGCGACGACGATGCGTGGAAGGCAAACCGAAGCTGGAAGTGGTTCTTGGCTCTCAACTTTGTTGCCGGAGCTGTTGTGGTGTTGGTCCTACTTGAATGGTGGAAGGTGACCGGCTAGGGCTGCGTCTGTGGTGCTTTGACAAACAGCAGCATGATTCCTCCGATGAGCAACACGATCGTGATGCCGAGGATGCCATACAGAGCCTGGTTACCCGCGAGCGCGATGAAGACACCCCACAGCAGCGAGGCCATCCACCCCGCAGCGCGACCCGTCGTTGCGTAGAGGCCAAAGATTTCGCCCTCGCGACCGGCAGGCGTAACGCGGGCGAGGAACGACCGGGATGCTGCCTGGGCGGGCCCAACGAAGGCGGCGAGAACAATTCCCGCACCCCAGAAGAGCATCGGGCCTAGGTCGGCGAAGAAGAAGACCACCAGCGTGCACACGACCAGACCAAACACGGAGACAACGATGACGCGCTTGGGGCCAAACCTGTCATCCAGGCGCCCCGCAAAGATGGTCGAGATTCCAGCGACGATGTTGAGCGCGATGCCGAAAATCACGAGGTCAGTAAATCCAAACCCAAAGACGATTCCCGCGATGACCGACCCGAAAGTGAACACTGCCGACAGGCCGTCTCGGTAGACGGCGCTAGCCAGGAGAAACCAAAAAGTCTGTCGGGTTTCCCTGTAGAGGCGAACAATCCCCCGTGCGAGTTCGCCATAGCTGCGGAAGAACCCCACCTTGTCCACCGCGCCACGCTTGGGTGGCTCGGGAACGCTGAGGAAAATAGGAATGACGAACACGATCGTCCAGATCGTCGCCCCGAGGGCGATGAGTTGGAAGGTAGAGGCGACCTCACCATCGAGTACTCCCCCGAGGATGAGACCGACGACAATCGCCAGAGCCACGATGCCCCCGAGATAGCCAAAGCCCCAACCCAGGCCCGACACCTTGCCGATTGTCTTCGGCGTCGATACCGAGATGAGCAGGGCGTTGTAGTTCACGCTGGCGATTTCACCAAACACACTCCCAATGGCAATCAGGGCAACGCCCATCCAGAACCATTCCGCGCCCGGCTGGACAAACGCCATTCCCAGTTGAGCAACGATGAGCAATCCGGTGAAGATGATGAGTTGTAGTTTTTGTCGACCGGTTCTATCCGCTCGCTGACCGAGAACGGGAGCGAGGAGGGCGATGAGCAGTCCGGCAATGGTGATGCCATAGCCGAGGTTGCTCGCTAGTTGGCCCAGAGCCGCTTCTTCACCGTCGGTCCCGATCACGTCGGGATTGACGAAGAACGTGCTCGTGAGGTAGCTGGGCACCCACACAAAGGTCAGCAACACGGTGTTGAACGGCTGAGTTGCCCAGTCCCAGAAGGCCCAGGACCACACCCGACGACGAGGGATTACGGCGCCCTCGCTTCCTGAGAGTCCGATGACGGGCAAAGCGTCCGTCTTTGCCAAGCGGGAGGGTCGGGAGGGCTGAGCGGAACCGTCGTTGGTCATAAGAAAACCGTAGTACTCCTGAGCGTGGTTGGGGTAAAAAACGTGAGGGCGTGGTGTGGCGAAATATATGAGTCGACCCGACTCATATATGGCGACAAAAACTTGACATGAGTCGACTCAGGTTGCATACTTCAGTCACACCGACTCAGATATCGGCGATATGACAGAAAGTAAGGAGCAGGCCACATGGCACGCGCAGTAGGAATTGACTTAGGAACCACCAACTCAGTGGTATCCGCCCTGGAGGGCGGCGAGCCCACCGTAATTGCTAACGCAGAGGGTCTTCGCACCACGCCCTCCGTCGTGGCGTATACCAAAGATGGCGAGATCCTCGTAGGAGAGACCGCAAAGCGCCAGGCAGTCACCAACGTAGACCGGACCATCTCGTCCGTGAAGCGACACATGGGAACCGACTGGACCATGGAGGTGGACGACAAGAAGTACACCCCCCAGGAAATCTCCGCTCGTATCCTCGCCAAGCTCAAGCGTGACGCCGAGCAGTACCTCGGTGAGTCCGTGACGGACGCCGTGATTACGGTCCCCGCATACTTCAATGACGCCGAGCGTCAAGCGACCAAGGAAGCCGGCGAAATCTCTGGATTGAATGTGTTGCGCATCATCAACGAGCCCACCGCAGCCGCTCTCGCGTATGGCCTCGACAAGGGTAAAGAAGACGAGCTCATCTTGGTCTTTGACCTCGGTGGTGGAACGTTCGACGTCAGCTTGCTCGAGGTCGGTAAGGACGACGAGTTCTCCACCATTCAGGTGCGAGCAACCTCGGGTGACAACCGCCTCGGTGGAGACGACTGGGACGGGCGCATCGTGGACTACTTGGCCACCCGGTTCAAGGAGACCACCGGTGTCGACGTCTCGAGCGACAAGATTGCCAAGCAGCGTCTGAAAGAAGCTGCTGAGCAGGCTAAAAAAGAACTCTCGACATCATCGAGCACCCAGATTCAGCTGCCGTATCTGTCTCTGACAGACAGTGGCCCTGCGAACTTGGACGAGACACTCTCTCGGGCGAAGTTTGAAGAGCTCACAAAGGATCTGCTGGAGCGGACCAAGAAGCCATTCAACGACGTGATCAAAGAAGCGGGCGTCAAGCTCTCCGAAATTTCTCACGTCGTCCTGGTGGGCGGTTCGACCAGAATGCCAGCTGTTACCGCGTTGGTCACTGAGCTGACCGGCGGCAAGGAGCCCAACAAGAGCGTCAACCCCGATGAGGTTGTTGCCGTGGGAGCCGCACTGCAGGCTGGTGTGCTGATGGGCGAGCGTAAAGACGTGCTGCTTATCGATGTGACTCCGTTGAGTCTCGGAATCGAGACCAAGGGCGGCATCATGACCAAGCTCATCGAGCGCAACACCGCCATCCCCACCAAGCGAAGCGAAACCTTCACCACGGCGGATGACAATCAGCCTTCGGTGTCCATTCAGGTTTTCCAGGGTGAGCGCGAGTTCACTCGGGACAACAAACCACTGGGAACGTTCGAGTTGACCGGTATTGCGCCGGCCCCGCGCGGAATCCCCCAGGTTGAGGTCACCTTCGACATCGATGCCAACGGAATCGTGCACGTGTCCGCAAAGGACAAGGGCACCGGCAAAGAGCAGTCGATGACCATCACCGGTGGTTCGTCACTTCCCAAGGAAGACATCGAGCGTATGGTGCGCGAAGCCGAGGAGCACGCAGCAGAGGATAAGCAGCGTCGCGAAGCAGCGGAAGAGCGCAACCAGGCCGAGCAATTGGTCTACTCCGTGGAGAAGATCCTGAAAGAGAACGACGAGAAGCTTCCCGACGACGTCAAGTCCGAGGTTCAGGCCGATGTCGATGCTCTGAAGTCAGCTCTTGCTGGTGAGGACGACGCAGCTCTCACGAAGGCGGTCGAAGCCCTCTCCGCGAGCCAGACCAAGCTCGGTGAGGCTCTCTACCAGGCAGAACCCGAAGAGGGCGCTGCCGACGGCGAGCAGGCCAGCGACGCAGCTGACGACGAGGACATCGTCGACGCTGAGGTTGTGGACGACGACACCGACGACAAGAAGTAGAGCTCATGGCCGACACTAAGAACCCTCAGCCCGAGGGCGACGAGGAACCCCAAGAGCCGCTGTTTACGGATAAGAGACGTGTCGACCCTGACACAGGAGATGTACGTCCTGAGGTGGCAGATGATGCCACCTCAGGCGACATCACCGAGGAGGATCTCGCCCTTCTTCAGGACGCCGAACGTGACCTCGTTGCCGAATATCGGGATCGAGCAGCACGGGCTGAAGCAGAGCTCCAGAACTTCCGCACCAGGGTTGAGCGCGATCGCCAAGCTAACCGCGAGACAGTGATTGCCGAAGTGATCCGTTCCCTCCTCCCTGTGATGGATGATCTGGATCGTGCGGAGGCCCATGGGGACCTCGCTGGAACTCCGCTGGAATTGGTTGCACAGAAATTGCGATCGGGATTTGAGCGATACGGGATCAAGCCCGTGGGCGAAGTGGGCGAAGGCTTTGACCCCGCCATCCACGAAGCAATGGTCCGACTTCCGGAAGCGGGAGCGACCGGTGAGACCGTTGCAGAAGTAATCGAAGGCGGATACACGCTCGGTGAGCGTCTCATCCGCCCGGCCAAGGTGGCAGTCAAGGTTCCTGCCGACGACTAAGGAAGGGGGTGAGTGAATGGCCAGCCAAGATTGGTTAGAAAAGGACTTCTACCAGATACTCGGTGTCTCGAAAGATGCTTCCGAGTCCGACATTAAGAAGACCTATCGTTCGCTTGCCCGAAAGTTCCACCCGGATTCCAACCCCGATAATCCCGGAGCTGAGGCCAAGTTCAAAGAGATTTCAGAGGCCTACTCTGTTCTCTCAGACGCCACTCAGCGCGCTGAATACGATCAGATTCGTGCGATGCAGGCGGGTGGGCCGCGGTTCACCTCGGGGGGTGGCCAAGGAGGCTTCGACGATATCTTTGGCGGCTTCGGAGGTATGCCCCGGTCCGCGCAGAACGCTGACTTTGGTGATCTGTTTTCCGGACTATTCGGCGGTGGACAAGGCGGGTTCCAGGGATATCGGGAGCCCACCAAAGGTCGCGACATTGTCTCGCGGGTGACGCTTGAGCTGCCCACGGCTGTGAAAGGGACCGAGGTCTCCCTCGAGGGGCCTGGTGGCAAGAAAATCACCACACGAATTCCCGCGGGCGTCAAAGATGGCCAAAAAGTGCGCCTTCGAGGCAAAGGTCACCCCAGCCCCGATGGGGGAAAGCCGGGAGATGTCATCATCACCGTGGGTGTGCCGAAGCACCAGATTTTCGGTCGAGACGGCGACAACCTCAGAATCGAGGTGCCCGTCACTTTTGGCGAAGCCGCATTGGGAGCCACCATCGAAGTCCCCACGATTGAGGGCGACATCGTCAAGGTCAAAGTGCCACCGGGAACCCCCAGTGGCAAAGTCTTGCGGGTCAAAGGCCGCGGTGTTCGATCCGGCGCAGCGATGGGTGATCTCCTCGTCGAGCTACAGGTCGCAGTCCCGGCTCATTTGTCGGGCGCGTCGAAGGGCCACCTCGAGAAGCTAATGGCGTCACTTCCCAAGGAAAACCCTCGTGACGATTTGTTGAAGAGAGCGGGGGTCTAGACCATGGATATGGACGAGAGAACCCCACTGTTTGCGATAACGGCTGCTGCCGAACTCGCGGGGATGCATCCACAAACCCTGCGCCAGTATGACCGTTTGGGTCTCGTGAGTCCGACCAGGACCGCGGGGAGAACCAGACGCTATTCGATGAAAGACATCGTCCAGCTCCGCGAGATTTCGAGACTGAGCGCGGAGGGATTGAATCTGGAGGGAATCCGCAGAATTTTGGACCTCGAATCCCAGGTGGACGTCCTCCAGCGCCGGGTGCGCGATCTTGAGGCGACCTTGGCTGATGAGTTGCTCCAAAAATCTGGCCGTCGCGTGTTTGCCGCCGGTTCGCAAGGAGACGTCATCCCACTGCGAACGGGAGAGCGAGCTCAGAAGCAAAACCAAATGGTGCTGTGGAATCCCTTTGGGCGGAATCCAGCACCGTTGAAGAAACTCGAGAGCTAGAGGAGGGACACCATGGCAGAGAACACCGCAGAACAGGGCCAGCAGAGCGCCCTGGAGCAGTATGGGATGAACCTCACCGACATCGCTCGTGAGGGGAAGCTTGACCCGGTGATTGGTCGAGATGCTGAGATTCGTCGCGTCTCCCAGGTCTTGACCAGGCGCACCAAGAACAATCCCGTCCTCATTGGTGAACCCGGTGTTGGAAAGACGGCAGTTGTCGAGGGTCTCGCCCAGAGAATTGTGGCCGGAGACGTCGCTGACTCGCTCAAGGGCAAGCAGCTGATCTCGCTCGATATGTCTGCGCTCGTCGCTGGAGCAAAGTATCGAGGCGAGTTCGAAGAGCGACTCAAAGCAGTACTGAAGGAAATCAACGACGCCGAAGGTGAGATCATCACCTTTGTCGACGAGCTTCACACCCTGATGGGCGCTGGCGGCGGGGAAGGTTCCGTTGCAGCGGCGAACATGCTCAAGCCCATGCTTGCCCGGGGAGAGCTGCGTCTCATTGGCGCCACAACTTTGAACGAATACCGGGAGTACATCGAGAAAGACGCCGCGCTGGAGCGACGTTTCCAGCAGGTTTTTGTGGGTGAACCCAGCGTCGAAGACACCGTTGCCATCCTTCGTGGTCTCAAGGAGCGCTACGAGGCCCACCACAAGGTGGTTATCGCCGATAGCGCCCTGGTCGCCGCGGCCATGCTCTCCAACCGCTACATCACTTCGCGACAACTGCCCGACAAGGCCATCGACCTCATCGACGAAGCGGCCAGTCGGTTGAAGATGGAGATTGAATCCTCTCCCGTCGAAATTGACGAACTCCGACGTGTTGTGGATCGAATGCGCATCGAAGAACTCGCATTGAAGAAAGAGAAAGACGACGCCTCCAAAGAGCGTCTTAAGAAACTCCGCGACGACCTTGAGCTCAAGGGTAAAGAGCTCGAGGCGCTGCAGGATCGATGGGCCGCTGAGAAAGCGTCGCTGCAGGGTGTTGGAGAGTTGAAGACGAAGCTCAACGATGCTCGCATCGAATTGGACCGCGCCATGCGCGAGGGTGCCTACCAGGAAGCCTCAAAACTCAACTACGAAGTTATTCCCGGCATCGAAGAGTCCATTCAGCAGGCCGAAAGCGCAGAGCGCAGTGATGACCGCATGGTCAACGATCAGGTCACTGACGACGACATCGCCGCTGTGGTTGCAGCGTGGACAGGAATCCCTGTGGACAAACTCACTCAAGGTGAAACCGAGCGACTGCTCCACCTCGAGACGGAGCTTGCGAAGCGTCTCGTGGGACAGAGGGACTCCGTTCGCGCAGTCAGCGAGGCGGTTCGACGCACTCGCGCCGGCCTCAGCGACCCCGGTCGTCCCACGGGATCCTTCCTCTTCTTGGGTCCCACCGGTGTGGGAAAGACAGAGCTTGCCAAAGCGCTTGCGGACTACCTCTTTGACGACGAGAAAGCTCTTGTTCGCATCGACATGAGCGAATATGGCGAAAAGTTTTCCGTATCACGCCTTATTGGGGCGCCTCCGGGCTATGTGGGATACGAGCAGGGCGGTCAGCTGACTGAGGCCGTCCGTCGACGCCCCTACTCGGTCATCCTTTTGGACGAGGTGGAGAAGGCCCACCCTGAGGTTTTCGACTTGCTCCTCCAGGTTTTGGATGACGGCCGTTTGACTGACGGACAGGGCAGGACTGTGGACTTTAGGAACACAATCCTGATCTTGACTTCAAACTTGGGCTCCTCACATCTGATGGAGGAGGGCACAGCGTGGGAAGACAAGGTGGAGTCAGTCCGCAACGAAGTCCGTCGCGCCTTTAAACCAGAGTTCATCAACCGCCTCGATGACATCGTGGTGTTTTCCACGCTGACCCAGGAGGATCTCGGCCAGATTGTCGAAATTACTGTCGACCGTCTCCAGCAACGCCTGGCTGATCGGCGACTTGAGTTGGCTGTTACTCCCGCTGCGAGACTGTGGCTCGCTGACAATGGTTTTGATCCCGTGTATGGAGCGAGACCCCTTCGTCGCCTCATGCAAAAAGAGATTGATGACCGTCTGGCGAGAGCTTTGCTCTCCGGTGATATTCACGATGGCGACACTGTCAAAGTGGATCTCGCGGAGGACAAGTCTGGCCTTCAGGTTCAGCAATTTTCGGTGGAATAGATTCGACTCACGACCAAAGGACACACATGAGCCACGACCACGATCCGCATGAGTTTTCTCTGGCCCCAGCGTTGGAAAATCGCTGGAGTCCGAGAGCTTTCTCGCGCACAGAGGTTCTGGATTCGACCGTGCTGGGATCAGCCTTTGAGGCTGCCCGCTGGGCACCGTCTTCGGGAAATTCTCAACCCTGGTCGTTTGTTGTGGGATTCCGTGGAGACGAGACGTTCGGAAAGATTGTGGCGTCGCTGGCGTCGGGAAACCAGGTGTGGGCGGAGCACGCGGCCGCCCTGGTGGCGAACGTGGCTGCCGTGGTCGATGCGGAGGGGAATCCTCAGTCGCACGCGATTTATGACCTGGGCCAAGCGGTGGCTCATTTCACGATTCAGGCCACGACCGACGGCCTCATGGTTCACCAAATGGGTGGCTTTGATGCCCAGATGCTTGGCAAAGAATTGATGCTGAGTTCGTCCCAGCGAGTAGTGACGGTGATGGCGGTGGGATCGGCAGGCAACCCTGCGGACCTGCCCGAGAAACTTCAGGAACGCGAGGCACGGCCTCGGACCCGTAAGCCGCTGTCCGACATCGTGGAGGGTAGCGCCCGTTACGCCTGAAGTTCGGCCGTAATTTTGTCGACGAACGCGTCGATGTCAGATTCCGTGGTGTCAAACGAGCACATCCAGCGCACTTCACCCTTCGAGCGGTCCCAGTCATAGAAACGGAACGTGGAGCGAATTCGGTCGGAAACCTCCGGGTCTAACACCGCAAAGACACCGTTGGCCTCCGTCGGGGCGCTAAAGGACAAACCGGTCACTGCCCCCGAGCTGATCTGGTCCTCTAATGCTCCGCGCAGTCGCTGGGCCATCGAGTTCGAGTGTGTGGCGGAGCGAAGCCCCAACTCCCCCTCAAAGAGAGCCAACATCTGGGCGCTGACAAATCGCATCTTGCTCGAGAGCTGCATACTCATTTTCCGAAGATAAATGAGGCCCTCGACAGCGTCGGGGTTGATGACCACAATTGCTTCTGCTCCTAATAGCCCGTTCTTGGTTCCACCCAGACTCACCACATCCACACCAGCGTCGGTCGTAAACGCACGGAAGGGGAGTCCTAAGCTCGCTGCTGCATTCCAGAGTCGCGCGCCATCCATGTGAAGGAGCATCCCCTTCTCGTGGGTGTACTCCGCAATAGTGCGAATTTCCTCCGGTGTATAAATCGTTCCCAGCTCAGAACTCTGGGTTATTGACACCACGGCCGGCTGGGGTCGATGCTCGTCACCAAAGCCGAATGCTTCGTGGGCAATGTCTGCCGTCGTAATTTTTCCTTGGTGATGGGGTACTGGAAACAACTTCAACCCCGACACCCGCTCGGGCGCACCGCCCTCATCAGTATGAATATGTGCCAACGAGCTACAAATCACGGCGCCCCATCGGGGCATCATTGCGGTGAGCGAGAGAACATTGGCGCCGGTGCCATTGAAAACCGGGAAAACCTCGGCTTTGTCGCCGAAGTGCTCCCGAATAACAGTGGTCAGCCTGGCCGTGTAGTCGTCTTCGCCATAAGAGATCTGGTGACCCGAGTTGACCTCCTCGAGTGCGGCCAACACCTCAGGGTGCATGCCGGAGTAGTTGTCACTCGCGAATCCGCGCCAGTCGGGGTCATGGAGTCTCACGAGACCATCCTGACACTTGTCTCAGGCAACCCGGGCATGGCCGGTAATTCCTGCTGTCGCGGCAATTGTGGGGCCGAGTTTCTTCGCTAGCGCTTCGTAAAACATGGAGAGGGGGAATTCGTCGTTGTGGACGTGATCGGTGATGTCTCCCGGAGTTCCCTCGAGCGGTATGTCGCCGGAGGCGAACTTGGATGCAGGGTGAGGCGCTAGAACACCGGCGATGAGCTCATGGGCAGCGAGCCAGTGCACAATCTTTGGTCGGTCAATACTCTGCCAATACAGAGCGTTGATGGCGTCTGAAAGCTTCACCACAACGTCGGGGAGGGCGTCCCAATCAATCGTCAACTGGGTGTCGGTCCAGTGCAAGACCCTGCTCTGGTGAAGCCAGGCGAAGAGTAATTGCCCAGCGACACTGTCATAGTTGCGGACCCTGTTCCCAGTCAGGGGAAAGCGGAAGATTCGATCGAACACGACAGCGTAGAGAACTAGACTCGCGTGCTTGCGGGTGATCGGGTCAGTCTTTTTCGAACGCGCGAGGGACACCGCCTCTCGGAAGGCGGTGAGGTCACACCGAAGCTCCTCCAGGCCGTAAAGATAAAACGGCATTCGTTGTTTGATCATGAAAGGGTCGAAAGGCAGGTCTCCGCGCATGTGGGTTCGATCGTGAATCAGATCCCACATCACGAAGGTTTTCTCCGCGAGGTTTTGGTCTTCCAGCAGTTCTCGGGCGTCGGCGGGTAATTCAAGCTTGGTGATGTCTACCGCGTCGCGAACAACGGCGCGAAACCGCGCTGCTTCGCGGTCGGCAAAGATTCCACCCCACGTGAAGGCTGGCAGCTCAGGCGCGGTTCCTGCTGGGGCTCCCGCAGGAACCCGTGGCAGTACTGCAACAGACTCGGGAAAGAGAACCGCCGAGTTGGTGTCATATCCCGGGGTGTAGTCGAGAAAACGCACGGGCACGAACATGGCGTTGCTGTAGGCGTCAGCCTCGAGAGCCGCCACGAAATCGGGCCAGATTGTCTCGCACAGAACCGCTTCGAAGAATCGGTTCGTCGAGCCGTTCTGGGTGAACATGGGAAACACAACGAGATGAGCCGTGCCATCCACCCGGGTTCTATCCGGGTGAAAAGCAGAGAGGGAACGATAGAAGTCGGGAACGCCAAAGCTGGATTCTTGCCATGCCGTGCAATCCTCAACGACGGCCTCCAGGTAGTCCTTATCGTGGGGGAAGTGCGGCGCAAGTGTCGTGACCGACGCAATCAGGGAGGCAACGGCGGTCCGCGCTGTGGACTGCGCTTTGGCGCCGGAGACACTGCCGTCGTGGGATTGCACGGACTGCAGGGTGATGCAGGCCTGCTTCACGTCGTTCCACGGCGCGGAGGATACGAGCTCTCGGGCGCTTCCGGTGGGGCGTTCCATCACCATCGACATTGTGACCTCCTGAATTGTTGAGGTCAGTGTAAAACGGGGATTTGGTGCTCATGGGTGCTTTGAGCGCCATCATGGTGCGTATTTCGGGGCAGAGGCGCAATTTTATTGCGCGGTCGCCCACGGCCCAGGAATAGAGCAGACTATGTGGTCGTGGTGGACGTTTTTGTAGGCTTTGGCATCGTGACCCTCGTGGTCGCCATTGGCTATCTCACCGGTCGAATGGACATTCTCGGGCCGAATGCTTTGGACGTTCTGTCCAAGGCTGCGTTCTTTGTCTTTTCGCCGGCACTGTTGTTCATCGTCTTGGGTGACGCTGATATTCGGGTCTTGTTCTCTGCACTCTTGCCCGTGTCGGCTCTGGCTGCGACCCTCGCCCTGGTGATCTACCTCGTCGTGGTGAGCCTGGTCAAGGTGCGAGGCGCAGGGCGTCTCACCGTTGGCGGGTTGGCAGCGTCGTATGTGAACTCGAACAACATTGGTTTGCCCCTGGCCGCCTACATTTTGGGCGACCCCGCGTTAGCTGCCCCGGTCCTGCTATTCCAGCTGATCGTGATGTCCCCCATAGCGTTGACAATCCTGGACGTCACACGTCAGGGGTCCGTGTCGATTCGTCGAATCCTGTCGGGACCAATTCGAAACCCTCTGATTATTGGTTCGATGCTGGGAGTGCTGGTCTCATGGCTGGACGTGAGGGTGCCCGCGATCATTCATGAACCCCTCGCCCTTCTGGGTCAGGCGGCCGTCCCGACTCTCCTGTTTGCCTTGGGTCTCTCCTTGGCAGCACAGCGACTGTGGGAGGCGCGGGAGTATCGCCTGGAGATCAGCGTGGCTGCGGGGATTAAGTTACTCGTCATGCCCCTCATCGCCTGGCTTCTGGGGGTATTTGTTTTCGATTTGGGACAGCACGCTCTCTTCACGGTTGTGATTCTGGCTGCTCTGCCCAGCGCGCAGAACGTCTTCAACTACTCCCAGCGCTATGGCATAGCCACCCCGCTCGCACGAGACTCTGTTGTGCTCACCACTCTGGTGTCGCTGCCCATCATGATGGGGCTCGCTCTCGTGTTGGCCCCGGTCTAGAAGACCATGGGGCGATCGAAGTCATCCTCGACGTCAAGCTCAACCACGACGGGAACGTGGTCGCTAGGACCTTCTCCGACTCTTTGGTCTCGTTCGATCGAGGCGTGAGTCACCATGGAGGCAAACGCTTCGGACCCAAAAATGAAGTCAATCCGCATTCCGTGGTCTTTAGGAAACTTGCCCTGCTTGTAGTCCCAGTAGGTGTAGCCCTCGGGCACACGGGGACGGACGGTATCCAGGACACCCGCGGTGTCGAGGAAACCAGTCAGCGCCGCCCGCTCGTGGTCTGAGGTGTGAGTTGTTCCCGGAGCGAGGAACATTGGGTCTCCCACGTCGGAATCCTGCGGTGCGATGTTGAAATCTCCTCCGATGGCGAAGGGAAGCGCGCCCGGCTGCTCCCGGTAGGCCCGATAGTGCTCACCGAGTGCTGAAAGCCAGCGCAGTTTGTAGTCAAGGTGCGGATCATCAAGCGCTCGGCCATTGGGAACATAGACAGAGCACAGCCGAATTCCATCGATTGTTGCCGAGATTGCGCGGGCCTCCAGCGCCGGGGCGTCCTCTGGATTTTTGGAAAAACCCGGCATCCCGGGGAAGCCCTGTTCGACATCCCCGAGGGGCAATCGCGACGCGATGGCCACACCGTTCCACTGGTTGAGACCAAAGTGAGCAACCTCGTAGCCGGCAGACTCAAAATCCTCTAAGGGAAACTGGTCGTCTCGACATTTAGTCTCTTGCATCAACACCACATCGATATCGGCCTGGTGGAGAAAATCGATGACAAGAGCCTTCCTGGTTCTTATCGAATTAACGTTCCAGGTCGCGATTCTCATAGGGCAAGCCTAAAGCGCATCGATAGACTGGCGATGTGGCGAACGCACGGGAGCAACTCATCGAGTTCATCTCCCAGGAGGCCGTCCACCACGGCGATTTCACTCTGACCAGTGGCCAGAAGGCGTCGTTCTACATTGACCTTCGTCAGGTGAGCCTCGACCACCGAGTCGCACCCCTCATCGGGGACGTCATGCTCGAGTTGCTCGAAGAATTTGAACCCGTGGACGCGATTGGTGGGCTTACGATGGGGGCTGACCCGATCGCGTCCGCGATCATGCATCGCGGGTTGTTGGTGGGGAAAACTTACGACGCAATCGTTGTCCGCAAAGAACCCAAAGACCATGGACGTGGTCGACAGATCGAGGGTCCCGACGTGCGGGGAAAGCGAATCGTGATTGTCGAAGACACGTCGACCACGGGGGGCTCACCGCTGACCGCTGCTCGGGCTGTGGAGCGAGCCGGCGGAGAAGTCGTCGCGGTATGCGTGGTGGTTGACCGAAACACGGGTGCAGACCGGGTCATTGAAGAAGCCGGGTATCCCTATCGGGCGGCCTTGGGATTGGCCGACCTGGGTCTCTAAGACATGAGCAACGACGAACCTCCTGCGATGGTTCCCCCCCGGCCCCGTTTGACCGACACCCCCCGCGGGCAGACCATCTTCATCAGTGCGTGGGTTCTGGGGACTGTCATCACCCTCTCGTTGTGGATTGGCGCCTTTATGCTCGGCCAGAACACCGCGGAACCAACCGAGAACCTTGCCCAGGACGTCGAACCAGTGGATGAGGCAGTCCCCGAGTTTCCGCTCCTCGGATCCTCGCCACAATCTCCTGGTGTGTGGGGCTGGCTGGACCTTCGCGGGGGCGAATGCCTCACAGGATTTGATGATGCTTTTGCCCAAGAGTTTGAGGTCATCAGCTGTGGAGCCTCCCACGACGCTGAGCTTATTCACGCTGAGTTGCTCTCTGACGACCCCGGCGAGCCCTATCCCGGGGACGCCCTCGTGCTCGCTCAGGCGCGGGAAATCTGCGATGTTCGAGACCTCGTCGATATTGATGTCGCCCGAGAGTTCTCTGATCTGCGCACGGCGTATGCGTACCCGGTGGATGCCACGCAGTGGAGCGCGGGGGAGCGCGGGGTCTATTGCTTCGTGTACTCCGAGGGTGGGGACGTCTTCACCCAGTCGCTTCGCTAGGCCAGGTAGGGCGCTAACCGTTTCGCCATCACAGTGTGGGCCTCGTCGTTGGCGTCCATGACCACAAACTTCCGTCCCAGCTCCGCGGCAGCGTGCCCGGTGGTCCCACTGCCGGCAAAGGGGTCGAGGACCCAGTCGCCAGGACGAGATGATGCGCGAATGATCCGATTCAAAATTCCCAGAGGCTTTTGTGTGGCGTAGCCTGTTTTCTCTTTCCCCGTGGGAGAGACGATGGTGTGCCACCATACGTCAGTGGGGAGCTTTCCTTTTGCAGCTTTCTCAGGACCGACCAACCCCGGCGCCATGTAGGGCTCTCGATCGACCTCATCGGCGTTGAACACATACGACGTCGGGTCTTTGACATACACCAGGATCGTGTCGTGCTTGGTGGGCCATTTACTCTTGGATTTTGCCCCATAGTCGTATGCCCAAATGATTTCGTTAAGGAAATGCTCGCGGCCAAACATCTGGTCCATAGCCACCTTCGCGTAGTGGACTTCGCGCCAATCCAGGTGAACATAGAGCGTCCCCTCGGGTGAGAGAAGGCGCCAGGCTTCCATCAGACGCGGGGCCAAAAATCCCCAGTAGTCCGTGAAGGAATCGTCATAGCTGGTCACGGACTCGAGAGTGAAGTCGTAGGTTCTCCCGCCAAATCCCTGTCGACCTGTTCCCTGTGACGCGGAGATAGAGGACGTTGTCCGCTCCTGTGTGCGACCTGTGTTGAAGGGTGGGTCCATGTAGCACAGGGTGAATATTTCGCTCGGCAGAGACCTCATGAGTTCGAGGTTGTCGCCCTCGAGAAGAAGCGATCGGCCTTCAGGACTCCACGACGATGTAGGCACGCCCACAGGTTAGCGAAAGGGTCCCTAGGCTAGCTGTGTGACAGACGGTAATGCTCATCCTGAGGCAACAACATGGGGGGTTGGTCCCTGGCAGGGGGAGCTACCCGAGGGCGATCATTTCGACCCTGAGTTGCTGGAAAAAGGAGATTCACGCAACGTCGTCGATCAGTATCGGTACTGGTCCATGGAGGCTATCGTGGCCGATCTTGATACGAAGCGCCACCCGTTTCATGTGGCCATAGAGAACTGGCAACACGATCTCAACATCGGTTCGATTGTGCGCAGCGCCAATGCTTTTCTGGCTGACACTGTTCACATTGTGGGTCGAAAGCGTTGGAACCGGCGCGGAGCAATGGTGACTGACCGCTATCAGCACGTACTCCACCACCCGAGCATTGATGACGTGGTTGCCTTCGCGCGCGGGCACGCCCTCCCGATTGTCGCCATCGACAATGTCGAGGGATCTTTGCCTCTGGAATCCACCACCCTCCCTCGGGAGTGCATCATCCTTTTTGGGCAGGAGGGCCCAGGGCTCTCAGCCGAGGCACTCGCAGCAGCCGACATGGCTGTGGAAATCACTCAGTTTGGCTCCACCAGGTCCTTGAACGCGAGTGCCGCTGCCGCCATTGTCATGCACCGATGGATTATGACCCACGGCTCACTCACTCGCGACTGAGATTCCAGCGACGTGGGACTCTTCGAGTCTCACCAGAAGCTGGGTCATACCCTGTGCAGTGACGACCAAACTCCAGGTGTCTGGAGCGTAGAGGTCGAGGTAGGCGGTGCCGAGCCCGGACTTTCCACCCTGGCTTGGCGCACCGTTATTTTGCACCGTCAGCAGCAAAGCCCCGGCATCGCGGGAAAAGTTGATGCG
>JABJAO010000022.1 GCA_018666065.1 Microbacteriaceae bacterium | reverse complement strand
GTCACCTCCACCTACCTCCTCACCGTGACCCGTGTGTCTAACATCACACCCACGATCACCACGCTGGCAGAGGGAACCATTGATGCTGATGGTTCCTTCTCCTCTATGACACGACTACCCGCCCTCACCCCTGGGGTTTATAACGTGCAAATGGTGGGCACCCATGTGAATGGGTCAACCCTGCAACTCACCTCACAAATCACCATCGGTGGGGTTGGGGAATTCACCAGTATTGGTGCGAACATCCCCGTCATCAAGTAGTTGGCACGCCCGGAGGGCTTGAAGTCGACAAAACCCTGATAGGTCCAGCAGGAATGCTGTTCTAATTCAAGCTGGGCTGAAGCCTCTCCGGACTGATTGACACGAAGTTCCCTCTTGTATCCACGCTGATGTAATTGGTGAGAACGAGGAGACTTCCAGAGCGGTGTGTTCCCTGCATCACAATTTTGTATGTGCCAGCTTCGAGTGCGTCTAGTTCTAGCCGTTTATCCAGATTTCCGTCACCATTGACTTTTCCAGTGGCTAGCAAACTTCTGGAAGTCGGAGAGTCAATCATCGGCTGCATACTCAGAATGTATGTTCCGCTCGGTTTGATACCAACCGCACCAAAATAGACGGGAGCCGCTGAGGTGCTGCGGCCAACAGGTCCGGCTATCCAAAGGAAGATTCCTGGGATACCCCTGTTAGGTTCTAACACGACTACCGGGGCAGCTGCAGGGTCAAGGCTTCGGGCAACGCGATTTGTCCCGTTCCCAGCGACGGCAATCCACACACCATCCGCGTAGGCGGCAGACCACCATAAGTTGGCCTCTGTTGGTGTCAGCGAGTTCCAATTCTGACCGGCGTCCGCACTCCGCATCAGTTGATTGCTTCCGACGGCAATCCAGGCACCATTTCCGTACGCGACTGAATACAGAACTCCCGCCCCAGCCGCCGTAGCCGTAGCCCAGTTCACACCATCATCAGTGCTGCGCATCACTCGATTGGTTCCGTTGGCCGCGACAGCAACCCAAACGCCGTTCCCATACGCGACAGACCGCCATTCGTTTGCTTCAGCCGCGGCAAACCCCGTCCAGCTCACACCGTCGTCAGTGCTGCGCATCACTCCATTGGTTCCGTTCCCAGCGACAGCAATCCACACACCATCCGCGTAGGCAACAGACCACCACGAGTTGGCCTCGGATGCGGCAAACCCCGTCCAGCTCACACCGTCGTCAGTGCTGCGCATCACTCGATTGGCTCCGTTGTTTGCGACAGCAACCCAAACGCCGTTCCCATATGCGACAGACCGCCATTGGTTTGTTTCGGCCGCTGAGACAGCGGTCCAATTGCTGCCATCATCAACGCTGCGCATGACCGTACCGTTTGCCGAAACCGCAACCCAAACACCATTTCCGTGGGCAACTGAGGTCCAGTTGTTTGCCGCAGCTGCCGGGAGGGCAGTCCAAGAGGTACCAACCGCAAGTGCCGGGTTGCTCTGGATAGCCGCCAGCGCAGCTCCCATGAGCGCGATGACACTCAAACCAGCCCAAAATTTCGTATGCAAGAATCGTCCTCTCGTGCTTTCGTGTCTGGAGCATGACAGATTGTTCGACATCCCGTCGGTCCGGTCCCCATGCTTACTTGGATCGTTACCGCCCTGTTTGGATCGGCGGCACTTGTCGGCCTTACCTTCTGATCCGTAGTCAGAAGTCTTACGAAGAGGTTTGGATTGACACGACTTTGGGGGCACGGACGACCACGTTGACCACTGTCTTGCCATCCAGAGCACGCGTGATGGCTGCGGATTCCAGAGCCAATTTTTCGAGCTCCTCGCCCCCGATCGAAGGAGAGACCTCGAGGCGTTCTCGAACCTTGCCATCGACCTGCACAATCGCGGTCACGGATTCTTCGATCAGAAGGGTGCCATCCGCCTCCGGCCAGCGCTGCAGCGCAACGGAGGGTTCGTGCCCGAGCCGCTCCCACATGTCTTCGGCCGTGTAGGGGGCAAACATCGATAGAGCAATCGCGATTGCTTCCGCAGACTCGCGCACTGCGGGATCGCCAGCTCCTGGGCCCTGGTCGATCGTCTTCCTGGTGTGATTAACCAATTCCATAGTCCTCGCGACCACCACGTTGAACTTGAACCCCTCGATCAATCCGGGAACCTCTGACAGGAACCGGTGCACGTGTCGGCGCAAAGCCGTATCCCCCGTGCTGAAGTGGACCCCCGGATCACTCGAGACCTCACCCGAGAGCCGCCACGCACGCGCCAGGAACTTCTGGGAGCCCACAGGGGACACATCGCGCCAGTCAATGTCGTCTTCGGGCGGCCCCGCAAACGCCATGGTGAGACGAACTGCATCCACTCCATAGGTATCGAGCTCTTCGGAGAAATACACCAGGTTGCCCTTGGACTTACTCATCTTGGCGCCATCGAGAATGACCATGCCCTGGTTCAGCAGTGACGTGAAAGGCTCCGTGAACGAGACATACCCGAGGTCAAACAACACCTTGGTGATGAATCTCGCGTACAGCAGGTGCAAAATGGCGTGCTCCACCCCACCCACATATTGGTCAACGGGTGCCCATTTTTCGACCTGGTCGAGATCGAACGCCTGAGTGTCGTCATGGGGCGATAAGAAGCGCAGGAAATACCAGGAACTGTCGACGAAGGTGTCCATGGTGTCGGCATCGCGGCGCAGGGTTTTACCGTCCTGCTCAACCTCCACCCAGTCCTTCACAGCCCCCAGGGGCGACGAGCCCTTGGGTTTGAGATCAAGCCCTTCGCTCGGGGGCAGGGTCACCGGAAGTTGGTCGAGTGCGACGGGAATTTCATTTCCCTCATCGTCATAGAGGATTGGGATTGGCGTTCCCCAGTAGCGCTGGCGCGAGATGAGCCAATCGCGCAAACGATAGGTTTTGGCCCGCCGACCTGTTCCCGCTTCTTCCAGGAGCTCGATGATGCGGTTGATGGCGTTGTGCTTACTCAGGCCATCCAGAGGGCCGGAGTTGATCATGCGGCCATCACCGGCGAGGGCTTCCCTGGTAACACTGGGGTCGAGAGCGGGAATATCGCCCGATTCCAACATCTCCTCGGTCACCACGGGGATGGCTCCGGTCACGGGAGCGTTCGTATCAAGAACAACGCGGACCGGGAGATCAAACTTCAGCGCAAAGTCGAGGTCTCGCTGGTCGTGGGCGGGGACAGCCATGATGGCGCCGGTTCCATAGTCTGCAAGGACATAGTCAGCAGCCCAGATAGGAAGTCGCTCTCCGTTGACGGGGTTAATTCCGTAGCGCTCGAGGAACACCCCGGTCTTCTCGCGGGAGGCATCCTGACGGTCAATTTCCGTTGCTTTTTGAGCCGCCTCTAAATAGCTCGCAAAATCCTGCTGCACTTTCTCGCTGGAGCCTTCAACGAGTTCTGCTGCGAGATCAGAATCAGGGGCCACCACCATGAACGTTGCGCCAAAAAGGGTGTCCGGCCGAGTAGTGAAAATCGTGACCGGAGCGTCGCGCCCCTCAATGACGAAGTCGACCTCTGCTCCCTCCGAGCGACCAATCCAGTTGCGCTGCATAGCCAAGACTTTGGAGGGCCACTGGCCCTCCAACTGGTTGAGGTCATCCAAGAGCCGGTCCGCGTACTGGGTGATAGCGAAATACCACTGCGTTAGCTTCTTTTTGACCACCATTGCGCCGCTGCGGTCTGAGGTTCCATCGGGGAGGACTTGCTCGTTGGCGAGCACGGTTTGGTCGACCGGGTCCCAGTTAACCCAGGAGTCTTTGCGATACGCGAGACCTTTTTCGTACATTTTCAGGAACAGCCACTGGTTCCAACGGTAGTACTCAGGGTCGGAGGTGTGAAGTACTCGACTCCAATCAAAGGATGCCGCGTAGCGCTTCATCGACGTTTTTTGCTGATCGATGTTGGAATAGGTCCACTCTCGGGGGTCTACTCCCCTCTTGATTGCTGCGTTTTCAGCCGGCAATCCAAATGAGTCCCACCCGATGGGGTGGAGAACCTGAAACCCTTGCAAGCGCCAATACCGCGCCACAACATCGCCGAGTGCGTACACCTCGGCATGACCCATGTGGAGATCACCGGAGGGATAGGGGAACATATCCAAGACGTACTTGCGAGGGCGATCATCACCCTCCATCGGGACCGTGAAGGGCTCAGCCTTATCCCAATAGGCCGACCACTTGGCCTCGAGCGCCTGGGGATCAAATGCCCCATCCCCGTCAGATTCGGGCGCTCCTGCAGAAGTCTTCACCGGTCAAGAATAGCCAACTTGCTCCAACCCCAGCGCACGAAGGAAAGCCTGCGCCTTGACCCCGACCTCGCGAATCTCGCTATCGGGCTCACTGAGTGCCGTAATTCCCCCTCCGACGCCGAGGGTGACACGGTTTCCCTCGATGAGTGCCGTGCGGATCGTCATGGCGAACTCCGCGCTGCCATCGGCCCGCCACACTCCGTATGTGCCCGCATATAAGCCTCGGGGCTGGCCCTCCAGTGTTGCCAGTATTTCCACAGCGCGTTTTTTGGGCGCGCCCGTCATGGAACCAGC
>JABJAO010000010.1 GCA_018666065.1 Microbacteriaceae bacterium | reverse complement strand
TCGCTCCCGTGTTCGCTGGGGGATAAACCGGGTTGCGTCTACTTATTGGTGGAGCGTCGGAAATCTAGGCAAGTTTCCGTAGAACAAGCGCAGTATGCAAAGCCGCCTCGGCCGCTTCGGCGCCTTTGTCCTCCGAGGAACCCGGTAGTCCCGCACGATCGAGCCCTTGCTGCTCGTCATCGAGAGTGAGGACACCAAAGCCCACTGGTTTTCCCGTGTGCAGCGCAACGTCGGTCAGCCCAGTTGTCGCCGCAGAGGAGACGTATTCGAAGTGCGGAGTTCCACCCCGGATGATGACACCCAAGGCGACAACCGCGTCGGCACCTGCCTCAAGCGCTGCCTTGGACACCATGGGAAGTTCGAATGAGCCGGGGACTCGTATCACAGTGGTGGTCACCCCTGCGCCATCAAGAACTCTCTGAGCCCCGGCAAGCAAGGCCTCCGCTATGTGTTCGTGCCACATACCGGCAACAACCGTGACTGATAATCCCTCTGCTCCGACGAGATTGATCGAGGGCGCTCCGTGACCGCTCATTCTGGTTTTCCTTCTTTCGGGACTGTGATGGTTCCTGTGGCGAGCTCGCCCGGCAGGTGGTGGCCCATCCGGTCGCGTTTGGCTTCGAGGTATGCCGTGTTGACCTCTCCTACGCCCACTACGAGGGGCTCAAGAGAGGTGACAGTAATGCCGTGCTGTTCGAGTTGACGTCGCTTCTCGGGGTTGTTGGAGAGCAACTGGACCGACCCCACACCCATGTCGGCAAGAATTGCCGCCGCCGCCCCGTAGTCGCGGGCATCGGCGGGAAGGCCGAGCGCAAGGTTGGCATCCAGGGTGTCGAGGCCAAGTTCCTGGAGACGATAGGCGCGGAGCTTGTTCACAAGCCCGATTCCCCGGCCTTCGTGGCCGCGGAGGTAAATGACAATTCCACCCTCCTCGTTTATGCGCTTCATCGCGGCATCCAATTGAGGTCCACACTCACACTTGAGCGACCCCATTGCCTCGCCTGTGAGGCATTCGGAGTGGAGGCGGACCAACATGCCATCGTGGGGCGTTCCCGACACGATGGCGATGTGGTCAGCACCCGTTGCTCGGTCGCGATAGGCGCGCAGGTCAAAGGTGCCGTGCTCGGTGGGAACTCTGGTCTCCACCTCGAAGATGACGCGTTCATCGGCAACAGGTCGGTGCCGGGGGACACGAATATCCGTGCCCCCGGGATTCTCATCGACCTCTTTGATGAGCTGAGCGATGGTGACTACTGGGATCTGCTCGCGCGCACCCATTTCTAATAGCTGGGGCAGTCGAAGAAGCTCTCCGTCGTCCCCAACAATCTCGCCAATGACTGCGACCGGTTCGAGGCCGGCGAGCTGCATCAGTTCAACAGCTGCTTCGGTATGCCCTGCGCGCTCCTTGACGCCCCCGGCTGCCGCTTTCAGCGGAACGATGTGTCCTGGTCGAATCAAAGACGCCGGGGTTGAGGTCGGGTCGGCAAGCACACGGAGCGTGCGCGTGCGATCAGAAGCACTGATTCCTGTGGTGATGCCGCTGGAGGCATCCACGGTGACGGTATACGCCGTCTTGCGTGGATCCTCGTTGTCTTCGACCATCGGAGGAAGGTTGAGAGTGATCGTTCTGTCTGCTGGCATGGGGGCACAGAGATACCCAGACGAGTGCCGAATGATGAAGCCCACCCATTCGGAGGTTGCCAGTTGCGCGCTGAGAACCAGGTCTCCCTCGTTTTCGCGCGCTTCATCGTCCACGACGATGATGGGACGACCGAGCCTGAGATGCTCAAGCGCCTCGTCGATTGTTCCGATGCTCACGGTGTTCCCCCATCCAGTGCAAATTCTCGCAGGCGCAGCACGTGACGGGCGAGAACATCAGTTTCGACGTTCATGATGTCCCCGACGCTGGCCTGACCCAAAGTGGTTGCTGAGAGGGTTTCAGGAATCAGAGAGACTTCCGCCCAGTCCGTGCCCACGGCAGAGACCGTGAGGGATACCCCATCGAGAGTGATCGAACCCTTGTGGGCAACCAAAGGAGCAATATCGTCGCGGAGCGAAACCCGAATGACTCTCCACTGATCACCCGGTTTCACCTCGAGCACCGTGGCGATGGCATCAACGTGCCCTTGGACGATGTGGCCTCCGAGACGGTCGCCAACCCGAGCAGCGCGCTCCAAGTTGACGGATTTTCCTGGGGCCCAGGAACTCGCTGCTGAGTGAAGCAGGGTTTCTTTCATGACATCTGCGCGAAAGCTGGTGCTGGTGTAATCGATGACTGTAAGGCATACGCCACCAATAGCGATGGAATCGCCGTGGGAGACATCATCCAGGACCCTCGTGGCACTGATCTCGACAATGGAACCATCGCCACTGGCCGTGAGGGACGAAATGGTGCCGATTTCTTCAATGAGCCCTGTGAACATCACCGGCTCCCTTCTCTGAGAGGTCGTGCGGTTACGACAATGTCGCCACCGAGCGTGCAAACGTCAACGATGTTCAACTGGTGGGCGTCAGCCATGGTGGTCACCCCAATGTCGGTTACCGCAGTGGCGGGTCCGCCCAGCAAAAGTGGGCCCATGGTGATGTGGAGCTCGTCCACGAGCCGCGCTTTGAGGAATGCGCTCGCGATCGTGGCACCGCCTTCCACGTAGACACTGCGCGTGCCCCGAGCAAACAGGTCACTCAATGTTTGCGCCAGGTCGTGGGTCTGGGCGTGGAGGAACCCACCAGGATGGTTGCGAATAAGCGCATTGTCGGGTACATCCCTCGCTCCGATGACGACTGCGAGGGGTTGGTGGGGATAGAGCCCGCCCTCGGGAGCCCGTGCCGTGAGCCGTGGATTATCAGTGAGCACAGTATTAATTCCCACGATGATGGCGTCGTGCCGGGAGCGATCCAGGTGAACCTTGGCCCTCGTCTCGTCCCCGGTAATCCATTGGCTTGTTCCATCGGCAGCTGCAGAGCGACCATCCAGGGACATGGCCCACTTGAGTGTGACCCACGGCCGCTGCAGCGTCTCCGACACTAGCCAGCGCTCGATGAGCGCTGTGCCGGCTTCGTTCTCTACACCACCGAGCGTTTGGACCCCTGATTGTTCGAGAATTGCGGCTCCACCGCCAGAAATGGCACCGGGATCGCTCACTGAATAGACAACACGAGAAACGCCGGCCTCAACAAGCGCAACCGCGCAGGGGCCAGTTTTCCCCGTGTGCGCGCAGGGCTCCAGTGTCACGACAGCAGTAAGGCCTTTGGCAGATAAGTCTCGAGCCCGGAGGTTGTCGAGCGCCATAATTTCCGCGTGAGGCGTACCGGAGCCCTCGTGCCAGCCTTCGGAGACAATCTCGCCCGCGTCATTGAGCAGGACGCACCCAACCTGGGGGTTAGGACCGGTGACCGGACCCTGGGCCGCAATCTCCAGGGCACGCTTCATAGCCGCTGTGTATGCAGCGGCTTCAGGTGCGATTGCGGTCATCCGGTCTGATCCCTTGTGTGGGCGCTCCGGGAAAGGCAACACAAAAAACGGTGGAAAAATCCCACCTAAGTTTCACGTCTCCTACCATCCGGACTTTAACCGTCGGTCTGGGAGTTACACCCAATCAACCGCCAACAGTTTTCACTGCAGTCGGGTCGCGGACTATCACCGCCGGCTCAGAGTTTCACTGACCCCGGAGCACGTTTACTAGTGTTCACTATAGGGTTTTTCACTGAAAATTGAACCCCCCGCAGGGAATGAGGATGGACAATGACGTCACACATCATGGCTCTTGATTCGGGGACAACGAGCTCCCGGGCCATCATTCTTTCCCATGATGGACATATCGTGTCCTCGAGTCAGCGTGAGCACGAACAATTTTTTCCCCTTCCCGGATACGTCGAGCACAATCCGGAGGAAATCTGGGCTAACTCTCGCGAGGTCATGGGCGAAGCCCTTTCGAGAGCTCAACTGACGCGGCACGATATTGCGGGCATCGGGATTGCCAATCAGCGCGAGACAGCAGTTATCTGGAATCGACACACGGGGAAGGCCATCCATAACGCCCTCGTTTGGCAGGACACCAGAACTCAAGACATCGTCGATGCGATGGAGAAGGCGCTTGGTAGCGAAGCGTCTCGAGCGAGGACAGGTTTGCCTCTTGCGACGTATTTCTCGGCGAGCAAGATCGTGTGGATTTTGGACCATGTAGATGGTGCGAGAGCAGCTGCAGAAGCGGGAGAGCTCGCGTTTGGTACACCTGACACCTGGCTGCTCTGGAACCTCACGGGTGGCGTTGACGGGGGAGTTCACGCCACTGATGTGACCAATGCTTCCCGAACCCTCCTGATGAATCTGCGCACGTGTGCGTGGGACGAGGAACTCCTTGACGCGTGGGGGATTCCTCGGTCTCTGTTGCCAGAAATTCGCTCGTCCTCGGAAATCTTCGGGCACGCACACCCCTCCAGCCTGCTTCGTGAGGTCCCGATCTCGGGAATTTTGGGTGATCAACAAGCAGCAACCTTTGGACAGGCAGCGTTCAACAAGGGTGAGTCGAAAAACACCTATGGAACCGGCAACTTCCTCATTGTGAATACAGGGGAGGAGCCTGTGGCGTCAAAGAACGGACTTCTCACCACGGTGGCCTACCAATTAGGGGAAGAGGCCCCCCGTTACGCTCTGGAAGGCTCTATCGCCATCACAGGGTCCCTGGTGCAGTGGCTCCGAGACAACCTGGGCATTATTTCGGAGACGAACGAGATCGAAACGCTGGCCGCGAGCGTGCCCGATAACGGCGGCTGTTATGTCGTCCCTGCCTTCTCTGGGCTGTTTGCCCCCTACTGGCGCTCCGACGCCAGGGGAGTGATTGTCGGGCTTACCCGCTTTATCACCAAGGGTCACATCGCTCGGGCGGCGCTGGAGGCAACAGCATTCCAAACCCGTGAGGTGTTGGACGCAGTCAACGCGGATGCAGGGGTCGATCTGATGGAACTCAAAGTGGATGGTGGAATGGTCACAAACGAGGCGCTGATGCAATTCCAAGCAGACATTATCGGCGTGCCAGTCGTCCGACCGCTGATTGTCGAGACAACAGCGCTCGGCGCTGCCTATGCAGCTGGACTGGCGGTCGGCTTTTGGAAAGATCGAGAGGAACTTCGGGGTAATTGGAGGGAGGACAAGCGTTTTGTCCCCACGATGCCTGCCGAGGAACGAGAAG
>JABJAO010000025.1 GCA_018666065.1 Microbacteriaceae bacterium | reverse complement strand
GGTGTCAGACCGCACGTTCACTGGTGTCTCACCGGGAGACCACCCACTGCGGTATCTCCGAACCTGGCTCCGTGATCAAGGGGTATTCACGGTTGCCGAGATGCGTAATGTGGAGATCAGTCGTCGAGTGTGGGCGGCCGGGTTGGTTACTCATCGGCAGCGCCCCGCCACAGCGATGGGAGTGACATTTCTCAACGTGGAGGATGAGACCGGACTGGTAAACGTCATCTGTGGCGTGGGTTTCTGGAAACGTCACCGTGGAGTACTCAGAGACAGCGCTGCTGTGATCATTCGAGGGTTGTTGGAGAGAAGTCCCGAGGGAGTCGTCTCCATCGTGGCTGATGGCGTGGAGGCCCTTGACGTCGCAGTATCTGGGGCGGCACGAGACTTTCGCTAGCGCAACGCCCACATCGCAACGGCGCTCGCGGCCGCGACATTGAGCGAATCAACATCTCCGCGCATGGGAATGGAGACCACACAGTCCGCGCTCTCCAATGCCTCCTGGCTCAGTCCGTCCCCCTCGGTTCCGAGGACCAGCGCCAGGCGCTCGGGTGCACGTCGAGCGAAGTCATCCAGAGCGATCGCATCGGCGCTGAGCGCCAAGGCCGCAATCTCAAAACCCTCGGTGCGTAAATCAGACACGAGATCCTCCCATGCGCCAGCCCGGGTCCAGGGAACTTGCATGACAGTGCCCATCGAAACCCGCACACTCCGGCGATAGAGAGGGTCGGCGCAGCTTTCCGACACGATCACAGCGTCGGCACCAATAGCCGCAACCGATCGGAAAATCGCTCCCACGTTCGTGTGGTCGACGATGTTTTCCAGCACAACCACGCGGGAACAAACGGCAACGATGTCACGAACACTCGGCAAGGCAGGTCGGGCGATACTCGCGAGCGTCCCTCGGTGGACATGGAACCCCGTGATGCTCTCGAGAACCTCGTCACTGCCGACATAGATGGGCATGTCGCCACACAAGTCCGGGTATGCGTCACATAGGTCGGTCAAGCGTTCGAGCCACTGTGTGGTTGTCAAAGCGGACAAGGGCCGGTGTCCAGCGCGGAGAGCCCGCTCGAGAACTTTGAGCGATTCCGCGATGTATATACCTTCCTCGGGCTCACGAACGCTTCGCAATGCGACATCGGTGAGGTCTCGGTAGTCCCGAAGTCGAGGGTCAGCGCCCGTAACTGCGGAATGGAGGATAGGCACAGACAGATTCCTTCTCAGAGGGGCGAAACATAACCGTAAAAAACGGACGCTACTCTCCAGAGTAGAACCCCTCCGGGAAGGGAGCGTGTTTGGTGCCCACTGCGCCCCCCTCAATGCCTGCCGCACGGCATGAGGTAGACGACGCTATTGAGGCACTTCGCGGTCGCTCTACGGCGGTTCTCACGGGAGCTGGAATTTCCACGGATTCAGGGATCCCTGATTACCGGGGAGAAGGAGCGCCCAAAGCGCACCCCATGACTTTCCAAAACTTTATGGAATCCCATCGCCACCGCCAGCGATACTGGCTTGGCTCGCATTTGGGGTGGGGGCGCTTTGCGAGCGCCACCCCTAACGGTGGTCACACCGCGATTGCGAGAGCGGAAGCCTCCAAGGCTTTTTCGGGTGTTGTCACGCAAAACGTCGACGCCCTCCACCACAAAGCCGGCTCCCTTCGAGTTGTAGACCTCCACGGTCGACTCGACAAGGTTCGGTGCGTGCACTGCGGTCAGTCCTTCACGCGCAGTGCGGTGGCGCAATCGATTGACCGCCTCAACCCGTGGCTTGCAGTCACAGACATGCAGGGCCATGTGAGACCCGACGGCGACGTTGATATTGCGGTCTCGGAGGACTTCGTCATTCCGCGCTGCGATATGTGCGAGGGGGTTCTCAAGCCAGAGGTCATATTCTTCGGCGAATTTGTGCCGCCGTCTGTGTTCGACCAGGCAGCCGGGCTCCTCGCACGATCCCAGGCGCTCATTGTTGCTGGTTCGTCGCTCGTGGTGAACACCGGAATGCGGTTGGTGAGCCTTGCGCACAAGAAGAAGCTGCCGATTGTGATCATCAATAGGGGTCCCACCAAAGCTGACCGGATGGCAACCGTTAGGATTGAGGGTGGAACGTCTGAGACCCTTGGCGCAATCGTCGAGGGTCTTGGCTTGTAACGGCCCCATCACTGTGAATCTCCGAGGTCCCTCATGACGCGCTTTTTCCTTGTCCGCCACGGCGAGACCGAATGGAATCGTCTGCGGAAAATTCAAGGTGTCAGCGATATCCCCCTCAACGAAACCGGACGCGCTCAAGCGGCGGCTCTCGGAGACATTCTGTCCAGGCATCGATTCGACCTGATCGTCTCGAGCCCGCTGTCTCGAGCGCTCGAAACAGCGCGCATCGTGGCCACGAAGCTCGGCATGCCCCGACCCCTGGAAATCCCCGACCTCATCGAGCGCAACTACGGTGAGGCGGAGGGCTCCAGCGGTGCTGAGCTCGACACGCTCTATCCAGCCGGGATGGAGATCCCCGGTCGTGAAGAACGATCCGCAGTGACACAGAGGGTTGTGCGAACGTTGCATGACCTCGCTATTCGGCACCCCGAGTCCGACATTGTTGCTGTCGCACACGGAGCTGTCATCCGCGCCGTTGTGGAGTACGCAGCTCCGGGGCTTCACCAGGAGCCCATCACAAACTGTTCGGTTCACAGTTTTTCCCATGTCGCGGGAAGTCTGGAACTCGTGGCATTCGATGACCCGATGGAGGTTCTCTCCTACGATTTGGCCCACGACGAATTTGTCGACCAAAACCCTGTCGAGGCACGGGAAGCACGACGTGGCTAACGGCGTCGAGAGATTTCGTGAGGCAACCGCGGGTCTTGACCTGACGATTCACGAACACACCGAGCGCACTCACACGGCCCAGGAAGCTGCAGACGCGGTTGGCGCGCCCGTGGGAGCCATCGTAAAGTCACTCGTCTTCCTCGCTGAGGGAAAGCCATTACTCGTGCTGGCCTCGGGGCCAAACCGTGTCGATACGGTTGCGCTCGGAGAGCGGTTGGGCACGTTTCTGGACAAAGCAGACGCCGACACGGTGAAGCTGGCAACCGGATACAGCATCGGTGGTGTTCCCCCGGTGGGTCATCCCCAGCCTTTGGTTACGGTGATGGATGAGGACTTCTTCGCCCTCACAGAATTGTGGGCTGCTGCCGGTAGCGCCTTC
>JABJAO010000050.1 GCA_018666065.1 Microbacteriaceae bacterium | reverse complement strand
GAGCTTGCGCTCGCCAAGAAGACTGATGAGGAAAAAGCCTCCACTGCTCTCGACGAAGTTCTCGCTTCCTAGGCGACGACACTAAGGGTCACGCCGAGTGTCCACAGCAGTCATCCTCGTTGCGGCAGGCAGCGGGACTCGATTGGGGAGTCCTCTGCCCAAAGCATTTGTCTCTGTAGGTGGAAAGCCCCTGCTGCAGCGCGCCCTGGAGACGGTTGCTGGGTGGTCGAGGTGTGATTCCGTTGTTCTCGTCGTTCCAGCTGGATACGAGGCTCCCGCGCGAGCCCTCGCGGCTGATGTGAGTGGCCTCCAGGTCGTGATCGGTGGCGATACTCGCAGCGACAGCGTCCGCCAGGGGCTTGCAGCGCTTCCTCCCGCCACTGAGCATGTCCTCATCCATGATGCAGCTCGAGCTCTCATGCCGCTGGACGTGTTTGACCGAGTCCTTGACCGACTCCACGCCGGCGCACTCGGGGTAATCCCCCAGGTTGCCGTAGTCGACACTGTGGTCAGGGTCGACTCTTCGGACCTGACCCACGGTGGTGTTGATCGCTCTGAGCTGGGTGCCGTTCAAACCCCCCAGGGTTTTGACGTTGAGGCTCTCGTGGGCGCGTATGCATCTGCTGGTGGAGAATTCACCGACGATGCGGCTGTACTTCGTGGCGCTGGCCATGACGTTGTCGCGGTTGAGGGGCACTCGCGAGGATTCAAAATTACCTATCCCGATGATGTTCGCGTAGCGGAGTCACTGCTCGGGCACGCCTCCCATCCTCGAGTGGCGGTGGCTATCGACGTTCACCAATTCGACTCAGGCACTGCCTTGCATTTGGCGGGCTTGGAGTGGCCCGGTGAACCAGGCCTTTCAGGTCACAGCGACGGAGATGCTGTCATCCATGCGATTGTGGATGCGATGCTTCAAGCCGCGGGGCTTGGCGACCTCGGCACACACTTTGGTAGCTCCAGGCCAGAGTTTGCCGGAGCCAACAGCCAGGTCTTTCTCGATCACACCCTGAGTCTGCTCACTGCCCAGAACCTCACAGTCTCCTCCGTGTCAGTTCAGGTCGTTGCGCAGGCGCCAAAAATTGGGCCGCGACGGCTGGAGGCTGAGCAGCGCCTCACCTCGCTTGTGGGGGCTCCGGTGTCACTCTCAGCCACGACAACCGACGGTCTGGGCTTTACAGGACGTGGAGAGGGTCTTCTCGCGATCGCCACGGCGGTGTTGCACGGACGTTAGCACGTCCAGCGGTCTCCGAATAGCCTCCCTCAGTCTGGACCGCTTCGTCGCTAGCATGAAGCAGTGCCCATCAGTCTTTTTGATTCGAAGCTCCACAAGGCAGTGGAGTTTGTTCCCCTGCGACCAGGCGCCGTGTCGATGTATGTCTGTGGGCCAACTGTCCAGTCTTCCCCTCATGTGGGGCACCTCAGAAGCGCGCTCGTGTACGACCTGTGGAGCAGATGGTTTTCCTATCGCGGGTTTCAGGTCACGCTGATTCGTAATGTCACCGATATCGACGACAAAATCTTGGATTCGGCGTCGGAAACCGGCGAAGAATGGTGGGCACTCGCGGAGCGAGTGGAAGCTGAATTCCATACCGTTGCGGACGCGATACACATTCAACGGCCAGCTCTGCAACCGCGCGCAACGGGCGATATTCCCGCAATGGTGGAGCTCATTCACCTCCTGCTCGATCGCTCCCACGCCTATGTGGCTGCTGATGGCTCCGGAGATGTGTACTTCGATGTGTCGTCGTGGGGAAATTATGGCGAGCTGACCAACCAAAGTGTGGAAAACCTCACTCAGGGCGAGAGCGAGAGTGCGGCAAAAAAGAACCCCGAAGATTTTGCGCTGTGGAAAGGTCACAAACCTCACGAGCCGGTAACAGCTGCCTGGCCAGCTCCCTGGGGCGCGGGGCGACCAGGCTGGCATCTGGAATGCTCGGCGATGGCCACTCGATACCTCGGAGAGTCATTTGACATCCATGGGGGCGGAATGGATCTTCGATTCCCCCACCATGAGAACGAACTGGCCCAGTCGCGGGCGGCGGGACACGACTACGCCCGCCATTGGATGCACAATGCCCTGGTTCTCGTGGGCGGTCAAAAAATGTCCAAATCGCTCGGAAACAGCCTCTTTGCTGAAGATTTGGTGACGTCGGCTCGACCGATTGTGGTGCGCTACGCACTCGCCAGTGCTCACTATCGATCTGAGCTCGACGTTCACGATGGCTTTCTCACCGAAGCCGCCGCAGCATTTGAGCGCATTGAAGGGTTCCTGCTTCGCGCCACATCTGAGGGACTTATCACCGAAGGCGGCTCGCTACCGCAAGAGTTTGAGGACGCCATGGATGACGACCTCTCCATTCCTCAGGCGCTTGCCGTCATTCACGATCGAGTGCGGGCAGGTAACCACGCTATGGATTCTGGCTCCCGCGACGAGGCACAGAGCGATGCGCGCGCAGTGCACGCTATGGTTGCGATTCTGGGATGTGATCCCCTCGCGGAAGAATGGGGAACATCAGCGAGCTCACACGCCGCGGCAGCGTTGGATTCATTAGTGGAATCGGTTATCGCGTTGCGGTGGAGTGCAAAAGCCGACAAGAACTTTGACCTCTCGGATTCCCTTCGAGACGCCATCGAGAGAGCAGGGATTGACGTGAAGGACACATCTAACGGGAGCACCTGGAGTCTTCGTGGCTAAGAAAGGACATCCCTCAGCTCGTAAGGCAAAGAAACCTGCCACGGTCGGAACCGGCGGCCATGGCCGTAGAGCCCTGGAAGGAAAAGGACCGACCCCCAAAGCGGAAGATCGATCCTGGCATCCAGCTGGCAAGAGAAAAGCAGCCAAAGACCGCTTTGATTCGGTAAAGGCACGGCATCAGGGCGGAGCTCCGGCGCCTCAGAAGCGAACAGTCCGACCGATTAGTGTCGAGGCGGAATTGGTGACGGGGAGGAACTCCGTCATCGAAGCACTTCGAGCGAAGATTCCTGCCACCACTCTCCACATCGCGACAAAAATTGACATGGACGATCGCGTGCGTGAATCGATTGCGCTTGCGAATAAACGCGGGATCCCTCTGCTGGAGATTCCCCGGCCGGAGCTCGATCGTCTCACCGGAGCGGATACCGTGCACCAGGGCATCGCCTTGAGTGTTCCTCCATACACCTACGCTCACCCCCTCGAATTGGCGGAGAAGGCGGAAGCTGGTGACTCGTCGCCCGTCTTCGTTGCTCTCGATGGAATTACGGACCCTCGAAACTTGGGAGCCATTGTCCGATCGGTAGCGGCTTTTGGCGGTTATGGGGTTATTGTTCCCAAACGTCGGTCGGTAGGGGTGACGGCGGCCGCGTGGAAGACCTCAGCGGGAGCAATTGCCAGAACCCCCGTTGCCATGGCTGCAAACCTGACGCAGACCTTGAAGTCCTTCAAGGATCGCGGTTACTTTGTGATTGGTCTCGATGGTGAAGCCGACTCGAGCCTTCCCGTCGCTCAACTTGCGGGGACACCTCTTCTCATCGTGGTGGGCAGCGAAGGTAAAGGTCTTTCTCGGCTGATAACGGAGACCTGCGATGTCATCGTGAGCATTCCCATGTCAGGAAAGACCGAGTCACTCAACGCGGGAATTGCCGCCAGCGTTGTTCTGTATGAGGTGTCTCGACAGAAGTTAGAGAAAAAGAAGTCCTAAATACGATCTCTCCAGTTGAGTTCAACGGTGGGATTGGGCAGGGTGAGGGCTTCCGTCGGAGGCCCCGTGACAACTGCTTCATCTCGCCGGTGCTGCAAGACGTGTTCGATGTAGGACTCAAGACTTTCCTCGCGGGACACGTCTCTCTCCTCCTCTCGAGAGCGTTCCGCCCTGTGCTCGAGCCACTGGTGAAAGATTTCAGCAGCTTCGAGCTTTCCGCGGTATTCCTTCGGGATAGAACGAATGATGGGGTCATACACCTCAGAGAGCCACTGGTGGGCAGCCATGTCCTCATCGACGTCGTCGCCAGGGAATTGGATAGCTCGATAGGAATCGAGGTCATTGAGCAGCCTGCGGGCCTGATTCTCCCCTGCGTCGATTCCGGTGAGCCGAAGCAGGCGCCTGGTGTGGTGACCTGCGTCCACCACTTTGGGTTGGATGCGAAGTGATGATCCAGCGTCGTCCTGTGAAATCGACATGTTCTCAATGTCGAAGCCAAGTTCGTTGAGCCGTGACACTCGTTGTGCGATGCGCCACCGTTCGGATTGGTCGAAACTCTCCCAGCCGGTGAGCTCGCTCCACAGAGACCTGTAGGCGTCCATGATGGAGTTCGACACTGCGACCGGGTCGATGTCGTCATCCAACCGCCCACACGCCTGCAGATCGCGTCTAGGGAAACCTCCGCCGACCGGGCTAGGATGGGGCGCTGGAATTGATATCCAAGCTTGTCCCAAGAATTTTCTGCCACTCTATGAGGCGGCACAGGGTCCCCACGGGGGACATTATCGAAAGTGAGTCACGACGTGAACGCTGCTGAATCGCGCCCGACGAAGAACCAGAAGCGCCAAGAGGCCAGGGATAAGGCTCGCACACTCCGCGAGCAACAGACCAAGAAGTCCAAGCGGAACAAGGTTCTGATCCAGGCATCGCTGGCTGTTGGGGT
>JABJAO010000081.1 GCA_018666065.1 Microbacteriaceae bacterium | reverse complement strand
GAAACTCATTGCGAATGGATACTGGAAAGCTCTCGACACGCTCGCATCATTACCGACTGACCATTATTGGAGCGTATTAGAGGATGCTCGCGATGTCGTTCGAGACCGCGTCCTTGCGGAAGATCCGACCCGGTGCCCCATGACACTCCTCGAAGCCAAAGACCTTGCACGCTCACCCATGGCGTCGATAGGACCACACACAGTGAGCCATCGGCGGCTCTCCCACTTGAAGGTTGAAGAAGCTCTCGATGAGGTGGAGGCAAGTGTGGAGTGGTTGAATCGCGAGAATTTTGACATCTCTCCGTTCTTCGCCTATCCGTATGGGCAGGTCGCTGACATTTCTCCTGTGCTCTCGGCAAAAATACGGGACCAGGGATTTGAACCGCTCACAACTTTGCCCATTGTGGTGACGGGAAGGTCGCGTGCGATTCAGCAGCGGTGGGGGACCCCGCGCCTCAGTGTCGGCCCTTCTGAAATTGCACAATGGTCGATCATCAGCCGATTAATGGATGCGTTTGGTAACATTCCTCGAGTGTGGCTAAGTCTTCTAGCGTTGCGCCGAAGGGCCCGTGTGGCCGTCAGCAGATTTCGCGCTAAAGCCGGCAAGGGCATCGCATGGTGAACCAAGCATTAGCGCTTCGGGCAATGCGGTTCCTGCGAGACAAGGCCTTCTACCGAATCGTTGTATATCGGCGAGTGTCCCCAGAGTCGCTTAAGCACATTGATCGGCTCAGCGCGGATACTGCCGTCCTTACGGTTGCCTTCAATCAACCCGCACTCATCCGCCTTCAACTGGAGGGTCTGACCCGCTTTATCCAACCGGCCCCCGCGATCATCATCGTTGACAACTCATCCCACCCTGAATCTCGGCAGGAGATCGCAGCCCTCGCGAAGGAATTCGGTGCGACCTACATCCGTGCCCCGTTCAATCCCTTCTCTTCCTTTCAGGGCAGCCTGTCACATGCGTCTACTTTGGATTGGGCATGGTCGCGCATTATCGGCGAGTCGAGGGTGAACAATGTCTTGCTACTTGATCACGACATTTTTCCGGTCGCAAAATTGTCTCTTGGGTCGCTATTTCAAGGAGTCGCCGCGGCTGGAGTCCGCGAAGAGCGCGCAGGAATGTGGTATCTGTGGCCCGGATTTTTGGCTATCAACCGGGATTTGATGGGTGGGCCTCCCCTATCTTTTATGCCCTATCGCGAGCTGGACACGGGCGGATCCTTATGGCGCAGCCACTACCAAAGCCTGTCGAAGGATTCCACCAAGTTCCTCACCCAGGCTCCGCATCAGGTAGGCGAGCGCGGTAATAAACAAGAGTCGGAAATTGAGCTCATTGATGGGCGTTGGGTCCATTTGGTTGATGGTTCTGGATGGCTTGATGGTGTTGGGAAACTCGACCGGCTTGTGTCTGCTCCTACGTCCTCGAAAACTAAGTGGAGGTTGGAGGACCTCATCGGCAGGCTCAAGCAGTTAGGCGCACCTCTGCCTTAGGGATGGCTATTTCTCGGTTCTGAGATACAGCTCATTTACTAGTTCCTCGCTCTTGGGTAAGGCTACTTTTCTCGCGAATAGTTCCCATCTGGCACTGAGCCGGCCCAGGTCCGATATGTCAAAAATCCTGGGACTCTCTGGCCCCATGTCCCAATCAACAAAGGTTGTTGTGTCCTCAATGTCACGTCCATCGGGTCTTAGCCGTCGAATGATGGTCTGAAAGAAAATTTCCTCTCCCAGGCGGGACCGCGTGAAGACGTCGACGTACTCAGGGTGACTAGCCATGTAGGCGACAATTGCGTCAACAGTCTCGGCTCGAAGGGTGAACCAGGTTTCACCGTAAAAGAAATCACCACTGAGAATCTTCTCTTGAAAGACTGTTCGGTAGCCCACAGCCGCAAGAAATTCGACTATCTGGTGGACAAATCGGCGCACTCCTTGGTACCGGTAGGGAGCATGCCAGTACGACCGGGTGAGTCGCTCCATCCCGCCCTGAATCCCAGGGTGCGGCATCTTGATTGACCGGATGAAGTCTTTTCCTTTATTGCCGATTACAAAATCGTAGATATCAGCATTGGACTTCAGTGGGACATCCTGTCCGGAAATCAGGATGTAGTGCTCATGCCCTCTTGCACGGGCGACGGTGAGGAGATCAATTATTGCTTTGGTGACGGAAAAGGCGCCCCAATAGGTTCTGCGTCTGGGAACGTGAGTGACCTGTGACGCCCAAGAGAAATCCCGCGGGGAAAAGGGAGCGGCTTTGTCCACATGGAGGTAGACGTCAAAAGACTCGGAGAGCCGGGAGACGAGCTTGTCGAGTAATTCTGGCTGAGCGTGAGCCATGATGAGCACGGCTACCGCGCTCGCAGGTTTCGTGGGTGTTATGTCCCCGGCGTGTGGTGATGGCTCTGGCACTTAATCTCTTGAGCCCACGCTAGGTCCGGACACTGAACGGTAGTGATCAAGGATGACGCCGAAGGCGGAATCAGAAGGGGGAGTGACTCGCCAGCTGTTGTGCCAATGCAACATCTTGAGGGATGACCGAAGCGACTCTGCTAGAGGGTGAGCTTCTGGGCTTGATATAAGCAGTCCTGCATAATCCTCATAGAGTTCGTGCCCCTCGGTAAACGAAGGATCAAACTCATCTACCGGAAGTATGTCCATGCCTATTTCGTCACAGACATCATTGCTAAAAAGGGTCCATGGTCTGGCTGCGCCGAGACTGTTCATTGAATCCACGAGCCCACGTCGGGCCATAGTCCGGCCCTGGGGCAGGTAGATCACAGCATTATTGCCAAACGGATAGGTTCCCCAGCGGTAAACCATAGGCTCCCGATCGTTGAGCCACGATAAATCCGCGAGCACTGCGACATCGAGATCCAGCCATAACACGCTGGATTCTTCAAAAAATTCAGGGGCGAGAACGCGGAAAATGTCAGCCCTGTAACTCAGATCCTCTTCTTGCCGCCACAGCGCAAACCCATGTCCAGCAGTAATCCCGAATGCCGGATCGTCGTGGACGCCGTGAGGAAGCAGGGACAGAGATTGTTGGTTCGGAAGGAGGCCCCGCAGCAATTTTTGAAAACCAAGGACGATGAGGAACCACCGACGCAACCAGCTTCGGACGGTCTTCGTCGGAATCAAGTGTTGAGGGTTCTCGGGCAGCGAAATGCCGTGGGATCGAAGGTAGTCAAGGACACTGATGTGGGTGATGTGAACCCGCGGATCGTCATTCAACCACTCGAATTCTTTGGTGACGACACCCTCGTATCCTGGAGACGTATCCAGGAAAAGGTGGTACCCGGAGTCATCCCCCATGTGGTGCAGCGTGGAGCGAAAATGCAGTTCACTAATCGCCGGCAAAGGGCCCGACCAGAGCGAAAATATTACATTTCGAGCCACGTGTGGATCCCTTCCAAGCCGACGGACAACAGTCTAGCGAGGAGAAATCATCTCGTGATTTCGTCTTTTCGGATGAGGGCGATGATGTTGGGTAACTCGTCGAGGTGCCGCTGTCCAGGGAAAAAGTAGTAGCGGGGGTCCAGCAGCCGCGGCCGGTAGTGAGCGTTCCACCAATTGAGGTGACTTTCGTCGTGCCATACTGCAATAATTCCATCGTTCCAATCGAGAGTGACGCGTTCAGCCAGTTCCCTAACCATCCCCAGCATTGCTTCTCGGGTGCCCATCCAGACGGCTCCAGTCACATAGGTCTTGCGGAGGGAGCGTTCGACAAAGGCAGCAGATTGCCGCCTTCTCTCCCAGGTTCCGCGACCGCCTTCCACGATGATTTTTCGAGTATCCTCGAAAATTGCTCCCGGATGTAGAGCAAAGAACCTGATAAGTCGCGCACCGTTGCGAGGGCGCCACGACCCAGCCTGCTCGACAAGCAAGATTCGTGATTCCTGTAATTGCTGGGGCAGGTCACGTTCTAAATCTTGATTGACGATGGTGTCGGCATCGAGGTACATAAGAAAATCTTCAGAAAATGAAGCCGAGTGTTCCGCAAAAATTTTGTATCGAAACAGTGTTGCTTCTGGCCACCGAAGCGGTTCGATTTCATGAACCTTGACCGAACAGTGCTTGAGAGTACTCGCAAATTCTCGGGCTTCCTTGGCCTGGTCAGTAAACACGTGGAGAGTGACAGAGTCAAAAACCCGGACATGGCGATCGATGGATTGGGCAAGATCCATCCAGTACCGCAGGTAGACGTTCGTCGCGATGCTTAAGACGCCGAGAGTCCGAGTAGTGCTCGATGTTGTGGCCATCGCGTCGGACTCCTTACACCTCGAAAGCCTGCCTTCACGCTAGCGCAACCCCGCTGGGGCAATTGTCGCAGGATGGCGCTGTGAAACGTCACGCCCGCAGCTGCGACTTAAACCGCTGAATGAGTGTTTATGGATCTCGGACTTGACGTGGGGTAATTACAACGGTGTAATTGTGGTGTCCTGATGTCCCAGGCCGGAGGACGGCGGTAAAGGAGCCCACGTGAGCGAGTATCGGAATTCAGTACCCGATAACTGGTTCGTAGACCCGGTAAGGCTGGGAATCCCGGGAATTCGGCGTCCCGAGGATGAAGAGGGCGCCCTCTCCTGGCAGGCAGACGCACTCTGTGCGCAAACAGATCCAGAGGCATTCTTTCCAGAAAAGGGCGGGTCTACGCGGGATGCCAAGAAGATTTGCACGCAATGCGAAGTCAAGGCTGAATGCCTGGAATATGCGCTGAAGAACGATGAACGCTTTGGGATTTGGGGCGGTTTGTCAGAGCGCGAGCGTCGTCGTTTGCGCAGACGCGCGTAGCGGAGTCCTATGGGCGCCAGCGTCACTGCGATTCTGGTTATTCGCCAAGGCGGAGAACAACTAAGCGCGAGTCTCACAGCCCTCACTGCGCAAACCAGGCAAGTCGAGAAACTCGTCCTTGTAGATTCTTCGGCGGACTCTGAAATCGGTCCGATCATTGATCAGGCCCTCGCGGGTGCGTCCTTCGCCTGGGAGATTGTGTCTATTGAGTATTCCGCTCGATTCTCTGATGCCGTGGACGAGGGGGTCTCTGCAGCTTTTGGTGTGGATTCACCAGCGTCGGATGAGCACTGGGTCTGGATTCTTCGAGATGACGCGGAGGCGGCCGAGCCCGCACTGGAGAGGCTGCTCGCCAGCGTTGAGAGCGCGCCGTTAGTAAAAATTGCTGGGCCCAAACAGCGCATGGGCGACCAACGAGGGGTCATCCGAGAAATGGGAGAGACCATGACTCGCTTCGGAGAGCGCATCGCTCTCGCGGAGCGTGAGCGCGACCAAGCCCAGTACGACCGGCTCAGCGATGTTCTCGCTGTGGGCGAAGTCGGAATGCTGGTGAATGCAGCGGTCCTGTCGGAGCTTGGGGGTTTTGACCCCGGTCTCAGCCCGTTGGATGGTGGTTTAGATTTCTGTGTCCGTGCCAGGCTCGCAGGCCACCGGGTCGTCGTCGTTCCTCGCTCAGTTCTTTTCGTCGGCGCAGGTCCTGCAGATTGGAGCGCTCGAAAGAAACTTTCTGCCACACGCAGTCACTTCCTCGCCCGACGGGCATGGCTCTATCGTCGCCTTGCATATTCGCCACTCACGATTTTCCCTCTCCTGGTCCTCTGGGTCTTACCCTGGGCGCTGCTCAGATCAGCAGGCCAACTCTTTCTCAAGAGGCCTGACCGGATGGTCTCGGAGATTGTTGCTGCGAGTGGAGCGCTCGCCCAGCTGGGGTCAATTCTTCGTTCCCGAAGGATACTGGCGTCGAGCCGGGCAACGACATGGGCGACAATCGATTCCCTGCGTCTTGATCCCGTAGAGGTGCGAAAGCGCAAGTCCATCACCAGGGAGGCCTCTCGCGCTCGCGAGGAAGAGCGCGCTGCTCGGCATCCGCAGCCCCCAATCTTCCCCACGCTACCGTGGCTCGTTTTCGCCCTTACAGTCGTCTCCGGTCTTGTTTTCGGTCGATGGTGGGGAGCGGAATTTCTTCAAGGAGGAGGACTTCTTCCGCTGGTTGAAAGCGGTACCGACCTGTGGTCCACCGCGTGGGCACTACACCCGACCCAATGGGGGTTCGGAGCACCACCGATACCTGCGGATCCTGCGGCGCTGG
>JABJAO010000009.1 GCA_018666065.1 Microbacteriaceae bacterium | reverse complement strand
CTCGATAGTGCCCGGTGGCTTCGAGGTCACATCCAGTACAACGCGGTTGACTTCGGCAACCTCGTTGGTGATGCGGTTCGAGATTTTTGCCACCACGTCATAGGGCAACCTGGTCCAGTCAGCCGTCATGGCGTCCTCGCTGGAAACCGGACGAAGCACAATCGGATGGCCGTAGGTTCTGCCATCACCCTGAACTCCCACGGATCGGACGTCGGCGAGCAACACGACGGGGCACTGCCAAATTTCAGGGTCCAGCCCTGCCTGTGTCAGTTCAGCCCGCACGATCGCATCCGCTGCGCGCAACGTGTCGAGTCGATCTTTGGTGACCTCACCAATAATTCGAATTCCCAGACCCGGTCCGGGGAACGGATGGCGCCCCACGATTGCTTCGGGGAGACCGAGGTCTCGACCAATCTGTCGAACCTCATCCTTGAACAGAGTCCGTAGCGGTTCCACAAGCTCAAATTCCAGATCATCCGGGAGCCCCCCGACGTTGTGGTGGCTCTTGATCACGGCCGTTCCTGAACCCCCACCGCTTTCGACAATGTCGGGATAGAGGGTTCCCTGGACAAGGAATTTCACCTCGCCGCCGGCTTGCGCTGCTTCTGCCACCAAATCAGCGGCGGCCTGTTCGAAGGTGCGAATAAATTCGCGGCCAATAATTTTCCGCTTCGTTTCAGGCTCACTCACACCGGCAAGCGCATCCAAGAATTGAGCCTCAGCGTCAATAGTGACCAAACGCACACCGGTTGCTGCAACAAAATCCTGTTCAACCTGTTCCCGCTCGCCCTGGCGCAACAGTCCGTGATCCACGAACACACACACCAACTGGTCCCCCACCGCTTCGTGCACCAGCGCCGCGGCAACTGCGGAATCTACCCCGCCGGAGAGCCCGCAAATGACGCGCGCGTTGCCTACCTGGGCCGAAATGGCCTCGACCTGCTGGGCGATGACGTTGCCGCTATTCCACTCATTGCCCAAATCCGCGATGGTGTGGAGGAAGTTCTCCAGCACTGCCTGGCCGTGTTCAGAATGCTTTACCTCGGGGTGCCACTGAACCCCAAACATTTTCTTTTCGGCTGAGCCAAACGCTGCAACCGAGGTTGCCTCCGTTGCCGCCAACACATCGAACCCGGGTGGGGCGCTTTGCACCTGATCCCCGTGGGACATCCAGGTTGTTTGAGTCTCCGGTTGGCCGGCAAACAAAGCGCTGGCTCCCGGGTTCACTGTCGCCGTCGTCGCTCCGTATTCCCGAAGCCCCGTCTTGCCCACCTCGCCGCCGAGTTCCCTCGCCATGACCTGAAAGCCATAACAAATACCAAACACCGGCAATCCCAGGTCCAGGATTCCGGGGCTCAGCGTTGGAGACCCCTCCTCATACACGCTGGAGGGTCCACCGCTCAGGATGATTGCCACAGGGTTTTTGGCAGAAATTTCTTCAGCACTCGCCTCGTGGGAGACAATCTCGGAATACACCCCTGCTTCTCGAACCCGACGGGCAATGAGCTGGGCGTATTGCGCACCAAAATCCACCACCACAACGGGGCGTGGTTGGTCGCCGGGGCTCACGCCTCACCCCGAATCTCGCTCAAGACAGCCCTGACCGTCTTGGTTGCGTAGTGCTCAATAACAAAGGACAGGAACGGGAAGAGTCCACCGGAGGCCAACCAGAGGAAGCGCCAGAAAGGCCAGCGCAGAGTGCTCCAGACTCGAAACGACGTAAAGAGGTAGACCACATAGAACCAGCCGTGTGCAATGAGCACGGCCTGCGAGAGGTTGAAGGCCTGAACGCTTCCATCAGGCACCAGGGCAAAGAGCCCGCCGGCGCCAAACATCTCGACCTCAGAGCCAAACCCATATTTGGCAATGATTTCGACAGTCAACAAGATGAGCAGGATTCCGGTGACCCAGGCGGCAATGCGATACCACTTGAGGGCCGACTGCAGCCGGTCAGGCACCACGACACGCGGGCGAGAAGAATCCGTGGTCATGCGACAAGTTTAGTCGGCATCAGCGCGAGCGTCTTCGAGTTCGGATTCCCACTCATCGCGGACCAGGCGCCACCACAGATACAACGCGAAGGCTCCAAAGATCACCCACTGCACCGCATAGAAGAGGTTCAACCAATTGAGCTCGCTCTGCGTGGGAGGTGGCTCAGTCCCAATCGTCTGAAGCCCCTCGGGGGCTTGTGCTGCGACAACATATCCCCCATAGACCGGGCCGGGGTCCGCCCAGAGGTTTAGCAGCTCAGCAATAGCAACCGTGGACATTTCTCCGGCCATAAAGTCGGACTGCTGGGGTGACTCGGTCGGGACATAGCGGCCAATGACCTTCTGACTGACTGCCGGATACATACCCGGTTCGATGTCGGTGTCGGAAAACCCCAGCACAACGGCCAGCGAATGGCCCTCCGGTGTCTGGCAGTGGCGCACCAGCCATTGCCCTTCTCCAGCGAGGGTGCGACGGTTCGTGAGAACAATGTCGTCCCCGTCGATAAAGTGGCACTCCACGCTCACCATGCGGCCCGACGCGTCCGAGGTGACAACACTGCGCGGAATAGCGAGCGACTCCAAGGGCACCACGGATTCGGTGTCACGCTCCAGCACGGTGGCCTGTTCAATGCTGCGATTGAGCTGCCATTGACCGAGGGCGGCAAAGACCGCTGCCACGCCCAAGGCAAGGAACAGCGCTGCAATCCACTTGGGTCGCCGGGCTACCCGCCACACACTGAACTCCCTTGCTTCACGCCCCCAGGCTAGAGCGCCTGGCTGTGTGAGACCCGAATTGTTAGCGCTGAACGATGACGTCGACGCGCTGG
>JABJAO010000018.1 GCA_018666065.1 Microbacteriaceae bacterium | reverse complement strand
GTCGTCTCCACCCAGACAGCTCTGGCAACTGGTGAAGTAGACGTCATTGTCGGTGGTGGAGAGTTCTCCACCAGTGTTCTTAATGCCGAAAACCCTGACCTCGACTGGATCCTTCCTGCACAAGGTGGTATCCGCTGGCAGCAGGCGATCGGTGTTCTCGCCGGAAGCGAGAAGCAGGATCTGGCCACGAAGTTTGTGCAGTACATCGTGAGCGCTGAAGGTCAAGCAGCACTGGCAACGTCCTCGTGTTACTGGGGAATGCCCGCGAACAAGAACGCAACACTCTCTGACGAGCAGAAGAACATTCTGCGCTGGGATGAGCAGGCTGGCTTCATCGCCAACTCCTACCCCTATTACATCCCTGATGCGGATCTCGACGCTGCAATGCTCGACGTCTGGACAAGGGTTGTCGTCGGATAGTGATTAACCGGCGAAACTGGCAGGGTTGGGTCCTCGTGGGCCCAGCCCTGCTGGTAACGCTCGTGTTGTTCGCGGCACCAATGGTTATGGTGATTCTCACCAGCCTCTACCGACGAACTGGCGGCACGACAAATCGCACGCTGAGTCTCGATAACTACCTTCGCCTAGCAACCGACGCCACCATCCACCAGGCCTTACTGAACTCTCTCGAGGTTGTCGGCCTGACGGTGATTTTCTCCACCCTGGTCGCGTACCCTCTCGCGTACATCATTGCGTTTCGAGTGCCTGCCAAATGGCAAGCGCTTGTTCTGTTGCTCACCGTGGTCCCGTTTTGGACCTCCTACGTGGTCCGGTCTTACAGCTGGCTACTTGTACTCGCAAAGAACGGTGTCATCAACCAAACCTTGCAGAGCTGGAACCTCATTGGTGAACCTCTGACCCTGGCAAACACGCGATTCGCCACCGTCTTGGCTTTCGTTCACTTCTTCGTTATGGTCTCCACTCTTACTATCTACGCGAGCCTTCGCCAGATTCCCAGAAACCTCCCACTCGCTGCTCGTGACTTAGGAGCCTCGCCTTTCTACGTTTTTGCCAGAGTCACACTCCCTTTGAGCATCCCCGGTGTAACTGTGGGAGCTTTCCTAACCTTCGTCTTGGCCATTGGCGACTACATAACCCCCCAAATTGTGGGTGGAGGGAACGAGCTACTCCTGCCTCAGCTCTTGATGCTTCAGGTATCACGCCGGGGAGATTTCCCTCTTGCGGCCGCTATGGCTCTGGTCCTGTTGGTCATTGTTGCCGCCGTGTACGCAGTGTCCGCTAAAAACTTGACCTTGGAGCGAAAACGATGAAACTCCTTCGCGGCAGCATTTCGTGGATTTATGCACTCCTGGTCTTCGGCTTCATCTTGATGCCCGTCGCGTCCTTGGTTGTCTTCTCGTTTCAGGCTACAAACTTGCCGCTGCCCCCGTTTACTGGCCCCTCGCTTCGCTGGTACGAAGAACTCTTCGCGGACAGCGGGATGGTCGAAGCACTGAGAAACTCCCTTGTCGTGGGCGTTGTGTCGGCGTTCTTTTCGACCGCATTGGGATTTCTCTCCGCTTACGGATTGGCTAGGTACCGACCCGCCGGAGCCAGAGCTATCCGAGCCGCGATCATGACTCCACTGGGAGTCTCCTACCTCGTGATCGGATTCGGCCTCGCCATTACCGCCAACGAACTTGCATTGGGGCGCTCGCTGGTTTTGGTGACGCTGGGCCACATCATCATCAACCTCCCCCTCGCTTTCGCGATTCTGCTGTCTCAAATGCGGGACGAGGACGAAACACTCGAGAAAGCGGCTCGCGATCTGGGAGCCAACGAATGGGTCGTTATCACTCGAATCGCCATCCCCGTTGTGGTTCCCGGCCTCCTCGCAGCGTTTTTGCTGTCCTTCACTCTCTCGTGGGATGAATTTCTCATCGCGTTCTTCCTGGCCGACTTCGACGTCACGCTTCCTATCGAAATCTGGTCCCAACTTCGAACTGGTCTAGACGCCAAGACGAACGCAGCAGGAACACTTGTCTTCGCGATTTCCGTCGTAGCCCTAACCCTCGCCTACGTTCTCAACAGAGCAGTCCAACAAAGGAGCAGACGCGCATGACCGGTGCCGGAATTGACGTGAAAAACCTTGTCAAGCAATACCCAGGGCAGCGAGCCCTCGACGGGGTGTCTCTGACGATTGACCCAGGGAGCTACACCGTTATCCTCGGCCCTTCAGGCAGCGGGAAAACCACTCTGCTGGCAATTTTGGGCGGGTTCGTTGAGCCAACCTCTGGAAAGGTGACTGTCGATGGCCAGGACGTCACCTCCGTTGCCCCGTCGCGCCGACCCACGACGACTGTTTTTCAGGACTACGCGTTGTTTCCTCATATGACAGTTGGACAAAACGTGGGCTTCGGTCTCGAAATGCAGCGCGTAGGAAAGAAAGACCGAATGTCGCAAGTATCCGAAGCTCTCGAGATGGTGGGTCTCGCTCATACCAAAGACCGTCACATCGCGGACCTCTCCGGCGGCCAGCGCCAGAGAATCGCTCTGGCCCGCGCGCTTATCGTCAAGCCCCGCGTGCTTCTTCTCGATGAGCCCCTCGGTGCTCTCGATGTTAAGTTGCGACGACACATGCAAGACGAACTCACGAGGATTCACGACACCGTCGGCACCACGTTCGTCCATGTCACCCACGACCAAGAGGAGGCGATGTCGCTAGCAGACACCATTGTGATCGTGCGAGATGGCCGTGTCGATGACATCGGGTCCCCCGAGCAGGTCTACCTCAATCCGATCAGTGCCTTCAGTGCGCAGTTCATGGGTGACTCCAACCTCATCGAAGGGACAATTACAGACGATGGCAACGCAGCTGACACCGCCTGGGGAAGGGTTGGCGTTTCCACTCCTGGCAACCCGCATGATTCCGTCACTGTGTCCATCCGTCCGGAGCACATCGAGATGGGCGCGACGGGTCCGGGAAATCTCGGGGAGTGGATAGTTGCCGAGGCACACTTCCTCGGTCAGCGCTACCGGGTGATAGCCCGCCGTGATAACCAGGAGATTCTGGTGTCGCTGCCGCAAAGCAGTTCAGTGCAACAAGGACAGAGCGTCATCCTCGGAGTAGCGCCCGAGATGGCGAGAATCGTAAAAGGAGACCTATCGTGAGCGAGACCATCGGACCCATTGACGCAAGCAAAACCCCCCGGTACGCCGGTATTGCCACGTTTGCGCGGCTCCCACGTCTCGACCAAGTCGAGTCGGCAGATGTTGCGGTTGTGGGAATTCCGTTTGATTCCGGAGTGAGCTATCGACCAGGGGCCCGGTTTGGCCCTAGTCACGTGAGGGAATCGTCTCGATTGCTCCGACCCTACAACCCCGCAACCGACGTGGAACCTTTTGCCCAACAGCAGGTCGCCGATGCAGGAGACATCCCGGTGAACCCTTTCATCATTGACGAGGCGATTGCCACGATCGAGCTAGAAGCATCAAAGCTGCTTGCAACGGGTGCGAAGCTGATGACAATAGGCGGGGACCACACAATTGCGCTTCCACTGCTTCGCGCCTTGCACGCCATACACGGACCCATTGCGGTGGTGCACTTCGATGCACACCTAGACACCTGGGATACCTACTTCGGTGTCGAGACGACCCATGGGACTCCATTTCGTCGGGCTTCAGAAGAGGGTCTCATCGACATGACTGCATCAATGCATGTGGGAATCCGTGGGCCACTCTATTCAGCCCAGGACCTTGCCGAGGATACGAGACTTGGCTTCCAGATTGTTTCCTGTAGAGATGTCGAAATCGATGGCCTCCCGAGTGCTCTCGATGCGATTCGCGCACGCGTTGGAAACCGACCGACTTACGTGTCTGTCGACATCGACGTGCTCGACCCTGGCCACGCCCCGGGAACCGGCACACCCGAAGCCGGGGGGCTGACAAGTAGGGAGCTGCTGGAGATGATCCGAATCTTTGGCGAAATGAACCTCATTTCAGCCGACGTAGTGGAAGTCGCGCCAGCATACGACCATGCTCAAATCACGGGAATTGCCGCTGCCCATGTTGCGTACGAATTAATCTCCGCAATGGCAGCAGGACGCAACCGCTAACTGTGCTCAAAATGGAACGCAACGGCCCGGATCGGCGCTCCATCACCGTTCGCAATCCTCAGAGGCAAGAGAGAAACCCAAGGGGCGTCCCAGTCAACAGCCGAGAGGCCCCGAAGATTCTCCGCAATTGGAATGCCTGCGCCAAGGATTACATCGTGGGCATCGAAGTTTCCGGTGCTTGCTTCAGTTTGGTCCACCGACAAAGCGTCGATTCCCACTGCCTTGTACCCCAAGCCAACAATTTTCTCCGCCGCGGAAGCACTGAGGTAAGGGTGGGAGAAATACTCAGAGGAGCCCCAGAACTCAGACCAACCCGTCGAAATCAGCAAAATCTGCCTAGGCCCACGTGGCGCGGGAATCAAGTTCGCTCCGATTTGGGTGTTGGGCGCCAATCCCGTTACATCCGCGATAATTGCTTCACCGACAAAAACATCCGGAGAAAACTCGTCGATGGTGAGTCCATCTTCCAGGAAGTGGAATGGAGCATCAATATGGGTACCCGACTGCGATCCCATAGTCAGGTGAGCGACGTTGTAACCATCTGCCGCAATCGTAGTTGCCGGCCCCATCGATACCTCGGGATCATTGGGATAGACAGGCATTCCAGTCTGCAGAGGATGGCTCAAATCGCACGACCCAACGATTCTCACTGTCATACTCTCCCCAGCTCCCAGCGCTTGCGTTATGAATCGAGCGTACTCGTCGAAAGGGTCAACTCATGAACGCCACTTCCAGCGCCGAGGTCATGAAGACTGCGGCAGCGCTTGTCGAAGCTTTCGGCTCACACGACCCGGCGGCCTATTTCCCGTTTTTCGCTGACGACGCCACTTTTATCTTTTATACCCATCCCGAAATTCTGACCTCTCGCGCAAGCTGGGAAAAATTGTGGGCGCAATGGGAACACGACCTGGGATTCAAGGTCCATTCGTGTGAATCCCAGGATGCACACGTGCAGCTACTGGGCTCTGATGCCGCGGTATTTCGACACATCGTTCTCTCATCTATAGAGATGGAGGGGGTCCTTGAGGTGGTGAAGGAGCGAGAAACAATCGTCTTTCATCACGACGGATTGCGTTGGGTTGCAGTTCACGAGCACCTCTCACCGTGGGACGACCAGCAATGAATCCCGTGCGCGAGGCGACGGAAGTTGCGCAACGGTCTCTCGCGGGTCTCGGCGAGCGCCTTCGCCACGCTCGGGAAGCTCGCCGCTTAACTCTTGAGGATGTGGCGGAACAGGCTTCCCTCACCAAGGGCTACATTTCGAAGGTAGAGCGCAACCAAGCCACACCGTCGGTTGCCGTGCTACTGCGAGTTTGTGAGACGTTAGGGCTTTCTATTGGAGATTTGTTTGACCCAGAAGCAGGAC
>JABJAO010000072.1 GCA_018666065.1 Microbacteriaceae bacterium | reverse complement strand
TTGCTGAGATGAAAACTCGGGTGTCTGCCCGGGCTTTGAAAGAAACGCAGCGCCGAAAGAACGCGCTGGAGTCCTCGACTTTGCCCACAAAACTCGTGGATTGTCGGAGCAAAGAAACCGAGGGCAGCGAGCTGTTCATCGTCGAGGGTGACTCGGCCCTGGGAACAGCGAAGCTCGCCCGAGACTCCGAGCATCAAGCTCTGCTTCCTATTCGAGGCAAAATCCTCAATACGCAGAAGGCTTCCCTGCAGGACATGCTTGACAACCAGGAGTGTGCTGCCATCATCCAGGTCATTGGGGCGGGGTCGGGGCGGACGTTCGATGTTTCCCAAGCGCGCTACGGAAAAATCATCATCATGTCGGATGCCGACGTGGACGGAGCCCACATCCGCACCCTGCTGTTGACTTTGTTCTTCCGCTACATGCGTCCCCTCGTTGAAGAAGGCCGGGTCTACGCTGCTGTGCCGCCTCTGCACCGGGTGGTCGTCAATGGTCGCGGGAAGGCTCCGAAGGAGACGATTTACACCTACTCCGAAGAGGAGTTGAGAGCGCTCCTTGAATCCTTGCGCACGGAGGGCAAGACGTATCAGGAACCGATCCAGCGATACAAGGGTCTGGGCGAAATGGACGCTGACCAGCTCGCTGAAACAACGATGAACCGGGATAACCGCATGTTGCGCCGAGTGAGAGTCTCTGACGCGGAAAACTCTGCGCGGGTGTTCGAGCTGTTGATGGGTACTGAGGTAGCGCCTCGGCGGGACTTCATCGTGTCGGGTCCAGGTCTCGCCTCCGAGAGAATCGACGCTTAGGTCAGGGCTTCCCCGAGCGCTGCAACACTTCCCTCCACCAGCGAACCTGAGGCGTCACGTTTCGACAGTTCGCCTGGGAGGTCAATCGTTTGTCCGCGCGGTCCCACTGCGCAGGGGGAATATCCAACAAACGCAGTCGTGAGAATGTTTTCACCCTTGAGGAAGGTGTGAGCTCTCACCCCCGACGTTGCCCGACCCTTGACAGGGAACTCGCTCAGCGCGCTCCTCTTGGCTCGAGCAGATTCTGTGCCCGGAAGTACCTCTGTCGAGCCCGAGAGCGTCACGACGACTGCGTCATCTCTGCGGACTGCAGCCAGGGCGATAACTCTGTGTCCCTCGGGAACTTGAATACCCTGCATGCCTGCGGCAGAAGTTCCCTGGGGTCGCACCTGGGTGGCCGAGAAGTTGAGAAGTGAACCGGCGCTGGTGATGAACACGAGATGGCTATTATCCGGAGCCACAGCTGCCCCTACGAGGGAATCACCCTCCTTGAGGCTGATGAGGGCATGGTGGGGCCGCTCGGGCAATCCCGCCAGACTGACCCGTTTGATCACGCCCGCGGCAGTCCCCAGAGCTACCGTGGGTTCCTCCTCAAGGTTCACCACAGCCACAATGGGCCCATCAGCAGCGCTGAGGCCGAGATAGGTGCGCAGTGGTGTTCCTTGCGCCAGCTTCAGTGATCCACCCTCGAAGACAGGGAGGTCCATTGGGCTGAAGACATGCAGGGTTCCCGAGCCAGTGATCGCACCTAAACTTCCCCGAACTCTCGTCGAGAGGGTTGCAAGGATTGCATCGTGCGGGGTGCGTTTTGTTGAGCTGGGGACACCCTCGGCAAATTCGCCGCGGCCCGCCAGCCCCGTGGCGGTCACGAGAACGTGGCACGCAGAGTCGACAATTTCGAGTTTCTCGGGGGTTTGGGCAACCCGGGGGGTTGCCGGTGCGGCCCCTGCGAGGATCGTTCGGCGCGGAGTGTCATACAGCGCCTTGGTGTCCTGGAGCTCTGTCTGCACGGTCTGTCGGATGAGCGTGGGGTCGGCGAGAAGTTTTTCCAAGTCCGTGATTTCCGCCCGAAGTTGATCGCGCTCCGTTTCTAGCTCTATTCGAGAGAACTTGGTGAGTCGCCGCAGCCGCAGCTCCAGGATGTATTCGGTTTGCTCCTCCGAGAGGTCGAACACCTCCTTCAACTTCGCCTTCGCCACGCCAGAGTCATCGGAGGCTCGAATCACCTGGATGACCTTGTCGATGTCGACAATGGCGATCAGGAGACCCTCAACCAGGTGGAGGCGAGCCTTTCTCTGGGCCAGTCGGTGCACCGAACGCCGCGTGACCACCTGAATTCTGTGGCCAACATAGACCTGCAAGAGTTCGCGAAGGCCAAGAGTCTGCGGTTGGCCCTCGACCAGCGCCACCGAATTAATCGAGAAACTCTCTTCCAGCGGAGTCAGGCGGTAGAGCTCTTGGAGCACTGCTGCGGGGTCAAACCCACTCTTGATGCCAATGACCAGTCGTAGTCCGTGGTGCCTGTCCGTGAGGTCTGTGACGTCACTGATCCCGACAAGTTTCTTCGCGGTGACCGCGTCCTTGATCTTCTCGATGACGCGTTCGGGACCGACGAGGTAGGGCAGCTCGGTGACCACCAGACCGGACTTTCGCGGTCCAATGTTTTCTACCGCAACAGTGGCCCGGGTCTTGAAGCTACCCTTGCCCGTTTCGTACGCTTCCCTGATTCCCTCGAGGCCGGCAATGGTCCCTCCAGAGGGGAGGTCCGGGCCTGGAACAAAGGCCATGAGGTCATCAAGGGTGGCCTCGGGGTGGTCAATGAGGTGGCACGTGGCGTCGATCACTTCGCCCATATTGTGCGGCGCCATGTTGGTTGCCATACCAACGGCAATGCCGCTGGCGCCATTGACAAGGAGGTTGGGGAACGCCGCTGGCAACACGCTCGGCTGCAAAAGCTGATTGTCGTAGTTCGGAACGAAATCCACCACGTCTTCGCCCAGGTCTTTGACCATCGCGAGAGCCTCAGGTCGCAGTCGTGCTTCGGTGTAGCGGGCAGCAGCAGGTCCGTCGTCGAGGGAACCAAAGTTTCCATGACCATCGACCATGGGAACCCGCATGCTGAAGGGCTGGGCGAGGCGAACTAGGGCGTCGTAAATGGCGCTATCGCCGTGGGGGTGGAGCTTCCCCATGACATCGCCGACTACGCGGGCAGATTTGACGTGGCCCTTTTCTGGGGTGAGACCCATCTGGGACATTTGGTACACAATGCGGCGCTGGACTGGTTTGAGGCCATCGCGGGCGTCGGGGAGGGCTCGGGAATAAATGACCGAATACGCATACTCCAGGAAGGAACCTTCCATTTCGTCGGTAAGTTCGACGTCAACGATTCGTTCGTCAGCGGAGGCCTGAGAGGCCTCGTCAGTTAGCGCAGTCATAGGATGGCGCCTATGGTACTGCCAGACACAGTCGCCTCTGTGAGGCTTGCCGACGTCCTCAGTAGTTGCGTCACCGCGATGGGCGGTGGAAGCAACCCGCTGCACCTCAGTCCGGTGTCGAAGGCCGCGGTATTGGTCGTCGACGGGCTCGGGGCTCACAACCTTGAGTACCGGCGAGGCCACGCGCGCTGGCTCACGGGTGCGTGGCGTACACGCGGAATTGTTGCAGATTCGGGGTTTCCCTCCACCACTGCCTCAGCATTGACGTCTCTGACCACGGGGCAGAACCCCGGAAGCCACGGTCTCGTCGGGTACACGCTACGAGATCCAGACTCCGGCGCTCTGGTCAACCATCTGAAGGACTGGGGCGAGGGGATTCGACTCGATGAGTGGCAACGCTCACCCACTCTTTTCGAAACGGTAGCTGCTCGCGGCATTCCCGCTGTTGCGATGGGAGAACACCGGTTTGTCGGCAGCGACTTTACTCAGGCGGTGTGGCGAGGAGCCCAATTTGTGGGCACGGGGTCCCTCGAGGAGCAGTTCGAGACGTTACGGGCAATGTGGGATGAGCACGACAGCGGACTTGCCTACCTCTACTGGCCCGCATTGGATCGCACCGGACACTCCTCTGGGGTTGAGTCCGAGGCGTGGACACGTCGTCTCGAGGATTTGGACCAGATGCTGCGCGCGCTCGATTCCCTCGTGCATGACGACGAGGGCTTTGTGATTACCGCCGATCACGGAATGGTTGACGTCCCTGAGAGCAACAAGATGATGGTGAGAGAGGACTCAGCTCTTCTTCACGGCGTAAGCGCGTGGGGTGGAGAACCGCGAGTTCCGCAGCTCTATGTGGACTCTCCTTCAGCTCAGGCAGACCTGGTCGCGGCGTGGAAAGAAACCGTGGGTGACACGGCTGTGGTGATGACGAGAGACCAAGTCATAGACGAAGGGTATTTTGGCGACGTCGCCGATGAGGTGCGACCGCGAATCGGAGACATTCTTGTGGTGGCCGTGGAGGACTGCGCATTTTATCGCACAGAAGTTGCCTCGGTTCAATCCCAGAAGATGGTCGGCCAACACGGGTCAATCACCACCCAGGAACGAGAAGTTCCCGTGATCCCCTTGGGAGCGTGGCGCTAGGCAGGGTCGTCGTCACTCCTGGCGCCAAAAACAATGTCGTCCCAGCTGGGCATCTCGGGACGCTTCTTCTTGGGGGGAGTTGGTTCCGGGTCGTCGTCATCGTCGGGCGATGAGATCGGCGTCACCGATGCATCGTGGGAGTCGTCTTCGACCAGCCTGATGCCGCCTGTCGCGGGGTGCGCAGTGCGGGAGTCGTCCTCAAAGCCAGGTGCGGGTTCGCGCTCGCCCCGTTTGCGGCGCAGGGCTTCCAGCAGGTCCGCGGTGTCGGCCATCCGGCCCTCATCCTCTTGCCGACCGTAGGGCACGGGCTCGAGCAGTGGTCCCGTTTCTCCCAGATCAGAGGTTTCAAAGATTTCCGAATCAAAGCGGTCCGGTCCCGGGTCAGTGTTGGCCACCGCACTGAGCTTTGGTATCAGGGTCGTGGGCATGGGCTCGTGTCGAGACAAAACGGTCGCGTCCTCGTTGAGCGGCTCAAGGAGGTGCTTTCGCTGGACGAACGACCACCGTGCAGTGTGTTCGAGCTCGCCTTCGTAGAACGTCAGCTCTATCAGCCAGCCACTTTCTTCCCGCCATGCACTCCAGCTCTGTTCCCGTGCCGAAATTTCCTCGAGGCGCTCTCTCACGGAGGACCCAAAGGTTGTCTCATCGCCCCGACGGTCGGTAACGGTCACAGCGAGGGCTTGGTCGACGAGGAAATTGCGTTCTGCCAAGACTGCGCCTTCGAACTTCTGGACGTAGCCGATATCTTCTCCCGTGAGGTCCGCAACTTGCTGAGCGGTGAGACCTCTGCGAATGTGGGCCTGAATATCTTTGGGGCTCACCCGGTGCGCAGGTGTTGGGCCACTGGTGCGCCGCCGCAGGGCGTCGTGGAGAGCGTCGGTAATGGTGACGAAGAAGCGTTCCCCGTCTTCCGAGACCAACACGAGTGTGTCCTCTTCGACGCCGACAATGGTCAGAGTTGTCATTAATCCTGCCCCGTCCTTCAAACTGGTGCCTTTAGCTTGTCACGCTCCCGCTCTAGATTTCGAGATATTTGGGGTGTGGCGTTCGGTATTGACGGACGTAGCGGTTACTCTGTAGCCCGGATGTGACCCCCGGTTTGCGGTTAAGCGCCGTTATCGGGCAAACTATCGCCGACTTTCCCCACCACCCCAGCATTGAGGGAGCAGATTACGACATGGCAACCGACTACGACGCGCCACGCAAGACTGAAGAAGATACCGAGTCGATCCAGGCACTCCAAGAGCGGGTCCCCGACAAGCTCTCTGGTGTGGTCGACGCTGAGGATGCCGACAATCTCGGCTCACTCGAGCTCGCGGGGCAAGACCTCGCCAATGTGGAACTCGATGTTGTGGTGTTGCCGCCCCAGGCCGACGAATTCACCTGCGTGGAGTGCTTCTTGGTCAAGCACCGCTCGCAAGTCGATCACGAGACGAAGCTCGGGTCGGTCTGCCAGGAGTGCTCGCGCTAGTTCTTCTCTAACGCCGACTTCAGGAGGTCCGGTGTGCGTGATGAGACCAACCAGTAGGGGGTTGGGTCCTCAGGGTCGCTCAGCGTTATCTTGACGACCGGGTGCACCCACGGTCGAAGGCATAGCCATGCCCGTCCGTGCGCACCGGGTCCCTTCGCATGACGAGCCTGCTCTCCCGAGAGCGACTCCACGGAGGCGATGAAGCTGCGCTCGAGACGAGCGTTGCCCACCGCGAGAAGGCGGGAATCCACCGTGATGACGGGGGAGGAGAGCCATAGCAGGGCGAGTGTTCCTCCCCAGAGAATCAGCCCACTGGCGACCCCGATGGCCACGTTGAGTGGGAGCAGAATGAGCAGGGTTGCGGGAAAAACGAGTCCGGTGGCCAGAACCATCCACCAGCCTGGCCCCAGGCGTTCTCGATACGAGGTCATACTCCTATTGCACCACGTATACCCTGGAGGAATGGACCATACGTCACCGCCGGAAGTGCTCATTACGGGCGAGATTCCCCAGTATGCCCACCCCGGGGATGCCGGCGCTGACCTGTGCGCTGCAGCGTCTGTCACTCTGGCCCCGGGGGAGCGAGCCCTGGTTCCGACAGGAACTTCGATTGCCCTTCCACACGGCTTTGTGGCCTATGTGATGCCCCGCAGCGGCCTGGCGATTCGGCATGGAATTGGGCTTGTTAATGCCCCAGGGGTTATCGATGGAGGCTACCGGGGAGAGATTTCGGTCATCGTTATCAACCACGACCCGTCCGAGAGCTTTACTATTGACGCCGGAGACCGCATTGCGCAGCTCGTGGTGTCTCCCGTATCGCGAGCAGAATTTATTCCAGTAGACAGTTTGCCCGGCACTGAGCGTCAGGCTGGCGGTTTCGGGTCCACCGGTGTGAGTGCAGAGAGAGAAGACGCGTGAGCGATATTGGCACCAGTGTTGAGGGTAGTGACGAGGAATATCCCAAGTCAGGTCCGGTCGATCGCGCGATAAATGGGCCTTTGGATGAATCCGAGGCTGGCGCCATTCGCCCCTCGATCGATTTGGGGTCCCTCCGCATTGAACCCAAGCGGGGAATGCAGCTGCGACTAGAGATTGATAAATCCAACGACCGTGTGATTGCGGTGACACTGGAGCACGACGGCTCGAGCGTTCAGCTTCAGCCGTTTGCGGCACCGCGATCTTCGGGACTGTGGCATGGAATCCGCGCGCAAATTATGGATCAGATACGAAAACAAGGGGGGACGGCATCGGAGGTTGAGGGGCCTTTCGGCCCGGAGGTCGCCGCTCAAGTGCCTGTTCAATCGGGAAGCTCGTTCTCGACCAGGCGGGTCCGTTTCGTGGGAATTGATGGCCCGCGCTGGTTCCTCAGAGCAGTCATCAGTGGAGAGGCGGCAACACACCCTGAGGCCGCTGAGGTTATTCACACCATGATGCGGCGGGTTGTCGTGGTTCGAGGGAACACCCCCTTGCCGCCGCGCGATTTATTGCCCCTCCAGGTTCCACCGACAGGAGAATCGCCCGATAAGGGAGAGGCGTAGTCGTGGCAGACCCCACGCCGCATAATTCCGTGGCTCGCGCCATGAGAAACGGTGGATTTGGTTCTGTGACACCGGGGGAGGCGCCCACGCTCCAGGCTCTGTGGGCTGCTATTGGTCACACGCGAGGTCTGGTCGAGGCGTTGGCTCCGGGAATGGGTTTTCTCGTGACATACACCCTCACCCAGGAGTTGGTCCTGTCCGTGGCTGCTCCGATCGCCCTCGCCGTGATCTTCATTGCGGCTCGAGCACTGCAGAAAACGGCCATGATGCCTGCGATAGCGGGACTGGTGGGCATTGCAGCATCGGCTGGAGTCGCACTGTGGTCGGGCCGACCCGAAGACAATTTTGTGCTCGGTTTCGGCGTCAATGCCCTCTGGGTCGTGGTGCTATCTGTGTCGCTCGTGGTGGGCAGACCCCTGGTGGGATTTCTCGCAGGCGCTTTAGCGGGAGATCCGCAGTGGCGATCTCGTCCAGGGACCAGGCGAATTGGCGCAGTCGCAACCGGGTTGTGGCTGGTGGTCTTCGGCCTTCGCCTGATTGTCCAGGTTCCGCTGTATCTCGCGGGGTCAGTGAGTGCATTGGCGGCAGCCAAACTGATCATGGGGGTGCCGCTCTACGCAGCACTGCTGTGGGTCACATGGTTGCTCTACCGCGCCGTGTACGGCACAAATCGCGCCACCGCTGAGTGATACAATTTATCTTCACGTGAAGATACCGCGGGCAACTGCGGGTGAAGGAGTAGTGGTGGGTTCTCTCAATAGTTTTCAGGCCAAAGACACACTGAACGTCGGCGACCGGACGTATGAAATTTTCCGGACAGACGCGGTCGATGGCCACGAGACTCTTCCCTTTAGCCTGAAGGTACTTCTGGAGAACCTGCTGCGCACCGAAGATGGCGCAAACATCACGAAGGAGCAGATCCAGGCTCTGGGCGGGTGGGACGCGAACGCGGAGCCTGCGACAGAAATTCAATTCACGCCCGCTCGCGTTGTGTTGCAGGACTTCACCGGCGTGCCCTGCATTGTCGACCTGGCCACCATGCGTGAGGCAATTGTGAACCTTGGCGGTGACCCCAACCAGGTCAACCCACTCTCTCCTGCCGAACTGGTCATCGACCACTCCGTGATCGCGGATCTGTTTGGTCACGCCGATTCTCTGGAGCGCAACGTGGATATTGAATACGAACGCAACGGAGAGCGCTACCAATTCCTGCGTTGGGGCCAGACTGCGTTCAATAACTTCAAAGTTGTGCCCCCGGGAACAGGAATCGTGCACCAGGTCAACATTGAAAACCTCGCCAAAGTCACCTACACGAAAGACAATGGCGGCGTCATTCAAGCCTTCCCTGACACCTGTGTAGGAACCGACTCCCACACCACAATGGTGAATGGTTTGGGGGTTTTGGGCTGGGGTGTTGGCGGTATTGAAGCCGAAGCTGCGATGCTCGGGCAACCCGTCTCCATGCTGATTCCTCGGGTGGTCGGATTCAAACTTTCCGGGGCCATTCCCACGGGTGTGACGGCAACAGATGTCGTCTTGACCATTACGCAGATGCTCCGCAAGCACGGTGTAGTCGGCAAGTTCGTGGAGTTCTACGGCGAAGGTGTGACCCAGGTTCCCCTTGCAAACAGAGCAACCATTGGAAACATGAGCCCTGAGTTTGGCTCCACTGCCGCGATTTTCCCCGTTGACTCTGTGACGATCGATTACTTGAGACTCACCGGTCGTTCGGCTGAGCAGATTGCACTGGTCGAGGCGTACTCCAAGGCTCAGGGGCTGTGGCACGACCCCAGCATTGAGCCTCGTTTCTCGGAGTACATGGAACTTGACCTCGCAACGGTCGTCCCCAGTATCGCCGGGCCCCGTCGCCCCCAGGACCGAATTGAGCTGGACCACGCCAAGGAACAGTTCCACGCGGACCTTGAGGACTTCCTATCGGCCCAGACCGAGAAGTCTGAGGTGTCCATTACCCGAGGCGATGAGACTTTTGCGATTGCTAATGGTGCGGTCAGCATTGCAGCCATCACTTCCTGCACGAACACCTCAAACCCCTCGGTCATGCTGGCTGCCGGACTGCTTGCCCGGAACGCCGCCGCTAAAGGACTCACATCGAAACCATGGGTCAAGACCACTCTCGCCCCCGGTTCCAAAGTCGTCACGGACTATTACGAAAAGGCCGGATTGATGGACGACTTGGAAGCCCTGGGCTTCTACCTCGTGGGATATGGGTGCACCACGTGTATTGGAAACTCCGGACCGCTTGATGCAGATATCTCTCAAGCCGTGAACGACCACGATCTGGCCGTGACTGCGGTCTTGTCGGGAAACAGAAACTTTGAGGGTCGCATTAATCCCGACGTCAAGATGAATTACCTCGCAAGTCCTCCACTGGTCATCGCCTATGCCCTGGCAGGGACCATGGACTTCGATTTCGAAACCCAGCCGCTAGGTCAGGATTCCGCGGGAACTGACGTGTTCCTCTCCGACATTTGGCCAGACGCTGATGAGGTTCAGGCGACCATCGATTCGTCGATTGACACCGAGATGTTCCTCACCCAGTACAAAACGGTTTTCGATGGCGATGAGAGATGGCAGTCGCTTCCCACTCCGACGGGAAACACGTTCGAATGGGACGCTCAGTCGACCTATGTCCGGAAACCCCCGTATTTCGAGGGCATGGCACTGGAACCCTCCGCGGTCACCGATATTGCTGGTGCCCGGGCTTTGGCACTGTTGGGGGATTCCGTCACCACCGACCACATCAGTCCGGCCGGTTCTATCAAGGCCGATTCACCGGCTGGTCAGTATTTGAGCGACCACGGTATCGATCGGCTCGACTTCAACTCATATGGCTCCAGGCGCGGAAACCACGAGGTCATGATCCGCGGAACGTTTGCAAACATCCGACTCAAGAACCTGCTACTCGATGGCGTCGAGGGCGGTTTCACCCGAGACTTCACGATGGCAGATGGTGCGCAGAGCTTCATTTATGACGCAGCGCAGAATTACCGCGACGCGGGTATTCCTTTGGTGATTCTCGCGGGTAAAGAGTATGGGTCTGGATCCTCACGGGACTGGGCAGCAAAGGGAACGAGTCTCCTGGGAGTTCGCGCAGTCCTGGCGGAGAGCTTTGAGCGTATTCACCGCTCGAACCTCATCGGTATGGGTGTTGTGCCACTGCAGTTCCCTGCCGGTCAGAGCGCTGCATCGTTGGGGCTAGATGGCACCGAGATCTTCAGCATCGACGGCATTACCGCGCTCAACGATGGCGTCACACCGGCTACCGTCCGAGTGGTGGCGACACCCAGTGAGCACTCAGATTCTGCCAAGCAGACCGTGACGCTGGAGGCGATCGTGCGCATTGATACCCCCGCCGAAGCTGACTATTACCGCAACGGCGGAATTCTGCAGTACGTGTTGAGGTCTTTGCTCTAAGCGAGGTCCCAGGTTTCTGGTGCCATCGACCAGAAAACACCTCATAGAGTGTAGATATGTCAGTTCTTGCTGCGGTCAATTCGCCCGCTGATCTTAAAAACCTCTCGGGCGAGGACCTTGTGGCGCTCGCGCAAGAAATCCGTGACTTTTTGGTGGCTGAAGTATCGAGAACGGGAGGGCACCTGGGCCCCAACCTGGGTGTGGTGGAGCTCACCATCGCTATGCATCGCGTTTTTGACTCACCGCGGGATCCCTTTATCTGGGACACCGGCCACCAGTCCTACGTGCACAAGCTCCTCACGGGGCGCAAGGACTTTTCCACGCTGAGACAAAAAGGCGGTCTCGCTGGTTACCCGCAGCGTCGGGAATCAGAGCACGACATTGTCGAGAGTTCGCACGCCTCGAGTTCGTTGAGTTGGGCAGAAGGAATTTCTCGTGCGTTCCAGATTTCCGGGCAAGATGATCGCTTTGTTGTCGCCGTGGTGGGGGATGGTTCTCTCACCGGCGGCATGACGTGGGAAGCCCTGAACAACATTTCTCATGACAATGAACGCAATCTCATCATCATCGTTAACGACAACGGCCGCTCCTATGCTCCGACCATCGGCGGGATGGCCCGTTTCCTTTCTGGGGTGCGCTCTCGTGGCTCGTATCGTGCCTTCAAGACCGGTGCTGAGCGATTCTTTTCCCTCTTTGGCGCTCCCGGCAAAGCAGTGTTCCGGGGGCTTCGAGGAGGCATAAGAGGGTTCCTGTCGCGTTTTGCCAACAACGAGGATCTTTACTCCAACTTGGATATCAAGTACCTGGGTCCCGTAGACGGGCACAACATCGACGATGTTGAGCGTGTGCTCCAGCAAGCCAAAGCGCGCAGCGCTCCCGTCATCGTGCACGTCATTACAGAAAAAGGTCGCGGGTATGCGCCAGCTCGTAATGATGAGGCAGATCAGTTCCATGCGGTGGGGCAGATTGATCCTGTGACGGGCGAAGCAACAGAGTCGTCAGATTCAGTGTCCTGGACGAGCGTTTTTTCCGACGAGATGGTCGCTATCGCGGACCGCAACCCCCGGGTGATGGGAATCACCGCGGCTATGTTGCGCCCGACAGGACTTCACGCGATGGCGCACAAGTATCCCAACCGTGTCGTCGACGTAGGAATTGCAGAGCAGCACGCGGTCACCAGTGCAGCAGGGCTGGCATACGGGGGATTGCACCCCGTTGTCGCCGTCTACGCGACGTTCATTAACCGAGCCTTTGACCAGGTACTCATGGATGTTGCCCTCCACAAAGCCGGCGTCACCTTTGTTCTCGATCGGGCCGGTGTCACCGGCCCCGATGGACCTAGTCACCATGGCATGTGGGATCTTTCGATTCTTCAGGTCGTGCCTCACATTCGGATTGCCGCGCCACGCGATGCCAAGCGCCTGCGTGAGGAGCTGGGGGAGGCCGTCGCTATCGACGACGCACCCACCGTGGTGCGCTTTCCGAAAGGGTCAGTCTCACCAGAGATCGAGGCCGTGAGGCGAACCCACGACGGCGTTGATGTGATGGCCGAAGCTGCTCACAAGGATGTCCTGCTTGTCGCCGTGGGCCCCATGGTTCACATGGCGATGGAAATCCGTGAGCGACTTGCTGATCAAGGCATAGGCGCAACAGTTGTTGATCCGCGGTGGGTTGTGCCCGTTGCATCCAGCATCATTGATCTCGCTCGAGACCACAGGATTGTGGTGAGTATCGAAGACGGAATTCGCGTGGGCGGCGTGGGAACACGCATTCGTCAAGAGCTCCGCGCGGCAGGTGTGGACACCGCCGTCGATGAGATCGGACTGCCTGATGAATTCCTGGATCACGCCTCGCGGGGTGAAATCTTGAAGGACGTTGGGCTCACTTCCCAGGACATTGCCCGGAACCTGGTGTCCCAGGTGATGGGCATGAAAGTCCCTGTGGCCAGGCCACTGCCCGATGAGTCAACCACGCAGGAGAGCCTCCGAGAAGTTTCCGACGCTGAGGAGAAGCCCTAGGCAACTCCCGCAATGGGGGGTGTGTGGAAAGTCTTCCCCCGGGCGTTTTCGCTCGCGCCGACTCGGTCGAGAAATGGTGTGAGGCCACCCATGTGGAAGGGCCACCCAGCTCCGAGAATCATGGCGACGTCGACATCCTCAGGACCTTCGACAACTGATTCGTCGAGCATGCGCCACACCTCATCGGCAAGACCGTTATAGACCCGCTCGCGCAACTCTTCCGCGCTGTATCCGGGACCGTCACCGATGAGGGAGCGTGCAAACGCGCTGACACCTTTAATCTTGTTCTTCGCGTCCCGGTCGTAAATCGAACCGTGCCCGACAAGATCACGGAGTGCGTCGCTGTCAAAGAAACGCTCAGGAAAGGCGGTGTGGTGGGTTTTCAGCACATGCGCTCCCACTTGCAAACCCACCAGCTCGAGAAGCTCAAAGGGGCCCATCGGCAGTCCCAGCGGCTGCACAGACTCATCAACGACCTCGTAAGGGGTGCCAATTTCGATAGCGTGCATGGCCTCGCCAAGAAGTTTGGCGAGGAGGCGGTTGACCACGAACCCGGTGGTGTCGGCCGTAACGATGGCAGTCTTGCGCAGCTTGTTGACCAATGCGACCCCTGTTGCCACCGCGGCGTCGGAGGACTTATCGGCCCGCACAACCTCCACCAGCGGCATCACTGCGACGGGGTTGAAAAAGTGGATGCCCACCATCCGTTCGGGGTGCTTGAGTACAGAGGCGATGTCGCCAATGGACAGTGAGGAGGTGTTGGAGGCGAGGATGGCCTCAGGGGAGACGTGTTTTTCCAACTCGGTGAACAC
>JABJAO010000029.1 GCA_018666065.1 Microbacteriaceae bacterium | reverse complement strand
ATCGGAAAGCTCGGATCGTGCGACAAGTTCGAGTCCGTCAACGAGGAAACCCACCGCAGCGGCATTACCAAGCACACTCTGGATGGCGCCCTTAGTGCCAAGGATCATGGCTCGACCGATAACGAACACGACGCTGGGTCCGGGAACAACAATGGCGACGAGCGCGAGAACGAGGAACGACGCGAGCGTCGACGGGGAGGGCACGAAGCAAATATAGACCCGCTGCAGCAACGCCCCCACATGCAGAAGGGGCCAGCCGCATGGCTGACCCCTTCTGGACTGGCGTGGAGTTAGACGCGCGCGTCTTCCTCGAGCTGGTAACCCTCTTCACCGTGAACGATGGTGTCGATACCTGCGACCTCATCTTCACTGGTGATGCGGAAACCCATGGTCTTCTCAATGGCGAATCCAAGGACCAGCGCCACGACGAAGGAGTACAGGAGAACCGCGAAGGCCGCGATAGCTTGAACGACCAGCTGACCGAAGTCCCCACCGGTGAACAAGCCCGTGTCGATAGCGAAGAACCCGAGGTACAGGGTTCCAATCATGCCGGCCACGAGGTGGATTCCGACGACGTCGAGAGAGTCGTCGTAACCCAGCTTGAACTTCAGGTCCACTGCCAGCGCGGACACTGCACCCGCGACAACGCCGAGGAGAAGAGCAAAACCTGGAGTCAGGTTTGCGCAGGCTGGCGTAATGGCAACGAGGCCGGATACTGCTCCTGAGGCAGCTCCCACTGCGGTTGCTTTGCCATCTTTGAGCTTCTCGACGACCATCCACCCGAGAATTGCTGCGGCGGTTGCACCCAAAGTGTTGACCACAATCAGGCCCACGCCGGGCATTCCTTCTGCGAGGAACTCTGCTCCAGCGTTGAAGCCAAACCACCCGAACCACAGCAGAGCTGCGCCGAGCAGAACCAGGGGCACGTTGTGTGGCTTGTGAGCGCCCTTTTGGAAGACCACCCGTCGGCCCAACACGATCGCCAGCGCCAGAGCCGCAGCTCCTGCGTTGATGTGCACAGCGGTTCCACCGGCGTAGTCGATGACGGAGGGGAAGCCACCGAGAAGGTCACCGAGTTCGAGGATCCATCCTCCACCCCATACCCAGGCAGCAACCGGGAAGTAGACGAGGGTGGCCCACACGCCAGCAAACACCATCCAGGGACCAAAGCGTGCACGGTCGGCGATTGATCCGGAAATCAGCGCCACGGTAATGATGGCGAAAGTGGCTCCAAAGGCCGCTCCGAGCAGGTCTTCGTTACCAAGCCCTTCGAGACCGAAGGCGGTGAAGGGGCTACCGGCGAACTGCAGTGGGCCATCGACCGCGGCCATGCTGAACCCATAGAGCACCCACAGAACGCCCACGAGGGCGAGGGCGCCAAAGCTCATCATCATCATGCTGACGACGCTCTTTGCTTTGACGAGCCCGCCATAAAAGAATGCGACGCCGGGGGTCATCAACAACACCAAAGCGGTGGCTGTTATTCCCCAGGCTAACTGGCCTGAATCCATTGTTGTCTCCCTTGTCGTGTCATTGGACGGCGCGACTATCCGCGTGCCACCAGTGTCCGACACCAAGGTTTCACCTGAGACACCCCCGTGTTAACGGGCCATTTCCGGATGACCAGAAATGTTAAGACTGTGTTTCGGCCTCGTCCTGGAAAATGTCGGGGATACCGTCACCATCGAGGTCTTGGGTTTCCTTCGCACTCACATCGCGGTAATGGCGGTTTCGCCCGACCAGGATCGCGGCGGCAAGCAGTGCGGCAAGCACGGATCCCACCAGAATTCCGATCTTGGCCTCATCTCCCAGCACGGTTCCCACGCCGAAGCTGAGCTCGCCAATTAGCAGGGAGACCGTGAAACCAATACCCGCGAGGAGTGCGACAGCAAAAAGATCAATCCAGGCCATCCCTCGGGGCAGGGATACCCCCGGCAGTCGTGTCACCAGGAATGTTGCGATGAGAACGCCAACACTTTTGCCCAGAACCAAGGCGGCAATAATTCCCACAGACACCGGCGATGTGACGAGGAACATGAATTCCTCCAGTCCGCCACCAAAACTCACCCCGGCGGCAAAGAACGCGAACAGCGGAACCGCAATACCCGCGGAGAGCGGGCGGAACCGGTGTTCAAAGACTTCCGCGAGACCTGGATCCTTTGCTTCCGGGTTGGCCAAGCGCTCTCTCTTCGACCGCAATACCGGCACCATGAACCCGAGCAGCACCCCGGCGATCGTGGCGTGAATACCCGATTCGTACATGAAGAACCAGGCGATGAGTCCGATGGGGAACAAAATGACCCAGGCGGCTCCCTCCCGGACGTGGAAGAACTCTTTGTAGCGCTGCGCAAAGAACCCATACAGCGCGACAAAAAAGAAGGACAAGAGCATGTTCGAGAACACGACCTCGTCGGTGTAAAACACCGCGATGACGGAAATTCCAATGAGGTCATCGACCACTGCAAGGGTTAGCAGGAATGTGCGAAGCGCCAGCGGCAACCAGGTACCCACCAGCGCCAAAACAGCCAGCGCAAAGGCTATATCGGTCGCAATGGGAATAGCCCAACCTCGAGCTGCCTCAGGAACGCCCATGGACTGTGTGATGAAGAGATAGAGGACTGCAGGCAGGATGACTCCCCCGACAGCTGCAACAACCGGAACGACGGCTTTCCTCGGGTCACGCAACTCACCCGAGAGAAATTCGCGCTTGAGCTCGAGTCCGACAAGGAAGAAAAACACGGCGAGGAGCCCATCCGCCGTCAGATGACCGACGCTAATTTTCCACACGAAATCTCCAGCCCCCAGCGAAAGGTACGTGCTCCTGAGGCCAAAGTAGGAATCTCCCCAGGGTGAATTAGCAATCAGCACAGCGATAAATGCTGCGCCCACAATAATGAGACCGCCGACGGTCTCGCGCTTGAGAATCCGCTCAATCCACAGCGAATCCAGATACCGTTCACGCCCGGAAACTTGGGTCAATCCAGAGGGTGAACCGGCCATAGTGGGTGCGCTCCTTGCGAGTGGATGGGGTCGGACCAGTTTACGAGACAGCCTTAGGGAGATTCCTGAAGGTCGTCGCCGAGTCGTGTGAGAGCAATTAGTCGCGAGGTTGCCCGCAAATACTTCTTGCGATACCCGCCGTGGAGCATGGTGTCATCGAACACCTCATCGAGTGGCACTCCCGTGGCCAGGATTGGAACCCGAGCGTCGTAGAGACGATCGACCAGGGCAACGAGACGCAGCGCCTGGGCTTGATTATGAAGCTGGTAGACCTCTCGCCACGCGACTGCCGCCAACCCTTCCACCAGACCGACAAACCGACTCGGGTGGATTGTCGCGAGGTGATCAATCACGGCGGAGAAATCATCCACTGCGCACTCACCCGACACCCTCGACACCGCGGACTCAAGCTGATCAGCGGGAAGGACGACGGCGTGACCCTCAAAATCGCGCTTGCGGTAATCCTCGCCGTCGATGCGCACCGTGACGAACTTATCGGCCAGCGCAGTGATCTCCCGGAGGAAATCCTCCGCTGCAAACCGCCCCTCACCCAGGGCCGCGGGCGGCGTGTTCGACGTGGCCGCAAGCCTGGTTCCCGAGGCGACCAGCTCACCCAACAGGCGCGACATCACCATGGTGTCACCGGGATCATCGAGTTCAAACTCATCGATCGCCAAGAACGCGGCACCGCGCAAATGGTCGACTGCGCCCCGGTATCCCAGCGCGCCCACGAGTGCGGTGAACTCAATAAAGGTTCCGTAGTAGGTGCGCCCTGGAATGCGATGCCACATCGCGGCGAGAAGGTGGGTTTTACCCACACCAAAGCCACCATCGAGATAGATTCCGGGCTTTCCTGACCCCCGCGGAGCTTTACTACCCTGTCGAAACCAGCCCGACGATGGCGCAGGCGCGCCCTCGACAAATGCCCGCGCTGCGGCAACAGCGTCTGCCTGCGAGGGAAAGTTGGGGTCGGGCACATAGGAGTCGAGGCTGGCGCTTTCGAACTGCATAGGCGGAACAAAGTGAGCGAGCATCGAGTCGATGGACATGACCGGATGGCGCTCAAGTAGCGACGTGATGGGCACTGAAACCTGACTCATTTCTTAGCATTCCCCGATAGTCTTCAGGGTGCGGGAGGAGAATATTCTCAGCGTATCGGGCTTCGCCTGACGCATCGACCGCATCAATGAAGGAGTACTGTGCCATTTCCTGCAGACCCATCCCCTGAACTTTCGGAGTACGCGCACCCCGAGCGCCTGGTCACGACGGGCTGGGTCCAGGACAACATCGGAGCCCAGGGACTGGTAGTCCTCGAGTCGAACGAGGATGTGCTGCTCTATGCCACGGGTCACATTCCCGGTGCGATCAAAATCGATTGGCACACCGAACTCAACGATCCCATCGTGCGGGATTACCTCCAGGGCCACGACTTCGCGGAACTGATGTCACGAAAGGGCATCTCCCGTGACGACACGGTCGTGATCTATGGCGACAAGAGCAACTGGTGGGCTGCCTACACCCTCTGGGTCTTCACACTCTTTGGGCACGAGGATGTTCGGTTGCTCAACGGCGGACGAGACGCCTGGATTGCACAGGGACTTCCCCTCACCAAAGAGCTTCCTGCAATTACTCCCACGACCTACCCCGTCGTCGATCGTCGCGACGACGAGATCAGGGCGTTCAAAGACGACGTGCTCGCTCACCTCGGCAAACCCCTGATTGACGTGCGAAGCCCAGAAGAGTATTCGGGTGAGCGCACGCACATGCCCGCCTACCCTGAGGAGGGCGCGCTGCGCGGTGGCCACATCCCGACTGCTCGCAGTATTCCCTGGGCGAGCGCCGCCCAGGAGGATGGACGGTTCAAATCCCATCAGGACTTGGTGTCGCTCTACATCGACAAGCAGGGATTCCAGTCCGGAGATGACATCATCACCTACTGCCGTATCGGTGAGCGCTCCAGCCACACCTGGTTTGTGATGAAGTACCTCCTCGGTTTCGATAACGTCAAGAACTACGACGGATCGTGGACTGAGTGGGGCTCTGCCGTGCGAGTTCCCATCGCGACCGGCGATGAGCCCGGAGAGGCCCCCTAAGGTTCGGTCATGCCTGACACCTCGCTTCCGCCCGCGTTGACCGCTATCCGCGAGGATTTTCTTGCTCTCAGCGTGCCCGATAGGCTGCAGCTCCTGCTGGAGTTCTCGGACACCCTGCCGGTCGTTCCCGAAGAACTCGTCGATCCAGACGCGTGGGAAAGGGTGGAGGAATGCCAGTCCCCTGTCTTTATCACCGTCGAGACGACGCCTGAGGAAGTGATGGTCTATGCCACAGCTCCGGCTGAGGCTCCCACCACCCGGGGGTTTGCCTCCATCCTGGTTCAGGGCCTTCATGGAATGACCCCGCAGCAGGTTCTCGCTGTTCCTCCAGACTTTCCGCTTCAGCTGGGTCTGCAAAATGCCGTGAGCATGCTGCGCCTCCGAGGAATGTCGGGCATGCTCTGGCGGATCAAGCGTCAGGTTGAAGAGGGAATGGCGAAAGTGTCCCACGGGTAGTGAACCTGTATCGGGTGTTTCCCCAACCTCCGGCCGTTTTTTCGCTGACCGACACCGACGGAATATCGGAGGTCCGTTCCGCCTATTCGCCCGTCGGAACAGACAGCGTGCGAGCCATTATGGTCACAAGTCCCCTTGGCGAGACGCTCGATTCTGCGGGTTCGTCCACTGCACTGAGCCTCGGCGCAGACCGCCGGCTGCTGGGCATTGTGCGAGAGGGCTCTGACGCCGTGATCGTGGGGGCATCGACTCTGCGTGCCGAGCCTGTTCCCCTGCCCCGAACGACCCCGTTGGTTGTGCTGACTCGCAGTGGGGACCTCCACGGTCACCAGCTAGTCAGCAGAGGGGCAGCAGGTGAACGTCTCGTCGTGGCAACTCCCCAGTGCAACGCCGATCGAGTTCGAGACGCCCTCGAAGGGTTCACCGTAGAGCTTCTCGATATCAGCGAAGACATTCCGGCTGAGGCCCTTGTCGGAAACATCAGGAGCCACCTAGGCGCTGATCACCTGCTTGTCGAAGGCGGTCGAACAACCTGGGAATACCTCGCACCCCTCACAACCGAGTTGCTGATCGCAACAGCAGCCCCGCCCCTGAACTCCAGGCAGGGAATTCCCCCGTGGTGGCCCGTGCCAGAGCGCCCGTGGGACATGGCATCACTCTTCACCGATGACGCCCGCATGTTGTACTACCGCCATGTAATCCCCGAAGGCGGCGCGCCCTCGCCAGCGCGCTAGGACAGTTCCGTATTCTGGGGCCATGAGCACGACTGCGGCGTCTTCCGAGATTCCCTCCGAGTTTCAGGACGCACTCACGGCCGCTGAACACGCTGAATTGCGCGGTGAACTTCGGGTCTTCGAAACTGCCGCTCCTGAAGGCCTCGCCCCTTTCCAGAGGGCCTGGGCCGCGGATGTCGAACCGGCTCACGCCAGCAGTGACAACGAATACGGCACCGGCCGTCTCGTCTTCCTGTGCGATCCCAGTGCGCCAGAGGCATGGGGGTCGGTGTATCGAATGGTCGTATTTGCCCAAGCCCCTATCGAGCCACTGATGGGCCAGGACGAATTTCTCCCCAACGTTGCCTGGTCGTGGCTGATCGATGCGCTTGATTCTTCGGGTGCGACATACATCCACGCCGCTGGGACCACAACCTCGGTTGTGTCCACGGGCTTTGGCGACATGGAATCTGAGGGGTCGGGAGCTCAAGTCGAAGTCCGGGCGTCGTGGAGTCCGACAACGAGTGACATCAAGCCCCACCTGGAGGCCTGGAGCGAATTCGTGTGCATGTTGGCAGGTTTTCCGCCCACACACGAGGGTGTGGCTACACTTCCTCCTGCCCGCGCGAGCTCATGAGCGACGAGCACGAAGAAGAACCACCGCTCCCCCTCGCCACACCGAACTCCCCCGTTGTTCTCGTAGAGGACATCGCTGACTTCCACCTGGCTCTCGATGATCTCCTCGGCGCGACGGGCCCGCTCGCTCTCGATGCCGAGCGGGCAAGTGGGTTTCGCTACTCCTCCAGGGCCTACCTCGTGCAGGTTTTTCGCACAGGAGCAGCCAACTACTTGTTTGACCCCATTGCGCTGGGGAATCTCGGCGAGCTCACTACACAGCTCGGTGATATCGAATGGATCTTGCATGCCGCTCATCAGGATCTCGCGTGTTTGAGAGAAGTCGGCGTCGACCCCCAGACGCTTTTTGATACGGAGCTGGGAGCGCGATTGGCAGGATTGCCCAAAGTTGGACTCCAGGGCGTAGTGGAGGACATTCTTGGGTTGACGTTGAAGAAGGAACACTCTGCAGCGGACTGGTCCACGCGACCGCTCCCCGCGGACTGGCTGACATACGCGGCCCTTGATGTCGAGCTTCTCCCGAGGGTCAGAGACGAAATTGCGCGGATTTTGGATGAAGCGGGAAAGGGAGAGCTCGCTCGCGAGGAATTCCAGGCCCAGCTGTCCTTGCCACCGAGCGCCCCTCGCGCGGAACCCTGGAGGCGCCTGTCTGGTCTTCATTCCATTCGAGGAGCGCGCCCACTGGCAATCGCGCGCGAGCTCTGGCTTGCGCGCGAGGATCTCGCACAAAGTACTGACCGCGCACCGGGGCGTCTGGTGCCCGACAGATCGCTCGTGGCGGCGGTGCTGGCCAACCCGACAACAAAACCTGAACTCGCCTCGCTCAAGGCATTCCATGGGCGCGCGAGTCGCTCAGAGCTGTCTCGGTGGTGGGAAGCCATCGAGCGGGGTCGAACCACAGAAGACCTGCCGGCTGCACGAACCCCCGCTGATGGACCGCCACCACCTCGGGTGTGGCCGGAGCGAAATCCTGAAGCGGCCGCGAGAATCGATGCGGCGCGCAAGGCTCTCGCGGTCATCTCGGACAGGCTCACCATCCCCGCAGAAAACCTCCTCACCCCGGACTATCTGAGAAGGCTGTGCTGGGAGCCGCCATCACCGGCTACGCAGGACACCATCGCATCGTTCCTCCGCGCGCGAGGCGCGAGGGAGTGGCAAATTGAGCTCGTTGCTGCAGCACTTGCCGAGGCCTTTGTGGGTGCCCACCAATCAACGACCACGGAGCCTGCAGACGGTTCGTAGGTCGTCGTTACTGGGGTGAAAAGCATCTCCAAAGCTCCTAGCATGGGAGAACCAAGAGGAAGGTTCATCATGCAGGGAAACCCGGTCGTTTTCGTCGATGGAGTCCGCACCCCCTTTGGCCGTGCCGGCGAGAAAGGAATGTACTGGGGAACCCGCGCGGATGACATGATTGTCGCGGCCATGATTGGTCTGCTCGAGCGCAATCCAGGAATCCCGCATGAGCGCATCGATGAGGTTGCGATTGCCGCAACCACACAGGAGGGCGACCAGGGACTCACACTGGGGCGAACCGCCGCAATTCTCGCGGGGCTGCCACTGAGTGTCCCCGGGTTCGCGATTGACCGGATGTGTGCGGGTGCTATGACTGCGGTGACTTCCGTCGCCGGTGGCATCGCTTCGGGAGGATACGACATCGCCTTGGCCGGTGGCGTGGAACACATGGGACGCCACCCGCTCGGCGCTGGCGCAGACCCCAACCCCCGTTTCTTGGCAGAAAAGCTCGTCAGCCCCGACGCACTCAACATGGGAATCACAGCCGAGCGGCTTCACGATCGGTTCCCGCAGCTGACTAAAGAAAGAGCCGACCGATTTGGAATGCTCTCCCAGGTCAAGGCGGAAGCTGCCTACGCGGCGGGACACATTCAACCCGACCTGATACCTGTTGCCCTACGCAGCGAGGCCGGATATGGCATGGCGACCGAAGATGAGGGCCGTCGGCCCGGAACAACCATGGAAGCGCTCGCGGATTTGAAGACTCCGTTTCGGCCTCACGGCAAAGTCACCGCAGGCAACGCGTCGCCTCTGACCGACGGAGCCACGGTGGCGGCACTGGCGTCAGAGACCACGGCGCGCGAGTTAGGGCTCGGGGTGAAGATGAGGATGGTGTCGTTCGGTTTCGCCGGCGTCGAGCCCGAAGTGATGGGAATTGGCCCAATCCCCTCGACCGAAAAGGCTCTGGCAAAAGCTGGGCTCTCCATCGGTGACATCGGACTGTTTGAGCTCAACGAGGCGTTTTCGGTTCAGGTTCTTAGCCTGCTGGATCACTTTGGGATTGCTGATGATGACCCGCGCGTTAACCCCTGGGGAGGTGCGATAGCGCTGGGTCACCCCCTCGCTGCCTCCGGGGTTCGTCTCATGATTCAGCTTGCGCGCCAGTTTGAAATGCATTCCAAGGTTCGCTACGGCCTGACAGCGATGTGTGTCGGCTTAGGGCAGGGCGGAAGCGTCATCTGGGAGAACCCTCACTACACAGGAGCGCGCTAAATGGCCAAGAGTGCTGTTGCTCAATATGACTCTCTGGACGTCTCGGCTCTGACCGAGCATGCGAAGGATGAGGTTGTCACCCACAGTTATGTGCGCCGCATTCCCCTGCCACGCTCTGGGGGAACTCTCGCTCTGGTCACACTCGATAACGGCAAAGACCACACCCGTCCCAACACTCTGGGCCCCCACGGGCTCGTAGAGCTTCGCGACACGCTGCGAGGCCTCCAGGCTGAGGCTCGCGCCAAAGAGATCAGCGCTGTGGCCATCACCGGTAGCCCCTTCATTCTCGCCGCCGGCGCGGATCTCTCCAAGGTTGGCGACATTCCAGATAAATCCACGGGTGTGCTCATGGTGAAACTGGGGCATCAGACGCTTGGGCTCTTGGGTGAAATGGGTGTCCCTTCATTTTGTTTCATCAACGGCCTCGCGTTGGGCGGTGGCCTGGAGGTTGCTCTCAACGCCAACTACCGCACGGTCTCTGCCAGCGCCGCCGCACTCGCCCTTCCGGAGGTTTTCCTGGGACTGATTCCAGGATGGGGTGGTGCGTGGCAACTGCCGAACTTGATTGGAATCAAGAACGCTCTGACCGTGATGGTCGAAAACCCGTTGAAGATGAATCGCACACTCACACCACAGCAGGCACGGGACATGGGCATTGCTGATGCAATCTTCCCGGCTGCGCGTTTCCTCGAGGACTCGGTCCGTTTTGCTGACGAGGTGCTCGCGGGCGCGCGAAAGGTCAAACGACCTCACGAACCGGGCGCCATTGAGCGCAGCACTGTGTGGCCTATTGCGGTCAATACGGCTCGCAAGATGCTGCGCGCCAAAATCGGCACGGTTGCCCGCTCCCCCTATGCGGCACTTGACCTGCTTGCTGCAGCACAATCCTCCTCGAAGGCACGGGGATTCGCTGCAGAGGACGAGGTGTTAGCCGAACTCATCGCAGGGGACCAGTTCCGCGCCAGCGTCTACGCTTTCATGTTGACCCAGAAACGCGCCAAAGTGACCCCCGGCGCACCCGGTCGTGAACACGCGGTTGCGATGACGAAAGTCGGCGTCGTCGGCGGTGGGCTGATGGCCCGACAGTTCGCATTTCAGATCCTGCGACGCCTCGAAGTTCCCGTCGTGATCAGCGACATTTCGCAGGACCGAGTCGATGACGCCACGTCATGGATGAGGCGTGAGATTGACACGCTCCTCGAGGAGGGACGCCTGCACCCGGATGCTGCGAACAAGCTGCGCGGCCTGATCCATGGCACCACGTCGATGGCGGACTTTGCCTCCTGCGACCTTGTCATCGAGGCCGTCTTTGAGGAACTCAGTGTCAAGCAGGACGTGTTCACCGAGTTGGAAAAACACGTCTCCCCTGAGGCCATCCTCGCCTCCAACACCTCGTCACTGTCCATTGGCGACATCGCCTCTGTCATCAAGCACCCCGAACGGATGGTGGGCATCCACTTTTTCAATCCCGTCGCGGTGATGCCGCTGGTGGAGGTTGTGCGGGCCGATAAGTCTTCCGACGCCGCGGTGGCAACAGGGGTCGCATTGGTCAACAAGCTGCGTAAGACCGCCATCGTTACGGCCGACACCACCGGGTTCGTGGTCAACCGCCTCCTCGCCAAACTTCTTGGCGAGGCCATGCACGCTATCGAAATTGGCACCCCTTACGAGGTCGTTGATGAGTCTGT
>JABJAO010000030.1 GCA_018666065.1 Microbacteriaceae bacterium | reverse complement strand
TAGAAGGGCGACCTGGCAACAACACATCCCCGAGTGAGGCAAGAAGCTCCTCTCGGGTGAACCACCGGAGATCCACAATTTCCGTTCCATCCGGGCGAATTCCCGCAAGAGATTCCTGCTCAATTTCTGCCCTAAACCCCACCATCAGCGAAGCGGGGAAAGGCCAGGGCTGCGATCCCATATAGACGGGGTTGGTCACCACAAGACCAGATTCCTCAAACACTTCCCTGACCACGGCTGCTTCCAGGGATTCACCGGGCTCGACGAATCCTGCCAATAACGAGTACCGCCTGGATTCCCAGAGGGCGTTGCTGCCGAGCACGATGCGGTCTTTGTCGTCTGTCACCAGGGCGATCACTGCCGCATCGGTACGAGGAAACAGGTCCTTTCCCGTGGATTGGTCGACCCGAGTCCAGCCCGCCTGCTCCGCACGTGCGGGGGAACCGGTGAGGGGAGAAAAAGCATGAGCGGCGTGCCAGTTCGCCATCGCGAGTGCTTCAATCACGATCCCCGAGTCAAGATCATCTAACGCGTGAGCCATGGTGCGCGCGGACACCCAGCGGGCCATATCCGAACAGACGTCAGGTCCGCTCTCATCGGTGAGCACCGCTGCGACAATGTGGGTTCCCTGGGGGATGGTGCGCACAGAATCCACCGTGAAGCCAAGGTAAATCAAGAGGGAATCGGAGGGCACATCGCCTGGTGCGACAAGCTCCATTCGGGCAGGCGTGCCCTCAGCGAGCAGAGCCTCACCTCGCCAAATCAGCACAACTTTGGTGGCATCATCCGCCATCAGTCGATCGAGGAAACCGGGAATCTTGCGAGATTCGGCGTTCCGATTGATGCGAGTTCTCGATAGAGGCAACCGCGACGTCAGGGACATCCGTCACTCTCCTTTGTCGACACCTGCCACTCTGGCAGGAGGCTCGGTGTGGCAGGAGCCCGGGAAGGTTGTCGACGCTTACTCTTGAGCCATGGGCCACACTGCTCTCATGCTATCGGCGCTGGCCACCAGCGCTGTGCCCGGCTTTCAAGCTGTGAGTGCACAGAATCTTTCCAGCGCAGAAAAAGACATCGCGCTGGTCTATGACGTAAATCACGCCGCATGGCTGGTGGAGCTGCCCACCTCAGCGCAGGCCGAGACAATTCACCTGGATTCACTGAGTGCCCTCCGGGCTCTCAGTGAAGGGCTTCGCTCCAGGCTCTCCTTTCAGGTTCCCATGCTCGCTGCCACCACCGAAGTTGGTGCGTACACCCTCAGTGTCAGCACCTATCTGCCGGGGCAAGCCCGGGGCCCTCAGAAGGTCTCGCCGGTACTGGCGGCGTCCATAGGTCACGCTCTGGCAGAAATTCACCAACTCCCCACGAGCACTCTCCAGGATCACGGCCGGCCCACCGAGAGTGCGCTGGATTCTGTGCGGGAGTGTGTGGGGATTGTTGATCGCGCAGCGGCCTCAGGTCTCCTCCCCCAAGCACTGCTGCGACGATGGGAGACAGCGTGTGAAGATGCTGGCCTGTGGCAGTTTGAACCCACTGTCATTCACGGCCTGATGCAACTGGGACACATCCTGGTCGAGGGGGACTCCGTTGTGGCCGTGGACCAGTGGCGCGACTTCCGCGTGGGCGACCCTGCCCGAGATATGGCATGGCTGACGACTCCGGGAAGTGCACCCTTCGCTGCGACCGTGCACACCACGTATCGCAGCGCTCGAGCACAGGCTGACCGTTGGATCATGCAACGCGCCAGGTTTTATGCCGAGCTCGATATCGCGAAATGGCTGTTACACGGGCTCGATATCGCCAACGACACAATCACGCAGGACGCCACCGCCATGCTCTCAGCCCTGCACGATCGGGTCTCTGGCGATATGGATCAAGCCCTGACGCAACCTATTTCCCAGGCGAAGCATCCCCTCGAGAACTAAGCGCCCCAGAGGGCTCCCAGAGTCTTTTCCAAGTCCGCGGTGCTGTACAGCTGCTCGGGCGTGAGCGACGTCGACGTCCCGGCATACCAAAAACTGGCGGTGATCGACTCTTCGGGAGTCCCTGACCACTGGGACCAGGCCGCGCGATAGACGGCTAACTGCAGCGACTTCGCCTCGATGTCCTCGGGAGTCGACGGCATCGCTCCCGTCTTCCAGTCAACAATGTGGGGGCCGCTCTCCCCGGGGAAGACCGCGTCAATCTTGCACACAACAATGCGACCAGCGAGGGGAACGTGGAGCTCCTGCTCAATCGCCAGGGGCGCCAGGGTGGCAAAAGGAGAACTCTGAAACGCCTCTATCCACGCCTCGAGTCCCCAGGATTCACTCTCGCCCTGGTCATCAAGACTGGGAAAAGCAACCGAGGGGGTGTCCTCGAAATGTTCTTCGACATAGCGGTGGAACAGTGTTCCCCTGAGCGCCTGGAGGTAGGGCTTTTGCGGAAGTGGTCGCCGCAGGGCAGCGCGCTGCGCGTCCGGGTCGAGATACCACCGCTCCAGGGACGAGGCAGGGATTCGCCGAGGGATGATGACTGGAGGCACCTCGATGGATTCTGCTGCGCGCTCACGCACGGTGAGAATGTGGGCAGCGTTTGGGTCACGAACCTCCCCACCCGGGACTTCCATCGCCCGGGAGACCAAGCGGGCTGCGTGCTCCACGACCTCTCGCCTGGAGCCCAGCGGATCTCCT
>JABJAO010000019.1 GCA_018666065.1 Microbacteriaceae bacterium | reverse complement strand
CCTTGTCTCGGTTGCGAAGGGCGAGTTGGGCGATTTCCACGCTTCTATCGAGGTGCCGCATTGCGGTCACCAGCTGTCCCACATAAATCACGGAGCCAGCTTTACGAGCAGCTGCAACTGCCCCATCAATGCCGGCTTGAACGGCCTCAACCGCGGCATCCAGACTGAGGCCACCCTGCACGTGCTGCTCTGGCGCCCACCGAATCTCACCTACAACAACGCCATCTGCGACCAGGTCCTCGACGAATTCTCGTGCAATCCGTTCAAGGCCAGCCTCGCTCTGCATGACCGCCGTCGTCACGTCAAATGTCTTGAGATACTCCACTAAGGACCCTGAATCTGACTGATCCGCAAACCATTGGCCCAATCGCCCTGCATCGTCAATCGCAGCTCCAGTCTCGGTATCCATGGGAAGCGCCACACCCTCGGCGTCGGCAATCTCGAGAATGGTGGCTGGGCGAAGCCCCCCATCGAGGTGATCGTGTAGTGAAATTTTCGGGAGTGCCTGAAAATCTATGCTCGTTGCACCGGTGTTAGCCATTTCGGAACTCCTCCAGTTGTCGCGGCCCAAAGGCATCCGGTAACACCTCGTCGATGGTCTTAATCCCGCTCACAGTTTCCAGCACCATGCCCTCTGCAGAGTGTTCATAGAGCAACTGCCGGCAACGACCGCAAGGCATCAAGACGTCGCCCTTGCCATCAACACACGTGAACGCGACAAGCTTGCCTCCCCCAGTCATCGTGAGCTGTGAGACAAGAGAACACTCTGCGCATAGTCCAACCCCGTAGCTAGCATTTTCGACGTTGCAGCCAGAGACAACACGGCCATCATCGACGATGGCGGCGGCGCCCACAGGGAAATCTGAATAGGGGGCATAGGCGCGGCGCATAGCTTCCGCAGCGGTCACTCGCAGCGCGTCCCAATCAACGTCAGCCATTCCAGCTACTCCTTGACATACGGTTTACCGACCGAGGCGGGAGGTCGCACCCGTCCCACAAATCCCACGACAGCAATGATGGTGACCAAATAGGGAACCATGATGATGAAGTCAGTGGGAATCCCGGGGCTGACCTGGTTAGCCCAGACCCGCAAAATAATCGAGAACCCAAAGAGCAACGCCGCAGCAGACATGTAGAAGGGGTGCCAGCGGCCAAGAATCACGACCGCAAGCGCAATAAAGCCTTGTCCCTGGGTCATTTCTTTTCCAAAAGCACCGACATTCCCAATAGTCAATGCGGCGCCACCAAGACCAGCAAGCGCCCCACCCATCACAACCCACCAAAAACGTGTGGCAGCAACGCCCACACCCATCGTGTCCGCGGCCATGGGGTATTCACCCACGGCACGAGCTCTCAAACCAAAACGGGTGCGGAACAGGATGTACCAGAGAAGAGGAACAGCCACGAAAGCCAGGTAGACCGTTATGCGGTTTTCAAAGAAAACAGGCCCCAGAATCGGAATGTCGCTCAGAATCGGGAGCGAGACCACAGGAAATGTCCCTGGAGCGTTCGTAGTTGCCGCATCTTGCGTCAGCCACTGCGAATACAGGAAGTTCGTCACCCCGATGACCAAAACATTAAGGACTACCCCGACGATGATCTGGTCAACGAGGTACCGGACCGCGAATACTGCGAGCACCATAGAGACGAGAGACGCCGCGATCATTGCGGCAATCAAGCCGATGTAGAGATTCCCTGTCAGGGTGGAAACGACAGCGGCCACAAAGGCGCCGGTCAACAGCTGTCCTTCAATCGCAATGTTGACCACCCCTACCCGCTCGGACATCACGCCAGCCATGCCACCAAACATGATGGGAATAGCCAACACGATGGCGTTAGCAAGCAGGAACGCAACGGGGACTCGGTCCCCCGCTGCGAGCCATCCAAGCAGTGCGGTGATGGCAATGAGGCCAAACACCAGCGACCACCAGAGAGGCACAGGCCGCTTGCGAAGGACCCACGCAAAGGCCAAGGCCGTGATCGCCAGCAAGATCACACCGAGGGTGAGGCCGACAACATGAGACATGGCCTCAATGGGAGGCAACACAAAATTGGCGTCATCGCGAGTGAGGGAGTACTCCACAGGCTCTCTCCGGCCCAGGACACCAAAGCCCACAAAAACAACGACGCTGAAGAACGCCATAAACCAGGGAGCCTTCCAGCTCACTTTTGCGTCGGCCAGTGAGAAAATTCCTGGAGTCACTGTTGTGCTCATCAGGATGCCCCCTTCCTCTGGAATCGCGCTCTGAACCGGTCAAGAGCAGGGGTGGAGGACAATGAGGGCAATCGGAACAACGCTCTCACCAGCGGCGGTGCTGCAATAAACAAGACAATTGCGCCCTGAACGATGCCCAACACCTCAGGGGAGACACCAATGACCTGCATTTGCGGGCCTCCCGCTTTGAAGGCGCCAAAGAGCAAGCCGGCAAAGAAAATACCGACTGCGCTCCCTCCGCCCAGCAGCGCGACCGTGATGCCATCAAAACCAATCCCCGCGTGGACGGTTTCGGTGTAGGGAACCTGTGTGCCTAAAGCCTGATTTGCCCCCGCCACTCCCAAGAACGCCGCAGAAACCGCCATGGCATAGACGTACGTGCGCTCAACTGAGATCCCGGCAGTCCTGGCAGCGTGAGGGTTATGACCAACCATTCTGAAGCGATATCCGATGGCAGAGCGCTCCATCAACCACCAGTAGGTAATCGCAGCCAGGATTGCGAGTATAAAACCTAGGTGTAGCGAGTACGTGCCGGGGAATAGTTGTGGGAGTTGGGCGGTCACTGCCGGCGCATCAGACTTCGGCGTTCCACCAGCCTCCACCTGCTGCAGCAAGTTGGGGTTCCGAATGAACCACGTAAAGAGATAGATCGATACATAGTTCAGCATGATGGTCAGAATCACCTCGTGCGCGCCCGTTTGAGCTTTCAGGAAGCCCACCAGAGCGCCCCACAGGGCAGCTCCCAAAATTGCCACCACTACCGCGGCAAGCATATGGAGCACGATGGGGAGTTCCATTCTGGTGCTGACCCAGGTCGCCCACAGGATGCCAAAAACCATCTGGCCATTACCGCCAATGTTGAACAATCCGACGCGGAATCCCAGTGAAATTCCGAGCCCCGCTGCGATGAGGGGTGCTCCAAGACGCAATGTTTCTGTCAGGGGACGAATTGCCGTGGCAAGATCATCGGCCCGGGTGTTGAAAATCGATCCCCGAAACAAAGCTCCGTAGCCATCGGCGACAGTCATCAGGGCCGCCGCAAATGCGTCACCGAGCCCCCCTGAATCTAGGGCTTCACCCACTTCTTCCCCAGAGACCATCATGAAGATTGCTCCCACCAGGAATCCCATCAGGATGGAGAGAAATGCCCGAGTTGCGCTGGTGGAAAGAATTTCTTTCAGAACGCTCATGCTGCTATCCCCTCTGGAAGAATTCCTGCCATCATCTGGCCCATCTGTTCCCGTGTAGTGGTGGGTGGAACAATTGCGACGATTCGACCTCGATACATGACCGCTATCCGATCTGCCAGCCCATACACCTCGTCCAATTCGGTCGAGATGATCACCACGGGAATTCCCCGATCCCGGGTAGCAATGATCTGTTCGTGGATGAACTCGATCGAACCCACGTCAACACCGCGGGTGGGCTGCGCTGCAATGAACAATTTCAAATCTCTAGTCAGTTCCCTGGCGACGACAACTTTTTGCTGGTTTCCTCCGGATAGCTTCTTGGCAAGCGTTGTCGAGGATGGTGTCCGAATGTCAAAACGTTCGATGAGACCAGTGCTCGTGTCATGGCGAGAAGCAAAGTCAATGGAAAGGCCCTTTGTCCAGGGCCTGGAGAATGACCCGTCGGTCATGAAGTTCTCTTCGAGAGTGAAGTCCCCTACAAGGCCGTCTTTCTTGCGATCCTCGGGGATGTATCCCACCCCTGCCTCAAGAACGTCACGAACACTGTCGTCGGTGATGTCCTGCCCACCAAGAATGATTGACCCGGAGGTTACCTGGCGCAGCCCCAACAAGGTTTCTGCGAATGCGGTCTGGCCGTTTCCCTCAACGCCTGCAAGACACAACACCTCACCCGCTCGAACATCAAGAGAAATGCCGTCGATGACCTTCTGTTGACGATCATCCACCACCACGAGATCGCGCACCTCCAACACAACGTCACCGAGCTGGGGAGCACTCTTGTTCACTGTCAGGTCAACTTCCCGACCGACCATCAACGAGGCGAGTTCACCGACGGATGACTCGGGCGAAACGGAATCAATGACTTTTCCACCTCGGATGACTGTGACAACATCTGCGACTGCCTTAACTTCGCGAAGCTTGTGAGTGATGAACACGATAGAGGTTCCCTCAGCAGCAAGCTGGCGCATGATTTCCATCAGCTCATCAGTTTCTTGTGGTGTTAGCACCGCAGTCGGCTCATCGAGAATCAGCACTCGGGCCTCGCGCGCGAGCGCCTTCACAATCTCGACGCGCTGCTGAATTCCCACCGGTAGGTCTTCGATGATTGCATCAGGATCGATGTCGAATCCAAATCGCGCGGAAATCTCTTGTACCCGCTCGCGGGCGGTGGCTAGGTCTAGGGAGCCCCAGCGAGTGGAAGGCTCGTTGCCGAGCACCACGTTCTCCGCAACGCTGAAAACAGGGACCAACATAAAGTGCTGGTGCACCATCCCGATACCGGCGTCCATGGCATCATCAGGACCCGAAAACTTCTGCTCCACCCCGTCAAGTAATATCCGCCCCTCATCGGGCTGATACAGCCCGTACAAGAGATTCATCAGAGTGGACTTACCCGCCCCGTTTTCTCCGAGGAGGGCGTGAATCTGACCTGGCTCTACGACGAGAGAAATGTCGTCGTTGGCGACGACAGGACCAAATCGTTTGGTCATTCCCTGAAGTTCAAGCTTCATTGCTCGGTCACTTTCTGTATTTCTCACTCACCATAGAGGCAAACGATGTGGGGCCCTAGACCATCGTCTAGGGCCCCACATTCGATTACGTTACGACGAGACCCGTCTGTCTAGGACAGTGGGTCAATCGAACCATCAATGATGCCTGCTTTGAGCTCTGCGAGGCGGTCCTTGATGGCCTGGTCGATCTTGTCATCGAAGGCGTAGAAGGGGGAAATGTCCGTACCCTCGTTAGCCAGGTCACCCATGTAGTAGTCACCGGTGAAGTTGCCGTTGACTGCATAGTCTTCGATGATGTCGAAGGTTGCAGCGCCCATGCGCTTCTCGGCGGAGGTGATGATGTAGTCGGCGTACTCAGGTGAGGTCAAAGCAATGTCCTTGTCGACACCAACCATGACTGCGTCAACGCCGGCTTCCTTGATTGCTTCGATTCCAGCACCGAACTGGTCTCCACCCACGGGGAAGAGAACGTCGGCACCCTGCTCGAGCTGAGAAGCAGCAATGCTCTTACCGACAGCGTCGTTCGGTGCGAATCCGCCCCAGAACTGGCCTTCGGCGGCTGCGGGGTCCCAACCAAGCACGGTCACAGCGGTGCCGGTCTCGGTCTCGTAGGCCTTCGCACCGTAGTAGAAGCCGGCCATAAAGTCGGTCACAGCATCAATCTGGAGACCACCGTAGGTGCCGACAACCTTGGAGGTTGAGTACGCAGCTGCGAGGTAACCAGCGAGGTAGCTGGACTGGTGCATCTTGTAGCCAACGGGCTTCAAGTTGTCGTTTCCTTCACTCCAACCATCAACCGTGACGAAGCTCATGTCAGGGTTTGCTCCGGCGGCGACGTTGACGTCTGCAACCAAGTTGAAGCCGACAGCGACGATAACGTCACAGTCTGCATCGACCATTGCCTGCAGGTTCGGAGCGAAGTCTTCGGCGCTGGCGGACTCAGCCTCAGCGATTTGAACTCCGAGCTCGGACTCAGCCTGGACGAGTCCGTCGTAGACAGCCTCGTTGAAGGAGTTGTCCTGGAAGCTTGCCTCATCGGAAACGGCGCACGCTAGGAAGTCGAGCGAAGGTGCTGCCTCTTCCTGAACTACTGCTTCCTCGGTTACTGCCTCTTCAGTGGTGTCTGCGGCACAACCTGCCAGAACCAGAGCAGCAGCACCCAATGCAGCGATACCTGCAAAGGTACGCTTTGCGGTGATTGCTTTCACTTAATGTCGTCCTCTCATAATGTTGTGACACCGCCATTCTCACCCCTAGCTATTGGCCTCAAAAGTCAGATCCAGAGGGAGGGTGACGGCTACTTGCCTCTCATCTTAGGGCGCCCCTGTCCGGGGAAAATTACCGGAATCGCATCATGCTCAAATGCGCCTCAAGCCACACTTGAAGCTCTCGCGCAGGGACCTACAGTCCGATAATGGCCCTCGATGGAGCTGTCTTCGTTGCCATCATGGATTTGATGTAGGAGAAAAACCCAGCAGCATCGACGTCCTCGATGACGCGCGCGTTGGGCTTGAGCCCGTGAATACCCCAGGACATCGCCGAATATCCGCGAGTCAGCTCAGAGTCAGCCTCAATGTCGACGCGATAGGCAGCACTCTTGACCACCAGCTCTGGATGCAACATGACAGCGACAGTCAGCGAATCCGGGTGGGAGGACCCGGGAATCCCGACACTCTCATCAAACTCGAGAGTTGTTTCGCACACCCTCTGGAAAAACTGCGCAACGGGGTTTTCCTGAGCGCCAATTTCCGCCATCTGAGCTCGTGAAAAAATTGCGTCCCGAACCGTGAGCGGCTCCCACGGGACAACGGTGATATCGAACCCTGCGTCAAACACAATTTTTGCTGCATCGGGGTCGACGTAGAAGTTGAACTCCGCGGCCGCCGTGATATTTCCCCGCGCATTATTTGATCCACCCATGATGTAGAGGTGCTTCACTCGCGCCGGAAAATCAGGATCCTTCACGACCGCCATCGCGATATTTGTCAGTGGTCCAATCGCAACAATATTTAACTCTCCAGGTTCCTCATGTGTGAGCCTCAGCAGAGCATCAACCGCATGCTCAGACTCCGTGGAAACCCCGGTTATGTCCATCGAAAGCCCGCCCGCGCCATCGCCATGAACGTTTTCAGCAGACACCCACTCGCGAACCATGGGTCTCCGACATCCGAGAAAGACGGGAACTTCACCGAGGGCTCCCGCAACACTCAGAGTCATCAGGGCATTGTTAGTTTGCTGATCGAAGCCGACGTTGCCAGCAACCATCGTGACAGCCCGCAAATCTGCTAACTCGTCTAAGACGCCCAGAAGGATGGCCACACAATCGTCTTGAGCTGTGTCGGTATCCAGGATGAAAGGAATAGCCATCAGACCACCTACGCGAGCTGCGACTGAAAATACGAGATGGTTGTGCTGAGTCCTTCACGAAGGGCCACCTTCGGCTCCCACCCCAGAACCTTCTTGGCCTTCTCAATGTTGGGCTGACGTTGCTTGGGATCATCGGCCGGCAAATCTCTGTGCTCGAGCACAGAGGATGACCCGGTCATTTCCACAACAAGAGACGCAAGCTCCAGCATTGTGAACTCTCCGGGGTTCCCAAGGTTCACCGGCCCCGGTTCATTCGACGAGTTCTCCATCAACGCAATAAGGCCAGACACAAGATCGTCCACGTAACAGAACGAGCGCGTTTGAGACCCATCGCCATAAATGGTGAGTGGCCCGCCGCGGAGCGCCTGAACAATAAAGTTGCTCACCACACGCCCATCATCGGCGGCCATCCGTGGCCCGTAGGTGTTGAAGATTCGAGCTACGCGGATGTCAAGACCGTGTTGCCGGTAGTAGTCGAAGAACAGCGTCTCTGCAACGCGCTTTGCTTCGTCGTAGCAGGCACGTGGCCCGATGGGATTAACCTTCCCCCAATATTCCTCGGGCTGCGGATGAACCTCGGGGTCGCCATACACCTCGGAGGTTGAGGCTTGAAGAATTGGAACCCGCAAGCGCTTTGCAAGACCCAACATGTTAATCGCACCCATGACGTTTGTCTTCGTGGTTTGAACAGGATCGTGTTGGTAATGAACAGGGGACGCAGGCGATGCAAGGTTATAAATCGCATCCACCTCGACATACAAAGGGAAAGTCACGTCGTGACGAATCAACTCAAATCGAGGGTTTCCCAGAAGGTGCTCGATATTCCTCTTGGAGCCGGTGAAGTAGTTATCGACCGCGATGACGTCGTGTCCGTGTCCCAGTAGCCGTTCCGCCAGGTGTGAACCCACGAAACCCGCACCACCCGAAATCAAAATGCGCATGGTGTCGATGCTACTGGTGCAGCCGGGTTTTGGGACTAGAGGATAGTGTCGAGTCCCTGCTCTTTCATGCTCTCGACTATCTGCTTGACGTCTTGCGCATGGTCTTTTGTGGTGACGAGCAGCGCGTCGGGAGTGTCAACAACGACGACATCCTTCATTCCCAGGATGGTGATGATGCGTCCGGAGGAACCCACCACGATTCCCGTGGAATCGTGGGGATGAACTTTGGTCGCATCGCCCACAACAATGACATCTGAGGGTGACCCGTTGTCTCGCACTCCAGCGAGAGAGGCGAAGTCGCCCACGTCTTGCCACCCAAAGTTTCCTGGCACCACAAGAAATTGCCCAGCCTTTGCTGCTGGCTCTGCCACCGCATAATCAAAGGCGATTGATGGCAGCGCCTCCCATAAATCTCGGAAGTCTGAGCCTTCAACCACAGCGTCAGCGATCGCTCGGAGCGGGGTCCCCAGCTCACTCGCAAAATCGTCAAAAGCCTGAACTACTGCCGAGACCTTGCCCACAAAAATTCCCGCGTTCCAGAGATAGTCCCCGGAGGACAGGAACCGCTGAGCATCCAAAAAGGGTGGCTTCTCCACAAACTCCCCGACATGGTGTACTCCGTTGTCGGAGAACTCCCGGACCTTCTTTATGTATCCAAAAGCACTTGACGGTTCGTGGGGCGTAATCCCAATCGTGACGAGGTGCCCTGAACTGGCTGCCTCCACTGCCCTCCCCAGGACCTCCTGAAACGCAGATTCTTCCTGAATGACGTGATCAGCTGCGAAAAATCCGACAATCGCATCGGGATTCATGGTGTTCAACACATACGCGGCAAGGCCGACGGCCGCGGCAGAGTTCTTAGGGGATGGCTCGCTCAGGACATTCTTCGCTGGAACTCCCGGCGCTTGAGATCGCACCAAGGGGACATGGGCATCACCCGTCACGACAAAAACATGGTCAGGATCAGCGAAGGGCGCAAGGCGCTCGATGGTATCGACCAGCAGCGATTTCCCCGTCCCCAGCAAATCCAGCAAGAACTTTGGCTCTTGGGATCTCGAGAGTGGCCAGAGTCTGGTCCCAGAGCCTCCAGCCGGAATAACGGCGTAAAACTCGCGGGATGGCGTGTCAGACATGGCATAAGGCTAGTGGCAAGCTGGGAAAGTCCCCATGCGAGACATCATATGATTGTGCCTTCAGGGCTTACCGAGGAAAGGGGCAGAGTCTCGTGGCGACTTCTGCAAGTAACTCTGGGTCTTCTGCGTCACCGTCGGTGACGATTGAGGTTCCCACCCCGCGCAAAAAGAGCGTGATCCCCGGCGGAACGCTGTATCGCGGCCGCGAAGGAATGTGGTCGTGGGTTCTCCACCGCATCACTGGAATTGGTATCTACTTCTTTCTGCTCGTGCACATTCTCGACACCGCGCTGGTGCGCGTGAGCCCTGAGGCCTACAACGCAGTCATTGGCGCCTACCAAACTCCACTCATGGGCGTTGCAGAAATTGGCCTCGTGGGAGCGATCGTCTTCCACGCCTTCAATGGCCTCCGCATTATTTTGGTCGACTTCTGGAACATAGGCTCCCGGCATCACGTGGCCCTGTTTTATGTGGTTCTTGGTCTCTGGGTTGTCACCATGCTGGCTTTCACTCCCCGTCATCTCATGAATGTGTTTGGGTGGTAAAACGATGAGCGTCACAATTGAGACCCCCAGGGCTCCGATTCGGACCCACAAGCGCGGCATCAACTGGGAAAAGTGGGGCTGGATTTATATGCGCGCCTCCGGCATCGTCCTTGTTGTTCTGATTTTTGGACACCTCTTTGTCAACCTCATGGTCGGCGAGGGAGTGAAGGCTATTGACTTTGCATTTGTTGCCGGAAAGTTCACTGACCCTTTCTGGGTTGTGTGGGACACCGCACTGCTGTGGCTCGCTCTCATTCACGGCGCCAACGGAATGCGCACTCTGGTCAACGACTACGCCACTCAAGCGTCAACGCGGCGCATTCTTCATGGTGCGCTCCTTGTCTCAACCATCGCGCTGCTTGCGCTGGGCACATTGACGATTTACGCCTTCGATCCCTGCCCCACTGGCTCGCCAGCTGAGCTGTTGCCTTCGTTCTGTGCCGAGGTGATGTAGGGCGCATGGCGACGAAAACTCCTGATACAACTTCACACGGCGACCTCACCACGCACCACCACCAGTTCGACGTCGTCATTGTCGGTGCTGGTGGCGCTGGAATGCGCGCTGCGATCGAAGCTGGCCCCCACGCGAAGACAGCAGTCATTTCGAAGCTGTATCCGACTCGCTCCCACACAGGAGCGGCCCAAGGTGGCATGGCTGCAGCGCTGGCCAACATCGAAGAGGACAGCTGGGAATGGCACACCTTTGACACTGTCAAGGGTGGGGACTACCTCGTAGACCAAGACGCCGCTGAGATTTTGGCCAAAGAAGCCATCGACGCCGTTATTG
>JABJAO010000049.1 GCA_018666065.1 Microbacteriaceae bacterium | reverse complement strand
CCTGGAGCGCATGGAAACCTCCAGCATTCCTGTTCTGGGTTATCAAACCTCTGTTTTTCCCGCTTTTTGGCTCCGTGAAAGTCCCTACGCACTGGACTGGCGGGTAGAGAGCGGTGCGGAGGTTGCGCAGATTATGGCCGCACGAGACGCTCTGGATCAGCGCAGTGGAATCGTGGTCGCCAACCCAGTACCTGCGGACCAACAGTGGAATCCCCTGGACCACGATCGGATTCTGGAGGCCGCTCTCGCTGCCGCCGATGCTGCGGGTATCCGAGGAAAAGCGGTGACACCGTTTGTGCTCTCCTATGTCGTCGAGCATTCCGAGGGCGCGAGTTTGCGAGTGAACCTAGACCTCGTTGCGAACAACGTCCGGGTCGCCACAGAGATTGCCCATGCGTGGGCAGCCATCGCGGCATGACCGGCAGCGTTCTCGTCGTCGGCGATGTGATTGATGACATCGTGGCTCGCATTACGGTTCCGATCCGTCGCGACACCGATACGCCGGCCACGATTGCGCGATCATCGGGGGGTTCGGCGGCAAACACGGCCGTGTGGCTGGGACACGAAGGGGTCGCTGTCGAGTTCGTGGGGCACGTCGGCCACGGCGATGCCGCGCGCTTTGTCGAGGAATTCAGCGCAGCCGGTGTCCATGCCTATCTCGAGGAAGACGCGTCAGAACCGACGGGCACCATTGTCATCATTGCCGAGGGCGAGTCGAGAACGATGCTCAGTGATCGTGGAGCAAACGTTGCGCTCAACCTCGCAGCGATAAGGGATGACCTGCTCGAGGAGGTCGACTGGGTTCATTTCACCGGCTACAGCATTTTTCATCACCGTGACCCAGCGTCGGTGTCGCAGTTTCTCCGCCGAGCACAGTCCAAGGGAGCCTCCCTCATGGTGGATGCGTCCTCGGTGGGGTTCTTGAGCGATTTCGGTGTGGGTCGGTTTCTCGAGATTATCGCCGGCATCGACATTCTTCGCTGTAACGAAGAGGAGGCATTGGTGCTCTCGGGCAAGGACACCCTCGAGGACGCCCTGGTCACACTGCATCATCTTTTTCCCGCTGTGGTGGCCACCCAGGGAGGTCAGGGCTCGTCGCTGATCTACGCCGGGGAACACCACCATGTCCCGCCCACCCACGTCGAGATGGTCGTGGACCCCACTGGGGCTGGGGATTCCTTCAATGCAGGATTGCTCGCTGGGCTGATAGCTGGACACAGCATCGTGGAGGCAGCAGGACGCGCGAGCGCCATGGCGGCGACGTGCGTCACTCTGATGGGCGCTCGTCCTTAAGTTTCTGGAATGCCGCCAACGCGCGGTCGCGACTCTCCTTCAAATTGACAATAGGTTCCCCCGGGTAGGAGTCAGTGTCAATTTCTGGAACCCATCGCCGGATGTATTCCTGTTGCGGATCAAACTTCTCCGCCTGGAGCAGGGGGTTGAACACCCGGAAGTAGGGCGCCGCATCGGCGCCACTGCCGGCCACCCATTGCCAGCTGGCTGGATTGTTGGCCTCATCAGCGTCGACGAGAGTGTCCCAAAACCATTGCTCCCCTACTCGCCAATCGATGAGCAGGTTCTTAATGAGGAATGACGCCACCACCATGCGCACTCGGTTGTGCATATAACCGGTGCTCCACAATTCCCGCATCCCGGCGTCCACCAGGGGCACCCCGGTCCTCCCTCGCTGCCATGCCTTCAGGATTGCCGAGTCAGGCTGCCCCCAGGGGAAGCGGTCAAATTCTGGGCGAAAGTTGCGCGTCGCAATATCGGGAGAGTGGAAGAGGGTGTTGTAGGAGAATTCTCGCCACCCCACCTCGCTGAGAAATTTTGCCTTGTTCTTCTCGGCTTCGGCGGGCAACGACCGATCGAGAGCATGAGCGATCTGGTGGGGGCTGATTTCCCCAAATCGCAGGTGCGGGCTGAGTCTCGATGTTGTGACGGGGCCTGGCTCATCACGACGGTGGTAGTTCTTCAGAGTGTTCTCGACGAAGTTCTCCAACCGGGTGTGAGCGCCTGATTCACCGGGAGTCCACATGTCGTCCAGGCCGGATGACCAATCGGGCTCGGTGGGCAGGAGGTTCCAGCTGGCTAGAGGTTCGCTAGAAAGCGAGGGGGGTGCCGGTATCGACGATGGAGCAGGCAGAGGTGAGCGTGGCGGTTCACTGGCTAAACAGGCTCTCCAAAATGGAGTGAAGACCTTGAACGGGTTGCCCTCGCCCGTCCGGATGGTCCAGGGCTCATAGAGCAGGTTGCCAGCGAAGCTCTCGCAGGTCACCCCTCGGTGGCGCAGGGATTCTTTGAGTTCTGCGTCTGCGTCTTTCGCGTGACCATAGCGTCGGTTCCAGAACACGGCAGTGGCGCCGGTTTCTGCCACGAGAGCGTCGATGACGTCGCTTCCGCGGCCAGAGCGGAGGATGAGGGATCCGCCGAGCGCTGAAATATTGGCCGAGAGCGACGTCAGCGAATGGTGGAGCCACCACGACAGGGCACTTCCCAGGGTTCGAGTGCCGGGGGTGGTGTCATCGAGGACATACACAATCACGACAGGGTTGCCCGTATCGAGGCCTGCCTGCAATGCCGGATTGTCCGCAAGCCTGAGGTCGTCGCGAAGCCAGACGATGGCGGGACCAGAAGACATCCCCTCAGCGTAAAGGCAGAGACTGGGAAAAGCTCCGAGAGGGGTGAGGGTCGGTTACTGAGGCGAGTAACCGACCCTATTTCCCTTGCGCCAAGAGTGATACGCAATCACATTGTCGAGAGCTGTCACAGCACACAACTGACGATGAGATGAATATATAACAGAATGGTAACGGGGTCCAGCCCCTGTGTTCACAGGACCTCGATCGTCTAAATCATGTCGGGAGACTGGGCCACACCGTAGTTGATGGTCACATCCGCGTGCCGATCAAATCGGTACCCCACTCCGCGCACGGTCCTCACGATGTCTTCGTATCGTCCCAGTTTTGATCTCAATCGACGGATATGGACATCGATTGTTCGTGCCACAGGAACGTCCTCGTCGCCATCCGACCACACGGCGTCGATGATCACATCGCGGTTGACTGTTTGGCCCTCGCGCAAGACCAAGAACTGGAGGAGGGAGAACTCCTTGTATGTCAGCGCTGCCTGTTCATCGTCGATGACGACGCGTCTGCGCGAAATATCGATCACGACCCGAGATTCGCGCGCCGCTTTATCGTGGGCGAGTTTCCCCAGCGCGATGGGGTCGTGCAGCGCCATGCGCACGATGTCGAGGTGTCGTCCTCCAGCACCTTCGGGGGCTAGGGCAATTGCCGCGTGTGTTTCTGCGTGAGGCACGTGGTCGTTGACTGTCTTTTTGAGGTCGGTGACGAGCTGCTGCAGGCTGATTCCCGCAGCACGGGCGTCAGCTTCGCTGATCCCGACGTAGAGCGCGAAGCCTCGCGGTTCCCTGGAGGAAGAAGTTGTCATGATCTGTCGATTCGTGAGGGGCGGAAGGCCCGGGAAAAGTGAACAGGGGGATTAGCCACACATTCGACAGGGACACAGCTCGCCACGGTACGCGGGCACCAAGATTGTCAGCGAGCTATGCATGGCTTGATTATCGAGCCAGTGCGCGCCGGGCGTCAAGTCTTGGCGCCCTAGCCGACCGTTCCGTAGAGGCGATCGCCTGCGTCACCAAGTCCTGGGACGATGAATCCGTGCTCATTGAGTTTTTCATCGAGTGCCCCTAGAACAATCGTCAGATTCTTGCCCTCGGTGGCCTTCTCGATGGCAGCGAGTCCCTCCGGTGCTCCCAAGAGACACACCGCTGTGACATCGGTGGCACCCTTGTCGAAGACATAGGTGATGGCTTGCAACAGCGATCCTCCCGTGGCCAGCATCGGGTCAAGGATGTAGCACTGGCGGTCTGAGAGGTCCTCCGGGAGACGCTCTGCATAGACACTGGGCTGGAGCGTCTTTTCGTCACGCACCATTCCCAAGAAGCCCACCTCGGCACTGGGAAGCAGCTGCGTCATACCCTCGAGCATTCCGAGGCCTGCTCGCAGGATGGGAACCACGACAGGCCGCGGCTTAGCCAACTTTTTACCGGTCGTCGTTGTGACCGGGGTGGTGATGGTCTGGTCTTCCACGTGAATTTTTCTCGTTGCCTCATATGCAAGCAGCGTGACCAGCTCAGAGGTCAGGGCGCGAAAAACAGGAGAGGGCGTGGATTTGTCCCGAAGCAGCGACAGCTTGTGGGAGATCAGAGGATGGTCTGCGATGTGCACCTGCATGCGCCTCACACTACCCGAGCCAGACGCCCTGGATAGGGTGGGCTCGTGAGGGATGACACTGACTTAATGAGACTCGCCCTGGCAAACGCGTCTGAGGCTTTGGCCACGGGAGATGTTCCCGTTGCGGCACTCGTGGTGGATGCAGCGGGGGTAATGATCTCGAGCGCGACGAACACCAAGGAACGAGACTGCGACCCCACCGCCCACGCGGAGGTCGTGGCGTTGCGGCTGGCGGGCCACGCCCTCGAGACAGCCAATCTTTCTGGCCACACTCTCGTGGTCACGCTGGAGCCCTGCGTCATGTGTGCGGGAGCCATTACCCAGGCGCGAATTTCGCGGCTCGTGTTTGGCGCCTGGGATGAGAAAGCCGGTGCGGCAGGCAGCACCCACGATCTGGTGAGGGACCGGACTCTGCCTCATCGTGTTGATGAAGTCGTCGGGGGAGTCCTCGGTGAGGAGTGTGGAGCGCTCCTGAGCGACTTTTTCCGAGCTCGGTAGTTAGCTGACGGTTCCCGTCCACACCACGGCAATCACAATGTTCGCCAGCGCGAGCGCTCCGGCAGTGTGAAGCAGGGGCAGAAGTTTGCGTTCGTTGTCTGTGGCGCTCAGCTTTTTCTGGCGGCGGTAGGCGATCAGAGCCACTACAAAAATAACCACGGCGATCACGGTCTTCACCGCGATCTTGGCGTGGTTCACGCCGAGCTCTGGATCATCAGCGAGGCGCATCTCAGCGAGCCCTGTGAGCAGCAGGCCCGTCACAAGTTGAATGCTGGCTCCGGTGAGAATCCAGCCAAAGAAGTAGCCAGCGCTTGCGCGCATCTGGGCAATGAACGGTCCGACGATGAGGGCTAACCCGATGAAGTGCACAATCAGGGTGATGTCGCGAAGTAAACCCATAGTGTGTACCTCTCCTAGTCCGATGCCTTAATCACAATGACGTCAGTCGCAGGCTGGCTGTCGGATGAATCACGCACCAGCTCAGGTTCGATGTAAATCTCGACTGTGTCCCCCAGTATTTCGCGAACACGGCGCTTGGCATCATTCAGAGCGTGAGAGAGAACATAGGTCGGAAGCGTGTCCACTAATTGCAGTGTTGCGGCGATGACCCAGTGACCATCAGGTTCGGCGGTGATCGATAACCGCAGGACAGCGTCGGTGTCGGGGCCATCCATCAGGGCCGCAAGAATCGGCTTTCGATCAGGAAGTTTGTCCTGGGTTTTCTTCTTGTCACCCATGCCCACTACCTCCTCGTCATTCCTAGCCACACTGCCAACAACGTCGCTCCAATCTACACTGGCACCGTGAGCCAAAATTCTCCCCGTATCGCAATCCTCGGTGCTGGAAACATGGGTGGCGCGATTCTGAGTGGTCTTCGCCAGAGTCCGGGAGCCTCATCGGGCATTCGGGTCACAACGGCGACTGCGTCGTCAGCCTCACACCTCGTGGGCGCTGGCGTGGAAGCTCGAAGCCACGAGGAGGACCCGGGAGCCAATGAGTGGGCCGTCCAGGACGCTGACATCGTCATCGTGGGGGTCAAGCCTCACTATCTGCTCGAAGTTATTCGCGAGGTGTCCTCTGCCGCGCCTGAGTCAGCGGTGATGGTCAGCATTGCCGCAGGGATCACTATCGCCCAGATAGAAGACGCCTGGCCGGGCGCGGTGATCCGGACCATGCCCAACACTCCGTCGCAGGTTGGCAAAGGTGTCACGGGAATGAGCGCCGGGGCGAGAGCCACCTCAGACCAGGTAGCCATGGTCGCGCGGGTTTTTGACACTGTCGGTAGCGTCCTCCAGGTCGACGAGGGTTCGATCAATGCGTTGAGCACGTTCTCGGGGTCTGGCCCCGCCTTTGTCTATTTCTTCATCGAGCGATTTATCGAAGTCGCCCAGGACCATGGCTTTAGCGCCGAGGAGGCCTCAACGATGGTCCAGGGCGCCTTTGCCGGCGCGATGGAACTGCTTGAGGCATCCGGGAAAACTCCCCAGGAGTTGCGAGAGTCCGTCACTAGCCCGGGTGGAACAACGCAGGCGGCACTGGAGGTCTATGCCGAGGCGGATCTCAGCGCAATCATTCGGCGAGCCAGCGCTGCGGCTATTGCTCGTGCCGAAGAGATGGCGCAGGGCTAGCTACTTATCCAGCGCTGCGAAGGTTTCGATGTCTTCGTTCGTGCCCGAGACGATGATCAGATCGTGGTTGGTGACCACAGTCTTTTCCGTGGCGTAGGTGAAAGGTTTTCCTGGAGACTTCACGCCCACAACGGTGATGTTGTATTTCGATCGCACCTGGGAGTCGGTCAGAGACAAGCCTCTGATGGGCTTCGGGGGGTACATCTTGACTAACGCAAAGTTGTCATCGAAACGGATGAAGTCGATCATGCGACCGGAGACCAAGTGGGCAACGCGCTCGCCCGCTTCGCGCTCGGGATAGATGACGCGGTGGGCCCCGATGCGGGTCAAGATTTTTCCGTGCGATTCGCTAATCGCCTTCGCCCAGATTTGGGGAACCTTGAGGTCCACCAGGTTGGTGGTGATCAGAACACTCGCTTCGATGGAGGAACCTGTTGCGACCACAGCAATCGGGAAATCCCGGGCGCCAATCTGCTCGAGAGCGTTCATATTTCTCGCATCCAGCACCGCCGTGTGCCTCACACGGTCGGACCATTTCTGAACCAGGGCGGGATCTTCATCGACGGCCAGAACATCGCGTCCCAGCTTGTCGAGCTCTCCCGCGGTTGCGGCACCGAAGCGCCCCAATCCAATGACGAGGACGGGGGCATCGTGCGGAATCTTCTCAACCAACGATCGGCCTTTCTTTTGCCCGGCGATACACCGTCTGGCGGTGTGTGCCACTGAGTGCGGTTGCTAGCGTCACTGTACCAACACGACCCAGAAGCATGGTGGCTGACAAAACATACTTCGCGGAATCCGGGAGGTCATTGCTGGTGAGCCCGGTGCTGAGCCCACAGGTGGCAAAGGCCGAAATGACGTCGAAGAGAACCTTGTCCAAGGGCGCATCGGTGATGCGAAGAATGGTGATGGTCGAGATCGCCACGATGCTCGCCCCCCAGAGCACCACGCTCACGGCCAGGCGCACAGTGTCGGAGGGAATGCGACGCTCATAGGCCACGATGTCCTGGTTACCTCGAGCTTCAGCAAAAGCGGCGAGGAACAAGATGGCCAAGGTTGTCACTTTGATGCCACCGGCAGTGGAGGCGGATCCTCCACCGACGAACATCAACATGTCCAAAATCAGCAGTGTTGCTCCACCCATTTCTGAGGTGTCGACAGTGTTGAATCCCCCAGAGCGCGACATCATCGACACGAAGAGCGCTGTCATCGCCCGGTAACCACCGGGCTGAGCGCCCAGCGTTTTGTCGTTACCCCACTCGAGTGCACCCACGGCCAGAGCACCGAAGACCAGCAAAATAGTTGTCGTTGTGAGGGTGAGTTTGGCGTGTATGCCCAGGCGAGCGTGGTCCAGAGTGCGACTGAGACGACGCAAACGCACGGTCTTCAGAGCACGCGCAATCGCATAAATGACCGGGAAACCGATGCTTCCCAGAAATACGCCGATTCCAATGGTGATGACCATGATGGGGTCGTTCACGAAGGGCGAGAGACCATCGACCAGGGGAACAAATCCTGTATTGGTAAAGGCAGACGCGGCGAGGTAACCGCCTTGCCACAGCGCCGTTGTCGGGTCGAGCCCCCAGACGATGAGCCGGGGAACAATGATGGCCGCCAGCGCCAGTTCAATTACGAGCACACTGATGAACACTGTCTTGAGAAGTCCCTTGACCTCGGAGAGCCGCATGCCGTGTGAATCTTGGCTTTCCCGGTCGTGCAGGCGGGACGGGTCAACGTCGCCCGCCATCATCTTGCGCACCGAGAGGCCCAGTCGCTTTGAGGCGATGACCGCCAGAATCGTCGCCAACGTCATCACGCCGATGCCTCCGATTTGGAGTCCGAGGAACACGACGAGGTGACCAAACGGAGACCAGTGGGTTGCCATGTTGACCGTTGTCAATCCGGTCACACAAATAGCGGAGACGGCGGTGAACATGGCGTCTGCCAGGGGTGTCATCTGGCCGGTCGCTGAGGCGAAAGGCATCATCAGCATCACCGTGGTGAGGGTGATCAGGAAAAGAAAGATGAAGATTGTCGCTGTTGCTGCTCCACCGCCAAGAATGGCTTGCGCGCGGAAGATGATGCCCCGCACACCGGCTGGAGCCGAGTAGGGAGCCAGACCTGGAACTGCGGAGTTGGGGCGGAAGCGACGCCTAGAGGCGCGTCGCTTGAGCGACCCTAGCCATGACGACACGTCACTCGGCCTTCTTCCTCATCTGAACTTCAGACAACCGCCAGCCATGGTACTCCCACCACGGGGAGAGTACGCTACCCATCTATGAGCGATGTGTTTGATGTGCTTGCTGATCCAACCCGACGAGACATTGTCGATCTTCTGCGTTCGGGGTCAGGTTCGGGCGAAAAGAGTGTGGGTCAGCTCGTTGACGCACTAGGGATTACGCAGCCCACGGTCTCGAAACACCTCAAGGTGTTGCGCGAGGCGGGTGTCGTCGTTGCCCGCGAAGAAGGCCAACATCGCTACTACCGCTTCGATGAGTCCTCCCTGGCCGGAGTTCACCAATGGCTGGGACAGACCTCGTCGACGACAACTGCATCGGGTGAGCCTTTTGTTGATCTTGGCGAGGCCGGCCGAGCGGTGGGAGCGTTGGCAAAGGATGTCACGGTGTGGCTCGATGATCTCCTCGCGAAGGTCCGTCTCTAACTCTTTACAGCGCACCAGCATCGGCCTAGGGTTGTGCAGGTATTCACGCTTCGGCGCTCACCTGAAAGTCCTCATGTCCCAGTCACTGTCTCAGATGCACTTCCTCACCGTGGGTGAAGTTGCCCAGATGATGCGGGTATCCACCATGACGGTGTACCGCTTGGTGCACTCCGGAGAGCTTCCCGCCGTCAGATTTGGGCGATCCTTTCGGATTCCGGAATCGGCAGTGTCGACTCTGGTGTTCTCTGCTGGTGAGGTGCGAGAAATCGGCGAGGTCGGCTGAGCTTTCTGCTCTGCGCTAGAGTACAGAGGTTGTCTGCAGGCAGATAACCACTACACGACACCAGGTCTAAAGGAAACTTCATGGGTTCTGTTATCAAGAAGCGCCGCAAGCGTATGGCGAAGAAGAAGCACCGCAAGTTGCTTCGTAAGACTCGCCACCAGCGTCGCAATAAGAAGTAGCGACTTGTAGAAACAAACGCTGGTCACCCTGTGTGGCCAGCGTTTTTCTCTGCCTTTTTCGATCGGTGAGATTGGTGGCGGTTGGTCGACTCGGGCCACACCACCGGCCATGAGTTGCGGGTTGCGTGGGCGAGCAGAGAATGATCCGGGTTGACCGCTACAGGATGACCCACGGCCTCCAACAGCGGGATGTCGGCAGCTGAATCTGAGTAGGCGTAGCACGTCGCAAGGTCCGCGTCGTGGGCGCGGGCATGGTCTCTGGCCGCCGCCTCCTTGAGTGGTCCGTGGAGGAGTTCCCCCTCGATCTCTCCGGTATAGGCACCGTCTTTCACCTCCAAGGCTGTGCCAATCGCGCCGGCCAGTCCGAGATCGCGCGCCATAACCGACGAGAGGCTCTGCGGGCTTGCCGTGAGTAACCACACCTGGTGGCCCTGGTCCTTGTGCCAGTTAATGCGCTCCATCATTTCGGGAAAAATCTTCGGCGCGATCGAGCGGCGCCAGGCGGACTCGGCTACTTCGTCAAAATCTTTCACCTGGTGACCTGCCACCAAGGATTGCGCGCGCTCCCGGGTGGACTTCAAACGATGCGTCGTCTCGCCTTTTCGAATGAAGTAGCGCTGCTGAAAGAGCGCCGGGATTACGTGGTGCCACTTGATGTATCCCGATTTCCAGGCCTCCACTCCGAACATGTAAATCGTTGCTCCCTTGACCAACGTGTTATCGACGTCAACAAATGCCATGACGGGAGAGACGCCGGCAGGAGATTTCTTCGGGGGAGTCATCGTGACTCAGCATAGGCTTTGAGGGTGAGAAACGTGGCGGTCACCGTGATTGGTCGAGAGGCCTGTCACCTGTGTGATGACGCCACCGACCTCATCACCGTGGTTCTCGAGGACTTCACGAATGTCTCCCTCGAGAAGCGTCTGGTCGAGGAAGACCCGGCATGGCTGGAGTTCTATACCGACAAAGTTCCCGTGATTCTGATTGATGGTGTTGAGCACGGCTATTGGCGGGTCAACGAAGGCATCTTCCGGGGTGCGCTGATGGCCGCTGGCGCGCTGTCGCACGAGAAGAAATCGGAGTAAAAAGGACCTATGTCATCAACCCGAACTCCCGACCCCAACCCTGGATGGCTATCCGACGACGAACTCTCGGAGATTAGAAACCGTTTACCTCTTATTTATGTGGAGGCGGTGCCAGTTCGCGTGGACGGCCAGGGGAACGTCAGCGAGGTGGGTCTGCTGTTGCGGGTCTCGTCCGAGGGCGCGATCACACGCGCGATCGTGTCTGGCCGAGTGATGTTCGGTGAGACCGTCCGTGACGCTCTGTTCCGCCATCTGGAAAAGGACCTGGGCCCGATGGCGTTTCCCCAGATCCCGCCGACGGCTCAACCAGCGCACATCGCTGAGTACTTTCCTTTCCCGGGTGCAAAGTTTCAGGATTCCCGGCAGCACGCGGTGTCGCTGGTGTATGTCGTTCCGGTGACCGGAACCTGCGAGCCACGACAGGACGCACTCGAGCTAACCTGGCTCACCCCTGAGCAGGCGACGTCGGCTGACGTGGTCGCAGAGATGGAGGGGGGCCGCGGTTCCTTGGTGAAAGCAGCGCTGGCGAGTGTGGGAGCGCTGCCCTAGCGCGTCCTCTGGATCGCTATCGCCCGCTACGCCATTGTGGCGCCAGCTGGGCCATCCTTCGGTGACGCCACCACCAGAACACCAGAAATCCCAATCCCATCAGCGGTGTCAGCACCCCTGCCTTAAATTCCAACTCGTCGGTGAGAATCGTGAGCCCCGGACTACTCGGGCGAAGCGTCATGGTGTGACGAAAAGTCGACACCATCGCTAGAGACCCCGACAGCCCGCGACCGTTGTCGCGAAAAATGCGCGCTGTGCCCTCCTCCTCTGAGGTGGGGTTGATTTCTTGGGAGCCCAGGGGAACGAGCCCGAGCGCTGCGACCTTGACGACGTAGGAATGTCCCGACACATAGCGCTCAGGGAAAGCGGCGGGCGATAGTGGAGTGAAGGAAAGAAATGGGGCGGAAACCCGCTGAAAGACCGTGGGGTCGTGCAATGCGGCGAAGGCCTCACTGACCGTGCAGGCCAGTGACACCTGGAGGGAAAACTTCATGGGGACTCCAACCTTCATCGGACGCTCAGAATCCGGGACGACTCTCCACACTATGAGAGCTCTCCTGAATGAAACTGTAATCGCAGAAGCACCAGAGTCTGACCTGGTGAAGATCGAGGGGAACTGGTATTTCCCTCCCGCATCGGTGAAGCGCGATTTCCTCTCTGATAGCTCTACGTCATACATATGCCCATGGAAGGGCGATTGTCACTATTACACGATCACCGTCGATGGCCAGTCCTACCAAGACCGAGCTTTTGCCTACCACGACCTCCGACCCGGTGCTGTGGAGCGCGTGGGCACAGATTTCGCAGGATATGTCGCCTTTTGGAAAGACGTCACGGTCGAAGACTAAGGCTTTGCCGACCAGCTAATGAGGTAGCTGGAATTGAAACGACGGTCGCACTTCGCGCACGAGACGGGTTTCCCGGGTTTGCGAAAACGGACAATCTCGTGACCCTGGGGGCACCTCCCTATCCAGTTGGCCCGGTCGTGAGCCGGTTCCACGGTGTGGGTTCGACCGCCCTCATAGCCGATGGTCACCGCCACCGCTTGCCACCGTCGACCGTGTGCTGCTCGGGGCCCGGCAAGGGCATGAGCAATCTCATGGAGCAGCACCTGCGACACCTCGTAGTCGCTGGCTTTTTCCGTCAGATACTTCGAGACGGAGATGCTGCGGGTTCGGTGATCGCACTGGCCGAGCCTGGTCGTGGCTCGATCAAATCGAAATGACCAGGTCTCCGACAGGTTGTGCTGTGCCAATAATCTGGCCGCTTCGTACTCAATCCACTCTCGCTCCGCCACGTCGACAGGCTAGCGCTGGAGCATGAAGCCCACGGCAGGTTATCCCCAGAAAGTCTCGAAATCAGGGAGTAGACAAATCGTTATCAAACCGTATACACTAAAGGTTTGCTTCCCTGACTTCTTGCGTCGTCATATTGCGGTCGACACGAGATCCCCGAGTATAGCGGCGGGGTGAACTCATTGTGCTGAGTTCCAGTGGTTGCGTCTGGTTCGGTTTAGTCACCCACGATGAGGCTCCCTAGATGAGCCCTGGAGGTTAATACTCTTGGCTGTTGCACGTTCTGCATCTACCACTACTGCCAAGAACGGTCGAGTCGCACAGCGGCTCTCGTTCGCCAAAATCAACGACACCCTTGAGGTTCCGGATCTGCTCGCGTTGCAGACCGAGAGCTTTGAGTGGCTTGTCGGTTCCCCTGTGTGGAAGAAACGAGTAGCTGAGGCCAAGGCCCAGGGACTGCCCGTTGTTTCCGAGCGCAGCGGACTGCAGGAGATCTTTGAGGAGATCTCCCCCATCGAGGATTCGTCCGAGACGATGCAGCTGTCGTTCCAGAACCCCTACCTCGAGGACGAGAAGTACTCCATCGACGAGTGCAAGGAGCGCGGCAAGACCTACGCCGCTCCGCTCTACGTCGAAGCTGAATTCATGAACCACCAGACCGGTGAGATCAAGACCCAGACAGTCTTCATGGGTGACTTCCCCCTGATGACCGAAAAGGGAACCTTCGTCATCAACGGAACCGAGCGTGTTGTTGTCTCCCAGCTGGTGCGTAGCCCCGGCGTGTACTTCGAGACGTCGCTGGACAAGCTCAGTGACAAAGAAATCCACTCCGTGCGCGTCATCCCCAGCCGTGGAGCATGGCTCGAGTTCGAGGTCGATAAGCGCGACCAGGTTGGTGTTCGTATTGACCGCAAGCGCAAGCAGTCCGTCACCGTCTTCCTGAAGGCCCTGGGACTGACCTCGGAAGAAATCGCCAAGCACTTTGCCGGGTTCTCCTCTATCGAGGAAGCCTTGGAGAAGGACACCATCCTGACCAAGGAAGAAGCCCTCAAGGACATCTACCGCAAGTTGCGTCCGGGCGAGCAGGTTGCCGCTGAAGCAGCGCGCTTGCTGTTGGACAACTTCTACTTCAACTCCAAGCGTTACGACCTTGCCAAAGTTGGTCGCTACAAGATCAACCGCAAGCTGGGCATCGAACTTCCGCTGAACACCACCGTGCTCACCATTGAGGACATCATCGCGACGATCAAGTACTTGGTCGCTCTGCACGATGGTCGCACTCACATCGAGGGTGCTCGTGGCGGCAAAAAGGTCGACATCCGTCTTGACGTGGATGACATTGACCACTTTGGCAACCGTCGCATCCGCGCCGTGGGCGAGCTCATCCAGAACCAGGTTCGCACCGGACTTTCCCGCATGGAGCGCGTCGTGCGCGAGCGTATGACGACTCAGGACATTGAGGCCATTACGCCCCAGACCCTGATTAACGTGCGCCCCGTGGTGGCAGCGATCAAGGAGTTCTTCGGAACAAGCCAGCTGTCCCAGTTCATGGACCAGAACAACCCGCTGTCGGGTCTGACCCACAAGCGTCGTCTGTCTGCGCTTGGACCGGGTGGTCTGAGTCGTGAGCGGGCTGGTGTTGAGGTTCGTGACGTTCACCCCTCGCACTATGGCCGCATGTGCCCCATCGAAACTCCTGAAGGTCCGAACATTGGTCTGATTGGTTCGCTGGCCTCGTTTGCTCGCATCAACGCGTTTGGTTTCATTGAGACTCCCTACCGTCGTGTGACCAAGGGCAAGGTCTCCAAGAACATCGACTACTTGACCGCAAACGACGAGGACGAGTTCGTCGTCGCCCAGGCTGGTACGCCGTTGAACGCAGATGGCACCTTTGCCGAGGACAAGGTCCTCGTGCGTAAGAAGGGTGGAGAGGTTGAGCTCGTCTCACCTGACCTCGTTGACTATGTCGACGTGTCTCCTCGCCAGATGGTCTCGGTTGCAACCTCGTTGATTCCGTTCCTCGAGCACGACGATGCAAACCGCGCGCTCATGGGTGCAAACATGCAGCGTCAGGCCGTCCCACTCTTGCGTTCCGAGTCCCCGCTGGTGGGAACGGGCATGGAGTCGTTCGCCGCAGTGGACGCCGGAGACGTCATCGTCGCTCTGGCACCGGGTGTAGTCACCGAAGTTTCTGCCGACCACGCCGTGGTCAAGCAGGACAAGGGTGGAACTAAGACCTACTACCTGCGCAAGTTTGACCGCTCGAACCAGGGCACGAACTACAACCACCAGGTCCGCGTGAGCGTGGGCGACAAGGTGGCTGAGGGATCAGTTATCGCTGATGGTCCGGCTACCGAAAACGGTGAGTTGGCTCTCGGAAAGAACCTGCTCGTGGCATTTATGTCATGGGAGGGCTACAACTTCGAAGACGCGATCATCCTGTCCCAGAACCTGGTGAAGGACGACACCCTCTCCTCGATTCACATCGAGGAGTACGAGGTGGACGCCCGCGACACCAAGCTCGGTAAGGAAGAAATCACTCGCGACCTGCCCAATGTTGGTCCCGAGTTGCTGGCTAACCTCGACGAGCGCGGCATCATCCGCATCGGTGCCGAGGTTCGCCCCGGTGACGTTCTCGTGGGCAAAGTCACCCCGAAGGGTGAGACCGAGCTCAGCGCTGAAGAGCGTCTGCTGCGCGCAATTTTCAACGAGAAGTCGCGCGAAGTTCGCGACACATCGTTGAAGGTGCCCCACGGTGAGCAGGGAACCATTATTGGCGTCAAGGTGTTCGACGCCGTTGATGGTGACGATGAGCTTGGCTCCGGTGTGAACCAGCGCGTTGTCGTCTACATCGCTCAGAAGCGCAAGATCTCTGAGGGTGACAAGCTCGCTGGCCGCCACGGAAACAAGGGTGTTATCGCCAAGATTCTTCCCATCGAGGACATGCCGTTCCTCGAGGATGGAACCCCTGTCGACATCATCTTGAACCCGCTCGGTGTTCCTGGACGTATGAACTTCGGTCAGGTCTTGGAGATTCACCTCGGGTGGGCTGCCAAGCAAGGATGGAAGATTCCGGGTGACCCTGCCTGGGCTAAGCGCCTCGCGGCGATGGCCAAGGAAGCAGCACCGGGAACCAAGGTTGCAACGCCGGTGTTCGATGGTGCCAGTGAAGAAGAAATCGCTGGCCTGCTCGATCACACCCTGGTGACCAGGGATGGCAAGCGCCTGGTGGACTCCACGGGTAAGGCACGTCTGTTCGACGGCCGCTCGGGTGAGCCCTTCCCCATGCCAATCTCGGTGGGCTACATGTACATCCTGAAGCTGCACCACCTCATCGACGACAAGATCCACGCTCGTTCGACAGGACCGTACTCCATGATCACCCAGCAGCCCCTCGGTGGTAAGGCTCAGTTCGGTGGACAGCGCTTTGGTGAGATGGAGGTGTGGGCCCTGGAGGCCTACGGAGCTTCCTATGCTCTCCAGGAGCTCTTGACCATCAAGTCTGATGACATTCTCGGTCGTGTGAAGGTCTATGAGGCCATCGTCAAGGGCGAGAACATTCAGGAGCCAGGTATTCCTGAGAGCTTCAAGGTTCTGATGAAAGAGATGCAGTCGCTGTGTCTCAACGTCGAGGTCCTCTCGGCAGACGGCCAGGTCGTCTCGCTCAAGGATTCTGATGACGAGCTCTACCGCGCAGCGGAAGAACTCGGAATCAACCTCTCGACCCGCTTCGAGTCTTCGTCCGTGGACGAGATCTAAGAATTCAGTCGTCTAGATAACAACGAGAGAGATTAATCGTGCTGGAAGCAACAACATTTGACGCCCTCCGTATCGGCCTCGCCACCTCAGAGAACATCCGTGGCTGGTCCTACGGTGAGGTGAAGAAGCCCGAAACCATCAACTACCGCACCCTGAAGCCCGAGAAGGATGGTCTCTTCGGAGAGCAGATCTTTGGACCCAGTCGTGACTGGGAGTGTGCGTGTGGAAAGTACAAGCGCGTCCGTTTCAAGGGAATCGTCTGTGAGCGCTGTGGCGTCGAGGTCACCAAGTCCTCTGTTCGTCGCGAGCGCATGGGTCACATTGAGCTTGCCGCTCCGGTAACCCACATCTGGTACTTCAAGGGCGTTCCTAGCCGCTTGGGCTACCTCCTCGACATGGCACCGAAGGATCTCGAAAAGGTCATTTACTTCGCTGCCTACATGATCATCAACGTGGACGTCGACGCGCGTCACCGCGAGGTTCCCGAGCTCGAGAAAGAGTTGCAGCTCGAAATCAAGCAGCTGGAGAAGGAGCGCGACGCGCTTCTCGCCGAGCGCATGGAAGAGCTCGAGAAGGAACTCGCCGGCCTCGAGGAGTCCGGTGCCAAAGCCGACCAGAAGCGTAAGGCTGACGATGCGGGAAAGAAGGAGCTTGCCTCGATTCGCAAGAACTTCGACGACGACATCGCTCACCTCGAGCGCGTCTGGGATGACTTCCGTTCCCTCAAGGTGGGCGACCTGCGTGCTGAAGACGCTGTCTTCCAGGATGTTCAGGACCGCTACGGAATGTTCTTCGAAGCCCACATGGGCGCCGAAGCTATTCGTCGCCGTCTCGAGGACTTTGACCTCGCGGCAGAATCCGAGAAGCTTCGCGATGAAATCGCCAACGGTAAGGGTCAGCGCAAGATCCGCGCGATCAAGCGCCTCAAGGTCGTCAGCGCCTTCCTGCAGACCGGTGCCTCACCGGCCTCCATGGTGCTCGAGGTTGTTCCCGTCATTCCACCGGAGCTTCGCCCCATGGTGCAGCTCGATGGTGGTCGTTTCGCGACGTCGGATCTCAACGACCTCTACCGTCGCGTGATCAACCGCAACAACCGTCTGCGTCGTCTGCTCGATCTTGGTGCGCCCGAGATCATCGTCAACAACGAAAAGCGCATGCTCCAGGAAGCTGTGGATGCACTCTTTGACAACGGCCGTCGCGGTCGTCCCGTCACCGGAACGGGAAACCGTGCCCTGAAGAGCCTCTCCGACATGCTCAAGGGTAAGCAGGGTCGTTTCCGCCAGAACCTGCTCGGAAAGCGCGTGGACTACTCCGGTCGTTCCGTTATCGTCGTGGGTCCTCAGCTGAGACTGCACCAGTGTGGTCTGCCCAAGCTCATGGCGTTGGAGCTGTTCAAGCCTTTCGTCATCAAGCGCCTGATGGATCTCGGTCACTCGAGCAACATCAAGAACGCCAAGCGCATGGTCGAGCGCTCACGTCCCGAGGTGTGGGATGTGCTCGAAGAGATCATCCGCGAACGTCCGGTTCTGCTCAACCGTGCACCGACTCTTCACCGTCTCGGTATTCAAGCCTTTGAGCCACAACTGGTCGAGGGTAAGGCTATTCAGCTGCACCCCCTCGTGTGTGCTGCGTTCAACGCTGACTTCGACGGTGACCAGATGGCTGTTCACCTTCCCCTGTCGGTGGAGGCGCAGGCTGAGGCTCGGGTATTGATGCTGGCGTCGAACAACATCTTGAAGCCTTCCGATGGCCGGCCCGTGACCGTTCCTACCCAGGACATGATCATCGGTCTGCACCACCTCACCACCCTCAAAGAGGGTGTCGAGGGCGAGGGTCGCGCGTTTAGCTCGATCTCCGAGGCCATCATGGCAATGGACCAGCACTCGTTGGATCTCAATGCAAAGATCAAAATCCGTATTGAGAGCCTCCACCTGGCCAATGCCCCTGAGGGCTTTGAACAGGGCAGCCGGGTCATCCATGACACGACGCTGGGACGCGCAATCTTCAACGAACTGCTTCCTGCGGACTACCCATGGGTGGAAGCCGTTGCGGACAAGGGGCTCATCTCCTCGCTGGTCAACGACCTCGCCGAGCGCTACCCCAAGGTAGTTGTTGCGGAGACCCTCGACCGCGTCAAGGACGCCGGTTTCTACTGGGCAACCCGCTCGGGCGTCACCGTTGCGCTTTCCGATGTGCTCACCCCCAAGGGCAAGAAGCAGATCATCGAGAAGTACGAGAAGCTGGCCGCCAAGATTCAGTCCCAGTACGACAAGGGACTCATCTCGGACGTCGAGCGTCGTCGCGAATTGGTCGAAATCTGGAGTGCTGCGACCAAGGAAGTCAACGACGAGATGCGCGCTGCCTTCCCCGAAGACAACACCATCAACCGCATGGTCACCTCCGGTGCACGTGGTAACTGGCTGCAGGTAGGAAACATCGCCGGTATGCGTGGGTTGGTCTCCAACCCCCGTGGTGAAGTTATCGCCCGCCCGATTATCTCCAGCTACCGTGAGGGACTCTCTGTTGCTGAGTACTTCATCGCGACCCACGGTGCCAGAAAGGGTCTGGCTGACACCGCCCTGCGTACCGCTGACTCGGGTTACTTGACCCGTCGTCTGGTGGACGTGGCCCAGGATGTCATCATTCGCGAAGAGGACTGTGGCACGAGCAAGGGAATCACCTTCCCGATTGCTGCAGAGAATTCTGCTGGCGAATGGGTTCGAGCCGACAACGTGGAGAACGAAGTCTTCGCTCGCAACCTCGCTGCTGATGCAACGAACGAGAAGGGCACAGTTATCGCCCCCGCTGGTTCCGACGTCGGCGATGTCCTGATCAACGAACTGGTTGCCGGTGGCGTGCGCGAGATCACGGTGCGCTCCGTTCTGGTGTGTGAATCCCTCATCGGAGTGTGTGCCGCCTGTTACGGTCGCTCGCTGGCATCGGGAATCGCCGTTGACCTCGGTGAAGCAGTGGGAATTATTGCTGCCCAGTCGATTGGTGAGCCTGGAACTCAGCTCACGATGCGTACCTTCCACACCGGTGGGTCCGCCTCTGCTGATGACATCACCCAGGGTCTGCCCCGTGTGACCGAGCTCTTCGAGGCACGTAACCCCAAGGGGTCGAGCCCGATTTGCGATGCAAACGGACGCATTTCGATCGAAGAGACTGACACCCAGTACAAGATCACCCTGACACCAGACAACGGTGACGAGCCAGAGACCTTTACGGTCTCGAAGCGTATGACACTGTTGGTCGAGGATGGCCAGAGCGTTGAGCTTGGTCAGCAGCTTCACGAAGGTCTGCTGGACCCCAAGGATGTCCTTCGCGTCAAGGGTGTTCGTGCCGTCCAAGAGCACCTCGTCGATGGTGTGCAGGGCGTGTACGGCTCACAGGGTGTGCCGATTCACGACAAGCACATCGAGGTAATTGTGCGTCAGATGATGCGCAAGGTCACCGTGGTGGATCACGCGGAAACCAACCTGCTCCCCGGTGAGCTCGTGGACCGCAGCCGCTACAACTCGATTAACCGTGCCGCTCTGGCAGAGGGCAAGAAGACTGCTTCTGCTCGCCAGGAAGTTATGGGAATCACCAAGGCATCGCTGGCAACAGAGTCGTGGCTCTCGGCGGCCTCCTTCCAGGAGACCACCCGAGTGCTCACCGAAGCTGCCATGCAGGGAAAGCGCGACCCGCTGGTCGGTCTCAAGGAGAACGTCATCATCGGAAAGCTCATTCCCGCCGGAACTGGTCTGCAGACCTACCGCAATGTCACGGTGGAGCCCACCGAAGAAGCGCGCGCCGAGCACTACCCGGCCCGCCTCTTCGCCGACGACCAGGGCTTCGGCCAGGCAGACGATTTGTCCTTCGTGGACTTTGACACCTTTGCCTCGGATGAAGCCACAGCTGGTGAGGGCGAATACAAGTAGTACCCAAACATCATCCACAGGGGCCGGCTCAGTCGGCCCCTGTGGCGTTTCTGGGGAGAAAATCTGAGGCGAGCCTCGTCGCTTTCCTAGGGTTGCCCCGTGGCGGAATGGTGGATGAGTGTTGTGGTGGGAATGGTCGGGCTTCGACTGGCTGTCGTGGATCTTGCCTCCCACCGACTTCCCGATCGCCTTACGAAGCCGCTCTTTGGCTCTGTGGTCGTTATTGCGCTGGGATGGGGAAGTGTGGACCAGCTTCAGGGGGCACTCGGTGGTTCTGTGATTACCAGTGGTGCCTTGGCAGGGCTTGCGTGCATGCCGGGCAGGCCCCTGGGACTGGGGGATGTGAAGCTGCAATGCAGCCTTGGCTGGATGCTGGGATTCTTCGCACCGGAGCTCGCGATTGTGGGTCTTGCAGGCTCATTTGTGGTCGGTGGGGTGGCAGCACTGCCCGCGCTGCTGACTCACCGCCTCCGCGGGAGGGATCCGGTGCCGTTTGGGCCCGCCATGGTGGCGTCAACATGCGTGATGGTGGTCGTTGCAGAAAGTCTAAAAATCATTTGACCAAGCGCACATTGGCCATTACGCTAGGAGTTTGTGTGTGCGATGGCACGCCCGTCGCGAGTGCCCTGAAAAGGGCCAAGCGGCTCGGGTCATCAACTCCACAAAGGGTCCACGGGCAACAATGGTGGCGACACCATCGAGCCAACCCCCACGGCATACCAAGGTGACGCCGCAAGGCGACACTTGGTGCGATGTCGCTGGGTGGTGGGGAACTAATCATCACCATCCAGTACCAACCATCAATTCGCTGTCACCGTGCAGCACAAATAAGGAGTGAACTGTGCCAACGATTCAACAGTTGGTCCGCAAGGGGCGCAAGCCAAAGGTCCAGAAGACCAAGGCACCTGCCCTCAAGGCCAACCCCCAACAGCGTGGAGTGTGCACGCGTGTCTACACCACGACCCCTAAGAAGCCCAACTCGGCTCTGCGCAAGGTCGCTCGTGTGAAGCTTTCCAACGGTACTGAAGTTACCGCCTACATCCCCGGTGAGGGCCACAACCTCCAGGAGCACTCGATGGTGCTCGTTCGTGGTGGTCGTGTGAAGGACCTCCCCGGTGTTCGTTACAAGATCGTCCGCGGTGCTCTTGACACCCAGGCCGTGAAGAACCGTAAGCAGGCTCGCAGCCGCTACGGAGCGAAGATGGAGAAGAAGTAATGCCTCGTAAAGGTCCCGCTCCTAAGCGTCCCGTTGTTGCCGACCCCGTATACGGATCCCCTGTCGTTTCTCAGCTCGTGAACAAGATTCTTGTCGCGGGTAAGAAGGGCCTCGCCGAGCGCATTGTGTACGGCGCGCTCGAAGGCGTCGCGTCGAAGTCCGGCCAGGAGCCCGTGATGGTTCTGAAGAAGGCCCTCGACAACGTGCGCCCAACCCTCGAGGTTCGCTCGCGCCGTGTGGGTGGTTCCACCTACCAGGTGCCCGTGGAGGTCAAGCCTCACCGCGCCAACACCCTCGCTCTTCGGTGGCTCTCGAGCTACGCCAAGGCTCGTCGTGAAAAGACGATGACCGAGCGTCTGATGAACGAAATCCTGGATGCTTCCAACGGCCTCGGTGCCGCGGTGAAGCGTCGTGAAGACACCCACAAGATGGCGGAATCCAACAAGGCCTTCGCCCACTACCGCTGGTAGGACCAGGCTCACCCGCCGAATCCACCACCTAATCTCCGGAGGAATACTGTGGCACTTGACGTGCTAACCGACCTGAACAAGGTCCGCAACATTGGCATCATGGCTCACATCGATGCGGGAAAGACCACGACGACAGAGCGCACTCTGTTTTACACGGGTATTTCCCACAAAATCGGTGAGGTCCACGATGGCGCAGCCACCATGGACTGGATGGCACAGGAACAAGAGCGCGGTATCACCATTACCTCCGCTGCAACAACCTGTTTCTGGGACAACCACCAGATCAACATCATTGACACCCCCGGCCACGTGGACTTCACCGTTGAGGTGGAGCGCAGCCTTCGTGTTCTTGATGGTGCGGTCGCAGTATTCGATGGAAAAGAAGGCGTAGAGCCCCAGTCGGAGACGGTGTGGCGTCAGGCTGACAAGTACAACGTCCCCCGCATTTGTTTCGTCAACAAGATGGACAAGCTCGGAGCGGACTTCTACTACACGGTAGACACCATCATCAAGCGCCTCGGCGCGAAGCCACTGGTTATCCAGTTGCCCATCGGTTTCGAATCCACCTTCGTGGGTGTCGTCGACCTGATCGAGATGAAGGCCCTCGTGTGGCCCGGAGACTCCAAGGGTGATGTGACCCTCGGCGCTTCGTATGAGACCCAGGAGATTCCTGAGGAGCTCAAGGCAAAAGCTGAGGAATACCGCGCGCAGCTCATCGAGGGTGTCGCCGAAGCAAACGAAGAACTTCTCGAGAAGTTCCTCGGTGGCGAAGAACTCAGCATCGACGAGATCAAGGCTGGTATTCGCCAGCTCACGATCGCCGGTGATGCATACCCCGTGCTGTGTGGTTCGTCCTTCAAGAACCGTGGCGTTCAGCCCATGCTTGACGCCGTGGTGGACTACCTGCCCTCGCCTCTCGATGTGCCCGACGTGGAAGGCCACGATGTTCGCGACGCAGAGAAGATCGTCTCCCGGAAGCCGTCCTCGGACGAGCCTTTCTCGGCGCTGGCGTTCAAGGTTGCTGTGCACCCGTTCTTTGGCCGCCTGACCTACATTCGCGTGTACTCAGGAAGCATTGAGTCTGGCGCCCAGGTCATCAACTCGACCAAGGACAAGAAGGAGCGCATCGGAAAGATCTTCCAGATGCACGCCAACAAAGAGAACCCCGTAGACAAGGTGTCCGTGGGACACATCTACGCCGTAATCGGCCTGAAGGACACCACGACCGGTGACACCCTGTGTGACCCGGCTCACCCGGTAGTTCTGGAGTCGATGACGTTCCCTGAGCCCGTTATTGAGGTTGCAATCGAGCCCAAGACCAAGGCTGACCAGGAGAAGCTCTCCCTGGCTATCCAGAAGCTTGCCGAAGAAGACCCCACGTTCCGTACCGAGCAGGTGCAGGAGACAGGCCAGACCGTCATCAAGGGAATGGGTGAGCTTCACCTCGACATCCTCGTTGACCGTATGAAGCGTGAATTCAACGTGGAAGCCAACGTGGGCAAGCCCCAGGTCGCGTACCGCGAGACCATTCGCAAGAAGGTCGAGAAGATCGACTACACCCACAAGAAGCAGACCGGTGGTTCTGGTCAGTTCGCGAAGGTGCAGATCAACCTCGAGCCTCTTGAGGTCACGGGCGAGACCATGTACGAGTTTGATAACCAAGTCACTGGTGGACGTATTCCTCGTGAGTACATTCCGTCGGTGGATGCTGGAATTCAGGATGCCATGCAGGTCGGCGTCCTGGCGGGCTACCCAACTGTGGGTGTCAAAGCGACACTCCTGGATGGGCAGTACCACGACGTCGACTCATCTGAGATGGCGTTCAAAATTGCTGGATCGATGGTCTTCAAGGAGGCCGCGAGAAAAGCAAGTCCTGTTCTGCTCGAGCCATTGATGGCCGTCGAGGTGCGTACCCCTGAGGAATACATGGGTGACGTCATCGGTGACCTGAACTCGAGGCGTGGGCAGATTCAGAGCATGGAGGATGCGACCGGCGTTAAAGTTGTTCGCGCACTCGTGCCGCTCTCGGAAATGTTCGGTTACGTGGGTGACTTGAGGTCAAAGACTTCCGGTCGCGCGGTGTACTCGATGACTTTCGAGACATATGCTGAAGTCCCGAAGGCTGTGGCCGACGAGATTATTCAGAAGGGCAAGGGCGACTAAGCCCGAAGAATAGGCTCGTGTGGCCTACGAAACAAACAAGACAAGTACCCAAACCTCTGTTCCCACAAAGTTCAGAGCAACAGTCCCGAGGAGGACCATAGTGGCTAAGGCCAAGTTCGAGCGGACCAAACCGCACGTCAACATCGGTACGATCGGTCACGTCGACCACGGCAAGACCACTCTTACCGCTGCTATTTCCAAGGTGCTCGCAGACCGTCACCCGTCAGCTGTCAACGTTATGCGCGACTTCGCGTCGATTGACTCTGCTCCGGAAGAGCGTCAGCGCGGTATCACCATCAACATCTCCCACGTGGAGTATGAGACCGAGAAGCGCCACTACGCACACGTAGACGCCCCCGGTCACGCCGACTACATCAAGAACATGATCACCGGTGCTGCTCAGATGGACGGCGCAATCCTCGTGGTTGCCGCTACTGACGGTCCGATGGCTCAGACCCGTGAGCACGTTCTGCTCGCCAAGCAGGTCGGTGTTCCCTACCTGCTCGTCGCGCTGAACAAGTCCGACATGGTCGACGACGAGGAAATCCTCGAGCTCGTCGAGGTTGAGGTCCGCGAGCTGCTCTCCAGCCAGGGCTTCGACGGAGACAACGCTCCCGTCATTCGCGTTTCAGGCCTCAAGGCTCTCGAGGGAGACGCAGCCTGGGGCGACAAGATCATGGAGCTCATGGACGCCGTGGACGCCAACGTCCCCGACCCCGTGCGCGACAAGGACAAGCCATTCCTCATGCCTATTGAGGATGTCTTCACGATCACCGGTCGTGGAACCGTTGTCACCGGCCGCGCCGAGCGTGGAACCCTGTCGATCAACTCTGACGTGGAAATCGTGGGTATTCGTCCCACGCAGAAGACCACCGTCACCGGAATCGAGATGTTCCACAAGCAGCTCGACGAAGCATGGGCTGGCGAGAACTGTGGTCTGCTCCTTCGCGGTACCAAGCGTGAAGACGTAGAGCGTGGACAGGTTGTCGTTGCGCCGGGTTCTGTAACCCCGCACACCGAGTTCGAAGGAACTGCCTACATCCTCAGCAAAGAAGAGGGTGGACGCCACAACCCGTTCTACACGAACTACCGTCCCCAGTTCTACATCCGCACTACTGACGTCACCGGCGTCATTTCGCTGCCTGAGGGCACCGAAATGGTTATGCCTGGCGACACCACTGACATGAAGGTGGAGCTGATTCAGCCCATCGCCATGGAAGAGGGACAGAGCTACGCCATCCGTGAAGGTGGCCGCACTGTGGGTGCTGGAACGGTGACCAAGATCATCAAGTAGTTCCCTGTTACGAAGGGCCCGGAGGAGACTCCGGGCCCTTCGTCATTTAAATCCCTCACAATGTTGCATTATTGTTACATAGTATTTATACTATGAATCGTGAGTAGACCGTCGAGAGAAGACTCTGCACCGGTAGCTAACCGGATTGAGCAGGCCAGGGATGCGAAGAGCCTTTCGAGGGGCGAGCTCGCTGATCTCGTGGGGGTCCACTACCAAACGATGGGGTATCTCGAACGCGGGGAGTACAACCCCAGCCTGGAGTTGGCCCTCAAGATTGCGCGAGTTCTAGAAGTTCCCCTGGAGGAAATCTTTTGGCTCGAAGGCGAGATGAAATCTCCCACCGAGAAGACAGGACAATGGTCATGAACCGCAAAGTATCGCTTAGTGCCATCAACGAGTGGCTGTGGCAGACAACAACTCAGCGTGAGGTCTCAAAGGACCTCTCCGACACCACGTGGGATTGGCTCCGCACACCGCGAGGGTTGACGGTGGTTATTGGCTTTGCCTTCTTCGTGCTGTTCGTTGCCCCCATCGTTGTGTGGTTTGTGGACGATGGGATCGGCATTCTTCCGCTGGTTATGGTGGCCGGAGTGTTCTCTGTGTGGTTTCTTCTGCGGCGGGCAGTTCGACTGGTCGCCGATGCGCCCGATGAGGCTCTCGACGAGAGACTCATTGCGATCCGCAATCGAATTTATCTGACCGCATTTCGGGCGCTAGCAACCGTTCTTGGTTTCATGGGGGTGGCCATCCTGATCTGGGCTTTCCAAGCCGATGACAGCGGCGTTATGACGACAACCCTTTCTCTGACCTGGCCGCAAACTAATGCGGTTGTCTGGTTCCTCTATGGCCAAGTTCTGATCTGGCCCTCACTCGCCCTTGCCATCTCCATTCGCCAACGAAAGGTTCGACTATGACAAGTCCCGCTCCCACTCAGAGAGACCTTCTTCCCGACGTCCTGAGGGGTTTTGCTCTGCTCGGGATTGTGTTGGTCAACCTTTCGTACTTCTCGCACAGCTCCGCGGAGGGAATCAGGGGAGCTGACGTCGTGGGTTTTGGCAACTCTCTGGCCACCGCGGTGATGATGACTCTGTTCCAGGGGAAGTTTTACTTGCTGTTCTCTTTCCTTTTTGGCTACAGCTCGCATTACGTCACCAAGGGGGAGAAATCCGGTGGGCCCCGCTTCGCACTCCGGTCTGTTGTTCTCATAGTTCTCGGTGTGTTTCACTTCACTCTGCTGTGGCACGGGGACATCCTGTTCTTTTACGGAGTCTTTGGATTGATGCTGTTGGCGTTCATGTTCCGCAAAGATCGAACGCTGAAGGTATGGAGCTGGGTGCTGTGGGGGTTTTCCACCTTCTTACTCGTATCGCTTTCTGTCCTCAGCTGGCTGGCAGAAGTCACCGGAGTGGAGCTTGAGGGTTTCACCAGCGGACTCGATCGCGTAATGCTGGGGGGTACCTTCGTCGAGGCGATAGAGCCGCGACTCGAAATGTGGGTTTTGGGGGCCTCTGGGGGAGTGCTGTTACAGGGCGGTCTGGTGTTTGCAGCGTTCCTGGTGGGTGTGCTCGCGGCCCGTAAGGGCCTACTGGGAGCCAATTCCTCGGAACTTCGGACCAGAAGCATGATGCGCTGGGGCTTTGGCGTGGGGCTGCCCATGCAGTTCCTCGCCGCGATGCTCTATGTGTCCAACGAGGTCTCCACTGGCACGTCAGAGGCCGTGTATCTGGGGTCGCTTACCGTGGGTTTCATGACTGCTCCGTTGCTGAGCATGGGATACCTCGGCGCCATAGCTGTTCTCGTCCAGCGCAAGCCTGCGTTGGTGGGATGGATGAGCTATCCGGGACGAACCTCCCTGACCAACTACCTCATGCAATCAGTCTTCCTCAGCATGATTTTTGGAGCCTGGGGGCTCGGCCTTTTCCAGGCCGTGGATTACTGGGTTGCGCTCATCATTGGTGTCGCAATTTATCTTGTGTTGGCGGGGCTGAGCGCCCTGTGGCTCAGCAGGTTCTCCCAAGGTCCGATGGAAAAACTGATGAGCGTGCTGACCAGGAAAAGACAGGCATCGGCTGTCTAAAAAATCCGACACGCCCGGGTTGCGGGAAATGCCGGGGTGTGGCATAGTTTGTGAGGTTCAATACGCGCTCTTTTGGGAGCGCTCACTGCCAGGTAGTGCATAGGGTCGCGAATCGCGAGTAAACCTAGGCCGCAGGTAGCAGAACTAAACGTCATCGACGTTTCCGTTCTCAGGGTTTCGGCCTCAGGGTTCTGGAGAGTGCCGCCTGGCACGTCGAGCAATGTTGATAGAAGAACAGTGGTGTGTGCCCTGGGGAATGAAATCCCTGGAGCCTGAAGTGCGCAGCGAAAGTTGTGCGAGTGAGAGAAAGAGAAAATCATGGCGGGACAAAAAATCCGCATTCGACTGAAGTCGTATGACCACGCAGGTCTCGATGTTTCGGCCCGAAAGATTGTTGACACGGTCACCCGTGCTGGCGCGACCGTCGTTGGTCCCGTTCCTCTCCCTACAGAGAAGAACGTGATCCCCGTGATTCGCTCCCCTCACAAGTACAAGGATTCGCGCGAGCACTTCGAGAAGCGCACCCACAAGCGTCTCATCGACATCATTGATCCCACGCCTAAGGCCGTGGACTCTCTGATGCGTTTGGACTTGCCCGCTGACGTCAACATCGAGATCAAGCTTTAAGGAACGACCATGTCAACTGTCACAGCAACACGGGGAGTACTCGGCACCAAGCTGGGTATGACTCAGGTGTGGGACGAGAACAACCGCATGATTCCGGTAACCGTTGTGTCGGTTGCCCCCAATGTGGTCACTCAGCTGCGCACCGTCGAAAAAGATGGCTACGAAGCCATCCAGATTGCCAGCGGTCACATTGACCCTCGCAAGGTCACCTCGCCTCTCAAAGGTCACTTTGAGAAGGCCGGTGTTACCCCTCGTCGTCACGTCACCGAGATCCGCACCAGCGATGCTGCCTCCTATGAAGTGGGTCAAGAATTGACCGCTGAGGTCTTCGAAGCCGGACAGCTCGTCGACGTTGTGGGGACCAGCAAGGGTAAAGGTTTTGCCGGTGTCATGAAGCGTCACAACTTCAAGGGCGTTTCCGCATCACACGGTTCTCACCGCAACCACCGCAAGCCCGGTTCTATCGGTGCTTCGGCAACGCCATCACGCGTGTTCAAGGGAATGCGCATGGCTGGTCGCATGGGTGGCGAGCGAGTCACCGTGATGAACCTCACGATCCACGCAGTCGATGCTGAGCGCGGTCTGCTCCTGGTCAAGGGAGCTATTCCCGGCGCCAAGGGTCGTCTCGTCTTCGTTCGTAACGCCCGGAAGGGAGCCTAACCATGGCCGCTGTTGACGTACTGGACCAGACCGGAAAGAAGTCTGGATCTGTCGATCTTCCTGCCAACCTGTTTGACGTGGTGACGAATGTCCCGCTGATGCACCAGGTGGTAGTTGCGCAGCTTGCCGCTGCTCGTCAGGGAACCCACAAGACCAAGGGTCGCGGTGAGGTCTCCGGAGCTGGTCGTAAGCCTTTCAAGCAGAAGGGAACCGGTCGCGCCCGTCAGGGTTCGATCCGTGCTCCTCAGCACCGCGGTGGTGGAATTGTTCACGGACCCGTTCCCCGCGATTACTCGCAGCGCACCCCGAAGAAGATGGTCCAGAAGGCTCTGCTCTCTGCGCTGTCTGACCGGGCCCGTGCTGACCGCATTCACGTTGTGAAGGGCCTGGGAACCGACAAGGCTCCTTCGACCAAAATTGCCGCTGCACTCATCTCACAGACCGCGCCCGGACTGAACGTGCTGGTGGTTATCGGTCGCGACGATGTGAACGGTCAGAAGAGCGTGCGTAACCTTCCCGGGATCCACGCCGTTCACCCCGACCAGCTCAACGCCTACGACGTGCTGAACTCAGACGACATCATCTTCACCGCTGACGCGTTGGACGCTTTTGTCGCCTCAAAGTCTGACAAGGGAGACAACTCATGAGCATCCACGCTGTTGCCTGGAACAAGGACCCCAGAGACGTTGTGATTCGCCCCATCGTGAGCGAGAAGAGCTACACCCTGATTGATCAGGGCAAGTACACCTTCGAGGTTGACCCTCGCGCGACCAAGACCGAAATCAAGCTCGCAGTCGAGAAGATTTTCAACGTCAAGGTTTCTGGCGTCAACACACTCAACAAGACCGGCAAGACCCGCCGCACCAAGTTTGGAACAGGAAAGCGCAAGGACACCAAGCGTGCCATTGTGTCCCTGTCCTCCGGTTCGATCGACATCTTCACGGCTGTCGGATAGGTAAGGACTCGATAATGGCCATTCGCAAATACAAGCCCACGACGCCTGGTCGCCGTGGCTCGTCCGTTGCTGATTTCCAAGAAATCACCAGAAGCACGCCCGAGAAGTCGCTGCTTCGTCCGCTCCCTAAGACCGGTGGTCGTAACAACACGGGACGCATTACAACCCGTCACATCGGTGGAGGCCACAAGCGTCAGTACCGCGTCATCGACTTCCGTCGTAACGACAAGGATGGCGTGAACGCCAAGGTCGCTCATATTGAGTACGACCCCAACCGCACCGCGCGCATCGCGCTGCTGCACTTCCTTGATGGCACCAAGCGCTACATCCTCGCTCCCAACAAGCTCCGTCAAGGAGACATCGTGGAGTCGGGTCCTGGAGCCGACATCAAGCCCGGTAACAACCTGCCCTTGCGCAACATCCCGGTGGGAACCGTGGTGCACGCGATCGAGCTTCGCCCCGGCGGAGGTGCGAAAATGGCTCGCTCTGCAGGAGCAGCTGTTCGCCTCGTCGCGAAGGATGGCCCCAACGCCCAACTCCGTTTGCCCTCGGGCGAAATACGCAACGTGGACGCTCGCTGCCGTGCGACCGTCGGCGAGGTTGGTAACGCCGAGCAGAGCAACATCAACTGGGGTAAGGCTGGCCGCAAGCGTTGGAAAGGTGTTCGCCCGACCGTCCGCGGTGTTGCAATGAACCCCGTTGACCACCCCCACGGTGGTGGTGAGGGTAAGACCTCCGGTGGTCGTCACCCGGTCAGCCCCTGGG
>JABJAO010000067.1 GCA_018666065.1 Microbacteriaceae bacterium | reverse complement strand
TAGAAGTTCGCTCCGCTAGTCTGGGGGATGCTTCGAAGCTCTGAAGCGTGCCGGCTTGGCGCAATTGGTAGCGCATCCGACTTGTAATCGGAAGGTTACGGGTTCAAGTCCCGTAGCCGGCCCCACTCATGTTTACCGAACTGAGGCTCTCATCAGTCTGACTGGGTCTGGGCATGAAAGGAGACTGAGCAATAGTCATGAACTACTTCGCTGGGGTCTTCCTTCGTGGCACCCATGTGTTGTTGAAACCTCTTGAAGTGCGGGGAGAGAAGGTTCGACCAACTTCCGAGGACGGCTCTGTCGGGGAATCTCTCAAATAGAAACGAACCATAGCTTTCGTATTCGCTCAAGTGACTTCCTTCTAATTCCTTGTTGGCAGCCCACCAATGCACAAGGGAATGAACTCCAGCCGGGAACATCTGCTCGACGACCTGCTTCTGCATGAGCTGGTGGTGCGTGACGAAACTCATAGGGAAATTTTTTCTTAGGGAAAAAAAACTCCCGAGAAGAGGCATGTAACGGTCCTCAAATTCGTTGGCAACTTGGAGCAGCTGCCGCGAGGAATCCACGAACCATGTTTTGGGGGAGAGCAAAACGGTGTCTGAATCTACAACGAGGGTTGCTCGTTCATCACTTTGCATTACAGCTCCGAATTTGACCAGTTGCTGGATGTCCCAGCCTTTGGCCCCACCATCCTTTAGCTTTTGGAGCATCTCTGACGGAATTACGTCGTGATCGAAACTGAGGGATACGTTCGGGACCGTAGTCAAAATGTTGTGAAGAAGATTGAACGAATGGGGGTTAGCAAATCCAGCTGATGTCAGGTCCGTGCTCGCTGGAGTCACTAGACGCACTTTTGAAATGGGATTTTGGACAGTGATCAAGATGCTCGAGATGCAAAACGGCAGGACTTCAATATCTTTTTCCACAAAGGGGATCACCACATCGATTTCTGGAAGCGGGCTCACTCCAGATAACGGATTGATAGGGAAAGCAGTCTGCAGGACTGACCGCAATCTTGGGCTCGGGACAAATTTGAAGGTCCTGTGCGCGAAGGACAATAAAGAACGAAGGGTCAGGCCCAAGACACGAGAGTTTGCGAGTCGAAGCCTCTGTCGCAGAGCTAGGAGCGGTTTTGGCACTGCGGCCACGTAGTCGCTAGCTTGAAAAGAAGGTGGAACGATTGCTCTGTCACGCCCACCCATTACGTACTCCGACTCCACAACAACCCTATGGGCGCTTTCTCTTCGCGAAAACAATTTGCAAACCCTGAGTGCTCCTACCGCAGCGAGGAATATCCTTGACCTCTCGTTGCCTCCATCCTTCACGCTGCCTGTGCGGATTCGAGTTCCACCCCATAATCAAGCTCCGCCCCGTTGTTCCCGGACCGCTGCAATGGCAAGAACAAGCGAAATGACCCAGCTTGCCCAGAGCAACCACACCTGCCAGCTCAGAGGGGATCGCAGGGTTCGGCGCAATAACCCAACACCTGCCGTGAGCGCACTGAGGATAGAGGCACTGAAAAGGTATTTGCGCATATGCCCAGCCTAGGCGCCAAGGCTTTGAAGTGAAAAGGTCCAGTCGTGGATGCCCTGCTACTCTCCCTAGGGTGTCGAGCATGAAGAATCCTATGACGTTCCCTCTGGTCGTGGTCTCCAACCGCTTGCCGGTGTCGTTCGTGCGTGATTCACAGGGTGAGAAAGTTCCCTCTCTCTCGCCCGGAGGTCTCGTGGCCGCTGTTGCCCCATCGTTGCAGGGGCAACGAGCAGCATGGGTGGGCTGGGACGGGAGTGATTCGAGCGATGAGAACCGATTGATTGTCGATGACATCACCCTTTTTCCCGTGTCCGTGAGCGCGGATCTGCGCGAGCGTCACTACGAGGGCTATAGCAACACCACGCTGTGGCCTATTTTTCATGACGTTGGAGTCTCTGCCCAGTTTCGCCCCGAGTGGTGGGATGCCTACCGGGACGTCAATGAAAAGTTTGCCTCTCGTGCCGCCGAAGTCGTCGACGAGGGCGGAATAGTCTGGGTTCACGACTACCAAATGATGCTGGTTCCCGCAGCACTTCGACGTCTTCGACCTGATGTGAGAATCGGATATTTCCATCACATTCCTTTTTGTGAGCCGAGTATCCTGAGGGAATTGCCCGAGTTCGCAGAACTTGTTGCGGGCGTCAGCGGAGCCGATATCGCAGGTTTTCAAAGAGATCGAGATTCGAACAATTTCACCCAGGCTCAACAGGACCTCTCCGGAGTGGCAGGGAACTCGAAGGCCATCACCTATCCCATCTCACTTGATTTCGAGGCGGTCTCCGCTGCGGCCTCGAAACCTCGAGTACTCGAAAAATCCATGAAGTTGCGACAGGACTGGGGCAATCCTTCGACCGTGTTTCTCGGAGTTGATCGCATCGATTACACCAAGGGAATTCCCGAACGCCTTGAGGCATACGAAATGCTTCTCACCTCCGGGGCGGTGTCCGCTGACGACACTGTGATGGTCCAGGCGGGCAGTCCCTCTCGTGAGAACGTGTCGGCCTATCAGGAGCTCGCTGCTCGTATCGAGGGAATCGTTGCCCGCATCAATGCTCAGTTCCAGAGTTCACAGGGCAGACCGGCCGTGGTCTACACGGCGTCGAATTTAGACCGAGACGACATGCTGGCGCTCTTCGTAGCAGCCGATGTGATGGTGGTCAGTTCCTTGCGTGATGGGATGAACCTTGTCGCCAAAGAATTTGTTGCCTGCGATAACGACGAGTCGGGGGTCCTTGTTCTCAGCCCCTACACGGGAGCCGCTGATCGCCTTGTCGATGCGCTCATCGCGGATCCCACTCAACCGGGCGAACTTGCAGCAGCACTCACGGAAGCTCTCGCGATGATTCCCTCTGAGCGGCAGCGCAGAATGCGCGCCCTTCGCGATGAGGTGAAGACTCATGATGTTGCGTGGTGGGCTGGAGAGATTCTGGGGGACTTAGCCTCCCTGGCACGCAAGGGCTAGCTCGGTAGTCTGGTGGATATGCCAGAGGCCCCTGATACCGGGAAAACCCGGAGAATCGTCAGTGTTGTGGCTCTTGGGCTCACCGTGCTTCTTGGCACAGCAGGTGCTTACAGTGCAGGCTTTGCAACCGCGGGTCTTTCTGCCCAATCTCTGGCTCAGACGGTAACCCCGGAGCCCGAGATTGTTGTGGAAAGTTCGCTGGGGAGAATTCAACCCTCAGTCGAGCTTGCGCCGCTTCGCATCCCCACCTGTTCGATTTCGTCACTCATCGAGGCACCTGAGCTCGGAGAGTTCGCAGGGGTCGTCATTGATCCCCTGACCAACGAGGTCATGTTTGATCGAGGGATGAATCAGCTTCTCGCTCCTGCAAGTGTGCAGAAGGTTCTGACAGCGGCGGCAGCACTGACGACGCTTGGCCCTGACACGACGTTTGAGACAACAACCTGGTCGACGGATGATCCCGAAGTTCTGGTGCTGAAAGCTGGAGGCGACCTCACACTGAGTAGCACTGCCTCTGAAAGCGTGTATCAGGGGGCGGCAAAGCTTCAGGATCTGGCCGAGAAGACGATCGGTGCTCTGGAGGCGGGGTTGCCCGAAGGTGAGCGGGTGACCGTTCGAGAGCTCGTGGTTGATGCGAGCCTCTGGGACGCCGACGACGATTGGCGTGACGCATGGGCGTCCAGTGCCAGATCCAACGGGTACATCTCTCGCATCACACCCCTGCAGATTGATGGAGACCGATTCAATCCCGCGGGAGTCCTGAGTCAGCGAAGTGGTGAACCCATGCCGCGGGCTGCTTCATCATTTGTCAGCGCACTGCGACAAGCTGGCAACGTAGCGCGATTTGTGAACATTACCTACGCCCCCAGTCCCGAGGGTGCAGTACGGGTTGCCAGTGTTTCTTCGCAACCCGTGTCCTCGCTGGTGTCCTACATGCTCAAGGAAAGCGACAACACTCTGGCTGAGATGTTGGGAAGACACGTCTCCCTCGCCCTTGGACTGGGAGGCACAGGGGATTCCGTTGGTGAGGCACTTCTGGTGTCACTGGCAATCTATGGAATACCAGACGACGGCCTTTCCCTCGATGATGCTTCAGGTCTTTCCAGCCTGAACCGAGTCACTCCGGACTTTGTGGGATCCCTCTTGGCAGAGGCGTACCGAAGTGACAGTGATTTGGCACTCCTTGCAGAAGGGCTCCCAGTAGCCGGTGTCGATGGGTCATTGGATGATCGATTCACGGGGGAGAATGCCATTGCGCAGGGACTGGTGCTCGCGAAGACAGGCAGCATTCAGGGCACCCGGTCGCTAGCGGGATGGGTGACCACTGACGATACGAATGATCTTGTGTTTGCTTTTTTTGCCACAGGTGAGGTCACTGATACTGCGCGTGAAGCGCTCGAAATCGTTGTCACGGGCGTCTTTGCGTGTGGGTCAAACCTGGCAGACTTCTAGCCAGGGAGTGAGGTGACACAATGCGGGCGTTATTGGTAGTCGATGTGCAAAATGATTTTTGCGAAGGCGGAGCGCTGGCCGTAGCGGGTGGCGCCGCGGTAGCTCACGGAATTACCGACTACATCCGCTCGCATGCCGAGGATTACGCAGCAATCGTTGCTTCACGCGACTGGCACGATGCTGGAAGCGACAACGAGGGCCACTTCGCAGCCGAGGGGGTAGCGCCGGACTTTATTTCCACCTGGCCAGTGCACTGTGTCGCAGAATCGCCTGGCGCGCAGTATCACCCAGCTCTCACCCTGCCTTCTGACACGATCCACGTGAAAAAGGGGCAAGGAATTCCCTCCTATTCGATGTTTGAAGGACTGACCGATGACGGTTCTACAGTTGAAGACATTCTGCGTGAAGTGGGAGTCACCGCTGTCGACATCGTGGGAATCGCCACGGATCATTGTGTGCGGGCAACTGCTGTGGATGCGCGACGGGCAGGTTTCGATGTTCGGGTGCGCAGTAACCTGGTCGCTGCGGTTGATCCTGGGTCTGAGCGAAGCGCCCTCGATGAGATGAAAAAAGCCGGAGTCTCCTTCTCCGAGTAGTCGACCTTGCGTCTCGGTGTAACGCTCGTTACTGCTCAGTTGGCCCTGGTGTCCCGGCCAACGGGAACTTGGCTAAACCAGCAGTTGGTGCTCTGCCAGGTTCTTGTAAAGGGCGGAGGAGGCTAGTAGCTCATCGTGCGACCCGACTGCGTCAATCTTTCCGTCCTTCAGGACGATGATTTGGTCACTGTCAACCACAGTAGCGAGGCGATGCGCAATGACAACCAAAGTCCTGTTCTGTGAGACCTTGTCGATTGCCGTTTTCATTAGCAGCTCATTCGGCCCATCAAGTGAGGACGTGGATTCATCAAGCAGCAAGATGGGCGGTGCTTGGAGAAGTGCGCGTGCGATAGCAAGTCTCTGACGCTCACCGCCTGAAAGAAGCACCCCTCCTTCACCGACCTGCGCATCGAGACCGTCCGGATCTCGATCAAGAATGCTCGTGAGGTTGACTTCGTCGAGGACTGCGCTCAGGTCAGAGTCTGTTGCATCGGGAGAACCAATTACCAAGTTGTCTTTGATTGTTCCTGCCAAAACTGGGGCGTCTTGCTCTACGTAGCCAAAGACTGACCGCAGGGAGTCTCGAGACAGGGTGGCGATGTCGTGCCCAAAAACACTGATTGAGCCAGCCTGAGGGTCATAGAACCTCTCGAGGAGTGATAGCAAGCTACTCTTGCCAGCTCCACTGGGCCCCACGATAGCTGTCTTGGAGCCGACGGGAATCGTGAAGGACACATCTCTCAACACGGTTGACTGCCCGCGGGGTATTGGTATTGCTCCAGTCGCGATGGATTCTAAGTCGTGGGTTCCCAGCGTTTCGGCGAGAACTTTCTCCGCTTCAGTCTTGTGGGCTGTTTCGGGGTACTGGAACGTCACATGAGAGAACTCGATTGCGATTTTTGTGCGCGAAGCTGGCGCGATACTTTCCGTCACCGAGTCCAACTCTGTCTCGCTTGGCAAAGAGATGATCTCTTGGATGCGCCCAAGGGCGCCCAGAGCTTGATTGACTGAAGTGATTGCGCCAAATGCTTGACCCAAAGGCATGATCATCATGAAAAGAAAGAGGATGAAGGCCACCAGGTCTGCCACAGGGAGCGACCCACTCGCAACTCGAAAGCCTCCAACTCCGAGAACTACGAGGAAAGCAACCTGCAGGGCAATTCCAGAGATTGGAACGACGAGCGCGGAGATTTTCGCAACGTCCAAGCCGAGTTTCCACGCACCTTCAGCGTCCTTTTCAACACTCAGGATTTCCCTCTCCGTTGCGTTGGACGCGCGAACTGTGCGAACCGCGCTGATCGCTCTCTCGACGCTGGAGGTGAGATCGCCCACTTTGTCTTGAGCTTTCCTGCTCGCAACACGAATCCTGCGTGACAACGTCACCACCGCTGTCACGGCAATGCTCACCACTAACGCAGTGAGGAGGAAGAGAAAACCATCGAGGTAAATCATCGCGGCGACAGCACCGAGGAAGGTAAGTGTGCCTCCAACGGCTTCCACAAGACCCTGCGTCAGGACGGCCCGAAGCAGTGTGGTGTCACTGCCGACTCGGGACACAAGGTCGCCGGTCCTGCGTTGATCAAATTCTGCAATCGGTAAGTTCAACATCCGTCGGACGAGTGCCTTGCGGGATGAGAGGACTACTCCTTCTCCGGTTCGCTGAAGAAGGTAGTGGCGAAACCCAGAAAGTGCCGCCGAAACCATGACGAGCCCCACCAAGATCCATACGAGATTGCCCAGTGGCTGGGCCGCCTCGACAACCGTGATCACCTGACTGACGACTAATGGTTGAGCGAGGGTGGTCAATGCTCCAGCGGCGCTGAGGGCTATGACGATGCTCAGGACCTTTTTGTGTTCGAGCAAGAACGGCATGAGTTGCCGGAAGGTCGCTCGGGGAGAACCATCGTCGCTATCTCGATAGTTTGCGCCTCGGCGCCGCGATCCGAATCCCATACTCATGTGAGCCACCCTCTAGTTCTTCTAAACCGAGTGTGCACGAAATTCTGTGCTCTCGCTTCCGTGTTCGCTGGGGGGTAAACCGGGTTGCGTCCTCTTATTGGTTGAGCGTCGGAAACTTAGGCGATTTTCCGCAAAACAAGCGCAGTATGTAAAGCCGCCTCGGCCGCTTCAGCGCCTTTGTCCTCCGAGGAACCCGGTA
>JABJAO010000062.1 GCA_018666065.1 Microbacteriaceae bacterium | reverse complement strand
GCACATCTTCTCCTCACACACCCCAACACCAGCCACGCCAAACCTCACTTTTTTACTGGCCTCCGCAACGTCAGCTAACGCCGTCTAACACCAGCTAATGCCTAGGCATCGAACTCATAATCCGTCGGTCACGGGTTCACGTTCCGTCCGCCCGACAGCATTTGCGCTGCTCACTAGAGGCGCGCAACCCCTCAACGAGAGCGTTGGTGGCTGCGACGCGAGCTGGAGGCCGGTCGCCCGCCACCTGTGCGGCTGGACTGGCCAGAGGGTTGCGGCCTTCCCGACTGGGTGGCGCGTTCGCCTGACGACTGTGGACCACCGCTTCGGCGCGCCCGCTTACGTCTCGCGTTAGCTCCTGTGGAGGTTCCCCTGCCCGCATTTTGACCACCGTGGTGCTTGTGTTCCTGCGGCGTTGGCTTCACGTAGGGTGCGATGTCTCCCACCAGTTTCAGAACCTCAGGTGAAGCTGCGGTGACACCCAGTGGAGTGACCGTGATGCCGGCTTTTCGCAAAAGATCGCCGAGGTCTTTCTTTTGGGTCGGTAAACACACGGTAATCACATCACCTTGGGCACCGGCACGCGCAGTGCGACCGGAACGGTGCAGGTACGCTTTGTGCTCCATCGGAGGATCAACGTGGATGACGAGATCCACATTGTCGACGTGAACACCGCGGGCGGCAACATCAGTGGCAACCAAAACCTTGACCGACCCATCAGAGAACGCTGCGAGGTTTCGATCTCGGGCTGGTTGAGACAGGTTTCCGTGAAGATCAACAGCCGGAATGCCCGCTTCGGTGAGAGCTTTGGCCAGTTTCTTGGCGTGGTGTTTCGTGCGCATAAAGAGAATTCGCCGCCCGGTTCCGGAGGCGAGCTTGGCGACGAGATCTTTCTTCGCCTCCACGCTGCTGACCTCAAATACGTGGTGGGTCATCTGTGCCACGGGCGAGTGGGCGTCATCGACAGCGTGCATGACCTCGTTTTCAAGGAAGCGCTGGACCAACTTGTTCACCCCGTTGTCCAAAGTTGCCGAGAAGAGCAACCGTTGACCACCAGAGGGTGTGGCGTTCATAATCTTTGTCACAACGGGCAAGAAACCAAGATCTGCCATGTGGTCTGCCTCATCGAGGACCGTGATTTCGATGGCATCCAGGTGGAGAAGCCCTTGTCCCATCAGGTCTTCGATGCGACCCGGTGTAGCGACAACGATTTCCACGCCCTCACGAAGCGCTTGCACCTGGCGAGTTTGGGAGACCCCGCCAAAAATGGTTGTTACACGGAGGTTCATTGCCTCGGCCAGAGGCCTCATCACGTTCGTGATTTGGGTCGCGAGTTCCCTGGTGGGGGCGAGTACTAGCCCTACCGGGTGACCCGCCCGGCGGCTGCCGCCGGCGAGTTCGCCGGAGAGTCTGGCGACCATCGGAATGCTGAAGGCAAGAGTCTTGCCCGAACCAGTCTTTCCTCGACCTAAGACGTCTTTACCCGCCAGAGTGTCGGGCAATGTGTCGATTTGGATGGGGAAAGGGGTGTCAATTCCCATCCGGGTGAGGGCGGACACCATGTTGCTGGGAACGCCGAGTTCGGAAAATGGATTATGGGACATAGTGAAGCACGTGCTTTCTCGTGATGGTATTCATCACAGGTATGGCACAGCACAGCTGGGCCTGGGGCGAACACATCGAGTGACGTATTCGTTCGCCGTATGAAAAGTGTCAACCACGCTGTGGTGAGGGAGCGTTCTACGACGCAGGGAACAATGACTTGTTCACCGATAACACCACTCTACCGCATCTTTAGCCATATCACCCCGCCTGAGCGCGGGTTACTGCTTGAGGGAAGTTGTCCGCGTGGAAGATTTCTTCCGACGTGATGAACCAGGAATTGTAAGCTCCGCCTGCGTCTTGTCGTCAATGAGTAAGTTCGCTGTAAACACTGTTGTTTCAGCGATGCGCAGGATATTCCACCCGGTTGAGACGGTGTTCAGGAGGTCTGATCCGACTCCGAGGGTCCTATTCGGAGATGGTCCACGACCGTTGTCTTCCACTCGGATATGCACAGTCTTGCTGTTCAACATGGTCACAGTGATGTGAATTTCTGATGCCAATCCGTGGAAAATCGAGTTGTTGACACCCTCGCGGATGGCTTCTTTGCAGGCGTGTAGCGATTCGGGTGATTTTTCGACAGCTCGCATCGCAGGCTGAAGTGTTTGGACTCGTAATGTGGCGACTCCGGCCCACTGATTCTGCAAAGACTCGAGAAATGAGGAGAGGGAGTCAGCCGGCTGATCGACGGCGAGATTCCTGAGGGTCTCTTCCAATACGGCGACGAGCTTCCCAGGTCGCTCTGCGCTGCGGGGATTTTTCTGCAGTTGCAGGCCGATCGAAGTTAGGGCCGTTTGGATCGGGCCGTGCACCATGAAGCCGGCTTGTCGCTGCAGGTGCCACAACTCGGTGCTGAGCTCGGCGTTAAGTTGAATAATGGCAATGTATGCGTCCTCTTTTCGTTCGATGACATCGAGTTGGCGTGCGATCATGAGCGCCCCAACTGCCATTGCCGGAGAGATGAGTGCGATAGATAGGCCGGCAGCGGGGAAAGTGCTCAGGAAACCCCATGTTTCGTAGGCAAGAAAATCCCGGGGGAAGTTGGTGGTGATCGCAATTGGCAAATAGGTGAGCGCCGCGTTCACTATTGCGACCACGGCGAAGGCAGCGAGCGGATTGATTTTCCGTGTTGCAGGAACAAGGGATTTCAGGCCAGAGCTGAGAACAACGACAAGCGCAACGAGCGTTGCCGAGAATGTCAGCACATACAAGGATTCGGGCCATGTGAGGCTCAAGTCTCTCGCCCACCGGATGCTGAGCGAGGCGAGGGGGATTGAGCCCACAAGCACCGGGTTCACCGCATGCTTGAGAGTAATGGGCTCCCAGAAGCTCAGCCGTCGGAGCGCGAGCCGTCTTGTCGTTACCTGTTCCTCATGCACGCGTGATGTGTCGGTAATGAGCCGCTTAGCAAGGGGTCGGAGGACCTCATTCACCGAGCTCCGAATCTGAGAAGAAAGCTGAGTAATCTGCTGCTGATGTGGAGCCCCTCGGTTGAGTAGTTCGAGAACTTTTTCAATTTCTGGGCCCGCGATGTTCTTGAGTTCCAGCTTGAGTTTGCGTCGAAGTGAGTGCTTTTGCTCTGAGATGGAATCCTGCAAGGCGATGAGCTGTTTGTTGGCCTGATCGAGACTAAGTTCCAGTCCCCGCAAGACGGACCGAGGAGATGCCCACAGCACAGCAACGACTCCCATGTAAATACTCAGAATGATGCCCTCGGGCAGCTCAGACAAGTAGGACTCTCCTGCAGGCGGTGGCGCCAAAACAGTTTTGAGGTAAATGTGTGTCGAGGGAATCGCGACATAAGTTGCGAGGGCGATAAGCACCCGTGTAGCCGTGTTTCTGATGGGCCAGGACAGCAGTTTCGCGATACCGACAATTCCTGCAGTAGCAGCGAGCCGGATTGTCTCAAAGATTAAAGGATGAAGTAAACCGCCAGCTATCACCAAGTCGATGTCGGTAGCTTCCGCCATCCACAGCCGGATAATGCCCCAGATGACCACAAGGTTCCACGGGGTGAGGTTACCGGAGGGAAAAACTAAACGCCGTATGTTAGGAGCGCCAACGTCCTCATGGTTCCTCTCTGCATGGGTGCTCATGGAAACTGCCAGTAGAAGCGTGGCGTTGAGTCGGTTCGGCGTTGTGCGCTTTCCAGGATAATTTCTCGGCAAGCCTGGTGAATACGCGTGAAAATGGCTGGAACGATGCCCTCGGCAGCGCCAACGCCCCTGATGATGTCGACGACAGTGAGATCCGGGCTACAAAGCCCGAGCGAGTCACGTTCGACGAAGATCGCTCGGAAGCGGGTGAATTGAGGCTTTGTGACATCCTTCACATCTCAAACGATAGTCGCTCAACTGCCCACTGAGCCAGGAAAATGTTCGGAAACGAAATATGTGAGGTGTGGCTGCCCGTGGTTCTCTGGGAGTGCTAACCCTCTTTAGGCGCGACCCAGAACCTGCGCCGGGGGGCAGTCGAAAGGATCGCGAGCCGCTAGGCCTACCCTGTTGAGATAGGCGATAACGATCCCATAGGACTGGAACAATCCTGTCTCGGTGTAGGCGATCTTCTTTTCTGCACAGAACTCGCGCACGATGCGCGCTGCTTTGTGGAGTTGTGGCCGAGCCATGCTCGGGAATAGGTGGTGCTCCACCTGGTAGTTAAGACCTCCCATGAAATGGTCCATAAAGAGGCCACCTCGAATATTGCGACTGGTCATGACCTGGCGGCGCAAGAAGTCCACTTTGAGCCCTGCGGGTATTTGAGGCATGCCCTTGTGGTTTGGAGCAAAAGAGGCGCCCATGTAAACCCCAAAGAGCGCCATGTGAATCACGAGGAATACTGCCGCGATATACCAGGGCATGAGGGCGAGAAGGATGACGGGGTAGCCGAGGTTGCGAGCAAGCAGAAGTGTGATTTCGGTGCCCCTGTGCTTCAGAGGCTCTTTGCTGAATACCCTGCGGAACGCCTGAACGTGGAGGTTGAGACCCTCCAGAGTGAGGATTGGGAAAAACAGCCATCCTTGACGTTTCACGAAAGCTTTCGTGAAGCCCTTTGTTTCGGCAGCCTTGTCGTCTTGGAACATGATGAAGTCGGATTGAATGTCGGGATCTTTCCCGATGGTGTTGGGGTTCGCGTGATGCCTGGTGTGTTTACCCATCCACCAGGAGTAACTGATGCCCACCACGGCGTTGGCAAGAATCCGCGCGGTGGTGTCATTGGCCTGCCCGGAGCTAAAGACCTGTCGGTGGGCTGCTTCGTGGGTGACAAAGGAGAACTGGGTCATGATCACGGCCATCGCAGGCGCCAAAGCCAGCTGGGCCCAGGTGTTCCCGAGGAAATACATCCCGGTGAGGGTGGCTAGTAGTGAGAGCGAGAGGATCACGATCAGCGTGATGTAGTAGGTCCTCGAGCGAGACAACAAACCTTCGCTTTTCACTCGGGCGAGGAGTTCTGCGAACTCCGAGGTGTAGGGATGAGGCTTGGGAAGTGGGTGGTCCAGGACTGCTGAAGACATCGGGTTCCAATGTTGCGCTGACTTCCCAGCCTGTGAAGAACCCCAGTGTGGCCCCTAGATGTTCTCACGGTAACGGCGGAGTCTTTCGATTGCCTGAACGTGCCTTTCGTGGCATGTCGGCTATCCACACGCGGCCATGCGTACTGGCCAGGGGTTGAGCCACACTGAATTCAATCGCGGGCGCTTCACGAATTGCCGGCGGCCTAGACCTGCAGGAGCGAGCATTCCGGGTACCGTAGGGCTCAACGCGGAGGAGACACATAATGGCTAGACGTGAGAGAACAATCGACCAGAAAATCACCCGGTTGCGCACCTACAACGTGGTGGCAGGGTCGTTGCACCTTCTCCAGGCCGTGGGCCTGGGTTATGTGTTGTTCCTGCTCGAGGATCAGGTCACCTATGCCGTCACGGCAGACTACCTCGCGGGCCCTCCCGGAGTGCCACTTCCCCCGGAGCGCGTCGAGCTCTTCGACATCAACGTGGGTTTTGGGGTCGTGGCATTTCTCGCAATGTCGGCGTTCTTTCACTACCTCATTTCCTCGCCACTCTTTTTCAAGCGCTACGCGGCAGGTCTGAAACTCAACCGCAACTATTTCCGGTGGACTGAATACTCCCTAAGCTCGTCGGTCATGATTTGGCTGGTCGCGCAAATCACCGGAATCACGGATATCGCAGCCCTATTCTCGATCTTCGCCGTCAACGCTTCGATGATCATGTTTGGTGCCCTGCAGGAGAAATATGAGCAGCCAGGCAGTGGGGGATTCTTACCCTTCGTCTTTGGATCGATGACGGGACTTGTTCCCTGGATCGTCGTCCTCATTTACTTCTTCGCCCCAGGTTCAACCTCAGAAGTGGAACCCCCCGCGTTTGTGGTGGGCATCATCATTTCTCTGTTTATCTTCTTCAACACCTTCGCCGTCAATCAGGCTCTGCAGTATCACCGAGTCGGCGGCTGGGTGGATTACCTCCGCGGTGAGCGGATGTACATCACTCTCAGCCTGATTGCGAAGACCGCGCTGGCCTACCAGGTCTTCTCAGGCGCGATCATTCCAGCCCTCACGGACTAAACATGAGTGACGCGGAAAGCACGCTCGCGACATTTCGTGAGCGCCGAGACCTCGCGGCAATTCAGCCTGCGGGCCCGCTCGCCCTGACCAACACCCAGTGGGTCGATATGGAACAGACCATCTGGGGTGTTCCAGGCACCTGGTCCCCTCGGGCAGATGGAGGCTCAGGCCTGATTGTCCGAGCGGGTCTCAGCGTGGGCATGAGTGTCGACGGGGTGCCCGTGGATGGAGAGGCGCTGGTCCGAGGTAAAGACGATGATTCTCCCTCCACCGTGGTCTTTAGTGACACGGTGACGGGGCACGTTATCGCCTCTGATGGCTCGTATGCGCTTCGGGTGTGGGATAGCAACTCGGAAGGGATTCAGAATTTCGGCGGGATTGACGCATTTCCGTATTCACCCGAGTGGGTCATTACGGGAACCTGGACGGAGATTCCCGGCGGTAAGAGCGTGGGGTTTGAACACCTGAAAGATGAGGGTGTCGCCAGAGACGAGGTCGTTCCGGGCGAGATCACCTTGAGCCATGAGGGAGTCGACTACAGCATCGCCGCCTTCAAAGCGGGACGTGCGCTCCAATTGGTGTTCTCTGATGCCACCAGCGGGGATTCCAGCTATAGCGTGGGCCGGTTTCTCTTCCTCGCTCCCAACCCTGATGGCACCATCACCCTGGACTTCAACTACGCGATTCTTCCACCGTGTGCGTTCTCCTATGCCTTCAACTGCCCACTCCCTCCGGCGCAAAATCGATTCCCCTTTGCGATTGAGGCGGGGGAGAAAAATGTGCTGGCCAAGGACGGCTCTCTCCTTCACGGGTGAATCACACACTTGTGATTCTGAGGGTTCATAGCGCATACTAGGAGCCGGTCTAAGACCGGAACCACTTTCTACTCAGGTATTCCGCGGTCGATGGGGAAGTCGAACCAACGGAATAGGAGTAGACGATGTCAACAACGCGTGCTCGCGGTGTGCTTTTTGTGCACTCTTCACCGCGCGCTTTGTGCCCCCACCTGGAGTGGGCGATTGGTGGCGCCCTGGGATATCCGGTGAATTGTCGCTGGGAAGAGCAACCCGTTCTGCCGGGAACTTTGCGCGCCGAAATGGAATGGATGGGGCCAGTGGGCTCGGGGGCCGCCCTCGCCAGTGCGCTGCGCGGATGGGAACACCTCCGTTACGAAGTGACAGAGGAGAGCACTGCCGAGTCCGATGGCGGTAGGTGGATGCACACGCCTGATCTGGGGGTCTTTTTCGCTCACACCGACACTCTCGGCAACGTTGTCGTGTCCGAGGACCGCATTCGCTATGCCCTCGAGGTCGCGCAGGGAAACGCTGAGGAAATTACCCGAGAACTTCGAGTGGCCCTTGGGGCTGCCTGGGACGACGAACTCGAAGCCTTTCGCCATGCCGGCGATCAGAGCTCCGTGGTGTGGCTCCACCGCGTTGGCTAGGGATTTTTCCAGAGCCGTCGGATCAGGCGGCTAGTCGAACCTCGTCGCGTGTGGCCAGGCTCCGCTTGGAGCGGACGATAACAGCGGAGAGCACGAAGGCTGCGATTGCGAGCGCTGCCAGGGCGCCAAGGGCTGCAACAATTCGTGATGAATCTCCCCCCGAGAGCGAGACGATAAGGGCCTCACTCGCCCATCCCAGAGGCGTGAAACCCGCAATTGCTTGGTAGATGGTCGGCAGGATTTCAATTGGCAGCAGGCTTCGCAGGCTCACAATCTGAATGATCAGAGCACCGAGTGAGAGCGGGGCCAACCACCGGGGGTTCCACGCCCACACGGCGAAATGGAGACTTGCGAGGGCAAGTGCTGTGAGTGTGATGATGGGAGCGGTCGCACCCAGCATCGACCACGACACACCGCCGAGGGTGTGAAGCAACACAGTGACGAGGACGCTCCAGGATGCCACCATCACCGCGACGGGCTGCGCTGCCCTCCTCATCAGGGTCGTTGTCCGCGCAGTACTGCTGAGGACACGGGAGGAGTAGGTCGGGAGAACCAAGAAGTAGATGAGGGCGACGAGCCACATACCGGCGGGAACGAGCGCGCTGGAAAGGGTCTCTTGAAAGCTGATCT
>JABJAO010000037.1 GCA_018666065.1 Microbacteriaceae bacterium | reverse complement strand
ATGACAAGTCGGATCGCCGTTCAGCCCCATCGGGTGAGCGCCGTTCCTCGGAGGGCTACGACCGTCGACCCGCAGGGCAGCGCGAAGGCGCTCCCTCTCGTGGCGGAGAGAGTCGCTCGTACCAGAAATCCGATCGCCGACCCACGGGATCGGGTGAGCGCCGCCAGTTCTCCGGCGATGACCGCAGACCACCGCGCGATGGAGCCCGCCGCGAGCCTCACCGCGGAGACCGTTCGTATGACGCTCCTCGCAAACAGATTCCGACCGTTCACCACAAGCCGCTCGAAGCCATTGCTGTCGCTCCTGACGCTGGCGAGGGTCTCGAATTTCAGGACTTGGGCTTAGGCGATCGCATCGCGGAGGCCATCCGCGAGCAGGGAGCAATTACTCCCTTCGCGTTGCAGGCCGTCACGATTCCCGTAGCGCTGACCGGGCGCCACGTCTTGGGTCGGGGCCGAACGGGCTCCGGTAAGACCATCGCGTTCAGCGCTCCGTTGGTGGAGCGGCTTCTCCGCTTGACCTCCAAGGGCGTCAAGCGTGCTGTGGGACGCGCTCCCCGAGCACTCATCCTTGCTCCCACCCGTGAGCTGGCCCTGCAAATTGACCGCACTGTCCAGCCGATTGCCCGGAGCGTGGGACTGTTTACCACCCAGATTTATGGTGGCGTTCCACTGGGTCGTCAGATTGGCGCTCTCGAGCGCGGAGTCGACATTGTCGTGGGAACTCCCGGCCGTATCGAGGACTTGATGGCCAGAGGAAAGCTCGATGTGTCTCAGGTCGTCATTTCCGTCGTGGATGAAGCCGACCACATGTCGGAGCTCGGTTTCATTGAGCCTTTGGGTCGCATTTTGAGGGAAACCTCACCCAGTGGGCAGCGCTTGCTGTTCTCAGCAACGCTGGATGCCGGTGTCGCAGGGATCGTCGCAGAGTTCCTGCCAGACCCCGCAGTGTTTGAGGTCGCTGGTGAAAACCAGGAATCCTCGACCATTGACCACCGTGTGTGGGTTGTGGACCAGAGGCAGAAGCGCGATGTTGTTCTCGAGCTTGCCCAGGGACCGGGGAAGACTCTGATGTTCACCCGCACCCGAGCGTTCGCCGAGGAGCTTGCGGATCACCTGGATGACCACGGTGTTCCCGCGGTGAGCCTTCACGGTGATCTCAATCAGGCGCGGCGAACGAGAAACCTCGAGAAATTGACATCTGGTCGCGTGAATGTGTTGGTTGCAACCGACGTTGCAGCGCGAGGGATTCACGTGGACGATATCGACACTGTTGTCCAGGTCGATCAGCCCGATGATTTCAAGTCGTATGTGCACCGCTCCGGACGAACGGGTCGCGCAGGGAAAGAGGGTCGCGTCATCACGCTGACAACTCGTTCTCGCTCGCGCAAGCTCGTCGATCTCCTCAAGCAAGCAGGAATTTCTTGTGAGCTGGAGGAAAAGAGCGTGAAGCCTTCTCGCCCTCTCGAGCGCGTCTAGAGAGCGAGAAGCCCGCTGGCGACGAGCGCCAGCACGAGCCCGGCCCATTGAATGAGCGCAATGCGCTCTTTGAGGACGACGCTGGCGAGCAGGATGGTGCCCGCCGGGTAGAGGGCGATCAGAACAGAAACCACAGAGAGCGCACCTGAGCGCAGGCCGTAAATCACGGCAACATTGGCGACCACATCGAGAATTCCTGCGATCACAATCATCGTCCACACAGTTCTGAGCTGGGGGAGGCCCGGAAGCTTGGGGGTTCGAGACGTGAGGACCCGCCCTAGTACCAACACCCCCACAGCGATGATGAGTGCACTGGAGCTGACCATTCTGTTGGCGAGCAGGGGAATCAAGCCGGAGTCTGCTGGTGAGAGGTCAATGAGGATGACCGTGAAGCCGATGAAGGTTCCCGACCCTGCTGCCATCAGCAAGCCAAGGGGTCGCGGTCGCACGGCGCCTTTTTCGGGAACGAAACCGACCAGAATCACGGCGACAAGTGCCACCGCAAGGGCGATATAGAAGCTTGCTCCCCCACCCTCACCCGCGGAGAGCCCTACGCTGACGGGGACAATCGCGGAGATGAAAGCAGTGGCGGGCGAGAGAATGCTCATCGGGCCAATGGCCAAGCTCCCATAGAGCAAGCCGATCCCAATCGCTCCCGCCAACCCCGATGCTGCACCATAGAACCAGGCGTCGTAGCTCGAAACTGCGGTGACAAACGGCGAGGTCAACGCCAAGCCCACCAGACCAACAAGGGCAACACCCAGTGTGGTGAGAAGTGTCGAAGAGCGCCGAGCGGCGAGACCGCCGTAGAAGTCAGCCCCACCGTAAGCGAGTGCTCCCGCGAGCCCCAGAACAACCGTTAGCACGAAGAAGCTTCCATCGACGTAACAGTATTACTTCTCCGGGTGGGTTTTTTGCGTTTGCGCAATACTCTGGGACAACTCGATGTTGGGCTTGCTAGGAGGAACACCTGTGTCATTGGTTTATGGAAACATCACCGAAGCGTTCGGAAACACCCCGCTGGTTCGTTTGAAACGTGTCACGGAGGGCGCTGGCGCCACAGTGTTGGCAAAGCTCGAGTTTTATAACCCCTCATCGTCTGTCAAGGACAGACTCGCGATCGCTGTGGTCGATGCCGCTGAAGCCTCCGGTGAGCTCACGCCCGGCGGCACCATCGTGGAAGCCACCAGTGGCAACACCGGTATCGCACTCGCCATGGTTGCGGCCGCCCGCGGCTACAAGGCTGTCCTCACGATGCCGGAGACCATGAGCAACGAGCGTCGAATGCTGTTGCGCGCCTATGGCGCCACGTTGATCCTCACGCCCGGTCCCGAGGGAATGACGGGGGCTGTCAACGAGGCCGTCAAGGTCGCCGCCGAGATCCCGGGTGCCGTGTTGGCCCGACAGTTTGAGAACCCTGCGAACCCTGAGATTCACCGCAAGACCACGGCAGAAGAAATCTGGCGCGATACCGATGGCGCCGTCGACGTGTTCGTCGCAGGCGTGGGAACCGGTGGGACGCTGACGGGAACGGGTCAGGCGCTGAAGGCCAAGAAGCCAGAACTCACGGTCGTCGGTGTTGAGCCGCTCGAGTCGCCACTGCTCAATGGTGGCGAGGCCGGGCCCCACAAAATTCAGGGAATCGGCGCGAACTTTGTCCCCGCCATTTTGGATCGAGAAATTTACGACGAGATTATTGACGTCACCAGCCAACAGGCTGTGGACATGGCTCGCCGTCTTGGTGCGGAAGAGGGAATCCTGGGCGGCATCTCCTCGGGCGCCACTGCCCACGCTGCAGTTCAGCTGGCACATCGTCCCGAGCTCGCTGGTTCGACAATTGTCGTTATTCTGGCAAGCTTTGGGGAGCGCTACCTCTCTACCGTTCTCTACGAGGGCCTCGATACCTAATATGACTCACTCCACTCGCATGGGCGAAGACATCGCCGCGGTGCGAGAACGCGACCCTGCCGCGCGCACATATCTTGAGGTCGCGCTTACCGCTCCGGGCGTTCACGCGATCTGGTGGCATCGAATTGCCTCATGGTTCTGGCGATGGGAGTGGTTCTTGATTGCTCGAGTCATCTCGAACATTGCGCGGACGCTGACCGGGATAGAGATTCACCCGGGCGCCCGTTTGGGCCGTCGGGTCGTCATCGACCACGGCATGGGCGTCGTAATCGGCGAGACCGCAACCGTGGGCGATGACTGTCTGATGTATCACGGTGTCACTCTCGGTGGCAAAGTGGCGCAGGCTCGTGAAGAGACCAACGGCCGCCGTCATCCCAGTGTGGGAAACGGAGTGATGATTGGCGCAGGAGCGACGTTGCTGGGGCCCATCACCATCGGGGACGGAGCCGCTGTTGGCGCACTCTCCTTGGTCTTGAAAGACGTTCCCGCGGGGGCTCTCGCGGTCGGTATTCCTGCAAAAATCACGAAGCGGACCAAGCGCACGTAGGCTCTTCTCATGCTGAAACAGGTGAGCCGTCTCACCCTTGGCCCGTTGGCCAGGGGGCTGTTTCGCGCGAAAATCATCGGCCGGCGTAATGTCCCCAAGTCCGGCGCAGTCATTTTGGCCAGTAACCACTTGTCGTTTATCGACAGTGTGGTCATTACGCTTTTCGCACCAAGACCAGTGTCGTTCCTTGCAAAGGACAGCTATTTCACCGGCTCAGGGGTCAAAGGTTTTCTTTCTCGCACCTTCTTTCGCGGGATTGGTGCAATTCCGGTGACGAGGGGTGTGGGGCAGGCTGCTCAAGATGCTCTCGATGCGGGCCTGTCTCTCCTCCAGGAGGGCGAAGCGTTTGCCATCTATCCCGAAGGCACGCGGTCGCGAGATGGCCGTCTCTATCGGGGCAAGACCGGAGTTGCCTGGTTGGCGCTCAACGCTGGCGTTCCCGTGGTTCCCGTTGCCCTCAAAGGCACCGACAAGGTGCAACCCATCGGGAGCAGGGGCATCCGCCCTGCAAAAGTAACAATCCAGTTTGGGCAAGCCCTCGATTTGTCCCACCACGGTAAAGCAGACTCGGGGCGGGCTCGACGTCACGCGACCGATGAGGTCATGGCGGCCATTGCCGCGCTGTCGGGCCAGGAACGCGCGGATGGATATAACGAGCCTCCCGCCACAACTTTCGTCGAGAAGGTCCGCCGGACCTTCCGATCGAAGTCTGAGCTTTAGGCCTCGGGTTCGTTCGCCTGAGCCTCGGCGAGCTGCTTACGGACATCGTCCATATCGAGGCCTTTGACGGCGGTAATGACTTCTTCCAACGCGGGTGCCGGAAGTGCGCCGGGTTGCGAGAAGACGAGAATTCCATCGCGGAACGCCATCAATGTTGGAATCGATCGGATGTTGGCAGCCTGAGATAGCGAGGGTTGCGCTTCGGTGTCAACCTTGCCAAAGGTCACATCGGAGTGGTCGTTGCTGGCGGCTTCGTAGACGGGAGCGAAGGCGACACAGGGTCCACACCACGCGGCCCAGAAATCGACGAGCGTGATTCCCTCCGAGGTAACAGTCTTTTCGAAGTCTTCATGGGTCAGATCAATGGTGGGCATTACGGGTCCTTTCGTCGTGCTCAACAATACCCCATGGGGTATTTTGTCGACACCCGTGTTCGCCCTGCGCGGAGACGACACAGCGGCGCGTAGTAGATGTGAAACAAAAAGAGAGGCCCCCTGTGCATCCCCATGGTGCCTGGGGCCTATCCCCTAGAGAGGAAATTGGCTCGCGAGCGTATTCTGGTGGGGATTTCCGTGATGAGGAAGGACAGTGTCATGACGGTAACCACTGATGCTCCCAAGGGAACGACCGAGTTTCCAGCGAGCGAAGACCTCACTCTCGATACCGCTGCGTTAGGCGAGTATCTCCTGGGGCGTTGGGCGGAAACCCGTCGCAAGGCTCGCGCTCTGTGCGAGAAGCCCGAGATGTGGAAAATCGAAGGTCAGCCGATTGCGGAGCACCGCGAACGAGTGATGGGTCAACTGGGGTTGCTGGTTGACGCGGGGGGCGTCCTGTTGTCCTTCCCCGAGAGCGTTGGCGGAAAAGCAGACCCGGGTGGGAATATCGCAAACTTTGAGCAACTCGTGCTCGCGGATCCCTCCCTGCAGATCAAGTCCGGTGTGCAGTGGGGTCTTTTCGGCGCCGCAGTCATGCACCTGGGTACCGATACGCATCACCAGAAGTGGTTGCCAGGGATTATGTCTCTGGAGATTCCTGGATGTTTTGCCATGACAGAGACTGGTCACGGATCTGACGTGGCATCCATTGCCACGACAGCCACGTATGACCCGGACTCGGGAGATTTTGTTCTTCACACCCCTCACCGGGGGGCTTGGAAGGACTACATCGGTAATGCTGCGCTCCACGGCAAAGCCGCCGTCGTGTTCGCACAGCTCATCGTCGCTGGCGAGAACCACGGCGTTCACGCCCTGTATGTTCCGCTGCGAGACGAGAAAGGCTTCTTGCCAGGTATTGGTGGCGACGATGATGGGCCCAAGGGCGGCCTCAACGGAATTGATAACGGTCGCCTGCATTTCACCAACGTCCGCGTCCCTCGGGAGAACCTCCTCGATCGCTATGGCTCCGTTGACGACAAGGGTGTCTATTCCTCTCCGATCGAAAGCCGCGGTCGACGATTCTTCACGATTCTGGGCACGCTGGTTCAAGGGCGTGTATCGCTCGTGGGCGCAGCCGTCGTTGCATCGCAGTTGGCGATGACGATTGCCCTCAAGTACGCCATGATTCGTCGCCAATTCCCGGTTCCCGGGACTGACCGCGAGCAGGTGCTCCTGGATTACCAAGAGCACCAGAGACGTCTGTTGCCGCGACTGGCCACGACGTATGCCATGACCTTCGCTCAAGACGAACTGCTGACGATTTTCGACGACGTTTTTAGTGGAGCTCGCGATACCGAGGAAGAACGCCAAGATCTCGAAACGCTCGCCGCAGCTCTCAAGCCCTACGCGACCTGGGCTGCGCTGGACATTATTCAGGCTGGCCGCGAAGCGTGCGGCGGCCAAGGATTCCTGGCAGAGAATCGTCTCGCGACGTTGCGCTCTGACCTCGATGTGTATGTCACCTTTGAAGGGGACAACACCGTACTCCTTCAGCTCGTCGCCAAGCGACTTCTGGGCGACTATGCCAAACAGTTCAAGGGTGCTGATTTTGGCACGATGGCGGGATATCTCGCCGACCAGGTAGGCGACGCTGCCTTCAACCGCTCGGGACTGCGCCGATTGGCACAGAACGTGGCAGATTTCGGCTCGACCGCCAGGTCCATAGGTTACGTGCGGAGCACCGCATCGCAACGGCAGCTGCTCACCGATCGAGTGCACAGCATGGTGTCCGAGCTCGCTGATCACTTGAAGCCCGCCAGCAAACTTCCTCCGGAAGAGGCCGCGGCTCTCATGAACACCCACCAGAGCGCACTCATTGACGCGGCCCGCGCTCATGCCGAGCTCGTTGTGTGGGAGGCATTCACCCACGCGGTCGATCGCATGGACGAAGGATCCAACAAGCAGGTCATGCGGTGGTTGCGCGACCTGCACGGGTTTAGCGTTATTGAACAACACCGTGATTGGTACCTGATGAAGGGGCGTCTGAGCCCGCACCGCGCTGAAGCAATCACGGACTACATCAACCACAGGTTGTTGCCGCGCTTGCGCCCCCACGTAGTGGACCTTGTCGACAGCTTTGGTCT
>JABJAO010000078.1 GCA_018666065.1 Microbacteriaceae bacterium | reverse complement strand
CGAGGCCACCGCGGTAGTGCCAGAGGGTCGCATTACTCCTGAGGACTCTGGGCTGTGGAATGACGAGCAAGAGGCTGCATGGAAGCCCATCCTTGCGTTCTCTCACACTCAGGGCGTTCCTATGGCTATCCAATTGGCCCACGCTGGCCGCAAAGCCTCCACGAGATCACCTTTCCAGGAAGGTGAGGCTGTGGTGATGCCAGGGGAGGGTGGCTGGACACCAGAGGCCCCCTCCGCCCAGGCGTATGAGGGATTGCTGGAACCAGCAGAGATGTCGGTGGAGCGAATTGGCGAGATCATCTCGGCCCTTGGCGAGTCCGCCACGAGAGCTGTGCGCGCTGGCTTTGACGCCATTGAAATCCACGCAGCCCATGGCTATTTGCTCCATGAGTTTCTATCCCCACTGTCTAATCACCGCACGGACAGCTATGGCGGGAGCTTTGAGAATCGCATCCGGATTGTTCTCGAGGTCGTTGACCGGGTGCGATCGGTGATGCCCGAGTCGATGCCGTTGTTTGTGCGCATCTCTGCCACAGACTGGTTCGAGGATGGTTGGAGCCTGGAGGAGTCCATCGCGCTCTCCGTGGCGCTCGAGCAACACGGAGTGGACCTGATTGATGTCTCCTCCGGTGGTTTGGCTAAATCGCAACCGATAAAGCTGGGACCGGGATATCAAATGGGCTTTGCGAAGGCGATATCTGATGCGGTGTCGTGTGTGGTGGGGACTGTGGGACTCATTACCGAAGCCCAGCAGGCGGAAGACGCTCTGCAGGATGGCGTGGGCGATGTGGTGTTGATGGGCAGGCAGTTCCTGCGGGAGCCCTCGTATGCGCTGCGTGCAGCCAGAGAACTCGGCGCAGATCTGTCCTGGCCTGGGCAGTATGAGCGGGCAAAAATCTAATTCGCGGTGAGGGCATTCCGACTACCCGATGTAATCACGAAATGTCACATGATTTCTGTTTCTTTTTGTGACAATATGGAGGCCTCAGCGGTATATCCAGTGTCACGAGGGAAGGTTTGCGCAGCATGTGGCTAGACGATGTTTTCGGCGTGAAGAAACCTGTCATTGCCATGTTGCATCTGATGGCGTTGCCTGGCGATCCTGGTTTTGACACGGTCGGCGGGATGCGCGCGGTTATCGATCGCGCGAAACGAGAGTTAGATGCGCTGCAGTCCGGCGGCGTTGACGCCGTAATGTTCTCGAATGAATTCAGCCTTCCCTACCTGACGAAGACTGAACCCATTACCTCTATCGCAATGGCCCGCATCATTGGCGAGTTGCAGACAGATATTTCCAGCCCGTTTGGCGTCAATGTGCTGTGGGATGGAATTGCGTCCATCGACCTCGCGGCAGCTACCGGAGCGTCCTTTGTCCGGGAGATTTTCACCGGGGTGTATGCCAGTGATTTTGGGTTGTGGGACACCAACGTCGGACAGGCCGCCCGCCACCGCGCCCGCATAGGCGCGCAGAACGTGAAGTTGCTCTTCAACATCGTGCCGGAATCTGCGACGTATCTGGCTCAGAGGGACATCGTGGACCTCACCAAGACAACCGTTTTTGCCACTCTGCCCGATGCCCTGTGCGTCTCCGGCCTCACCGCTGGTGCCTCTACGGACACTCAGGTGCTCACCCAGGTGAAGGGGGCAGCGGGGGAAGTTCCGGTGTTTGTGAACACCGGTGTTCGAGCTCACAACGCTGAAGAGCAGCTCAGCGTTGCTGATGGTGCCGTGATTGGCACCTATTTCAAGAAAGATGGAATCTTCGAAAATCCTGCTGATCGCAGCAGGGTTGAGGAGCTGATGGGCGTGGTGAAAGCGATGCGTACCTGAGCTCGCCGTTTCCTGTCACCCTCCGTGACCGAGCCGGCGCCCCGCGCTAGCCTGGCGTCACAGGATTCACGACGATACCGAGAACAAGGAGGTTCTTACTCATGACAACCGAACACCTCATCGTGGTGGCAATCGCCACTGCCCAAGCGGGACGCGAAGCGGAACTCAAGTCGAGGCTGGAGGGAGTTGCGACTGCCTCTTGGGACGAACCAGGAGTTGTCAGCTATGCCGTTCACGACCTTCGCGATGCGCCCGGATCGTTCATGATGGTCGAGGTGTATGCCTCCCAGAAGGCCTTTGATGCTCACCTGGAGACACCTCATGTCACAGCGTTGATTGCTGACCTGGGGTCCCTTGTGGAGGGCGAACTTGTCGTGCACCAGGGCGTGGCAACAGACTTTTCCCACGGGCCCAAGGGAGTGCTGTAGGTATGGCCGTTGAGTCCACGGGGAACCTCGTCGGGTTGGCGTTGCCCGCCTGGGAACTCGTCGACGCCAACGGACACACCCACCAGCTCCGGGAGCAGGGCCATCGCGCCACCCTCGTGGCCTTTGTCTGCAATCACTGCCCCTATGTTCAGCACGTGGAAAAGCCCTTGGGCGAGATGGTCCAGCGGTATTCCTCGCAGGGCCTCCGCACCGTGGCTGTAGTGAGCAACAACGTTGCTGATTACCCCGAAGACGATGTCCCCGGAATGAAAGAGCAAATCAGTCGCGCAGGGTGGGACTTCCCCTACCTCATCGATGCCGACCAGCGATTCGCGCGCGAACTGGGGGCGGTCTGCACTCCCGATTTCTTCTTGTTTGATGCCGGCCTTTCTCTGAGCTATCGAGGAGCATTTGACGCGTCGTCACCCAAAAACGGCAACCCGGTGACGGGGGAGCTGTTGGACAATGCCATCGCGATGACGTTGGCGGGTCACGAGGTACCCCTGCCGCACCGACCCGCGATGGGCTGTGGCATTAAATGGATCGCCGGAATGGAGCCCCAGGAGTCATAGTGATGGATGTTCAGTTCGAACGACGGAAACTGCTGGCGAGCGAACGCAAGCAGAAGATTCTCGAGTGGGTGGCCTCGGAAGAGGCCATCGACTTTGCAAGCCTTGCTCGCCTCCTGGACGTATCGGTCATGACTGTTCGCCGAGATGTTCGGCATCTGGTGGACCAGGGATATATGACGCTGACTCGCGGTGGCGCGACAGCCCATCTCTCGCGATCGCTCGACATTTTGGTAAACCCTCGAGCCTTTGATTCCAGTGTTGCGAAAGCTCGCATTGGGGAATTTGCCGCTCGCAACATGACACCGGGGGATGTCATCTTTGTCGGGACGGGGTCAACCACAGCCCAGTTCATCCAGTATTTGAACCCCGATCAGAATTTGACCGTCATTACCCCGTCGTTGCCCCACGCGTCATTCCTCGCGACTCGTGGTGTTCGCGTGATCAGTACCGGTGGACTCGTCGCGACGGAGGATCTCGCCCAAAGTGGTTCTATTGCCGCCTCGAGTATCTCGCGATACAACGCCAACCTGGCCGTGATTGGAGCACAAGGAATTTCGAACAAGTCTGGATTGAGCGAAGTGAACTCCGAAATTTCGGACCTGAATCGGTTGAT
>JABJAO010000026.1 GCA_018666065.1 Microbacteriaceae bacterium | reverse complement strand
TCTCGCCCAAAGTGGTTCTATTGCCGCCTCGAGTATCTCGCGATACAACGCCAACCTGGCCGTGATTGGAGCACAAGGAATTTCGAACAAGTCTGGATTGAGCGAAGTGAACTCCGAAATTTCGGACCTGAATCGGTTGATGGTGGAGCACTCGGATAAGACGTGGGTTCTCGCCGATCTATCGAAGGCTGGGGCACAAAGTCCTTACCACGCCGTCGATTTGGAGGAGGTCAACACGATCGTCACCACACACGATGGTGTTGACCTGTTCGAGTTCGAGGTGGAGGGTGCGTGCGAGATTCTGAGTGCACCGTTGTCATCCTTCACCTTCCCTCAATCAGCGTAAGTAACATTTTCTAACACTTTATGTGTCATAATTTGTGTTAATGAGAAGTCCTACGGAGTGACCTCACTGGCCACAATGGCCAGTTTTGGTGCCCGGTTGAGGGTCTTTTCGCAACGCAGCGGGTCATGTGAAGGAGTCGATGATGACAAAGATCGCCTATTTGGGCATCGGAACTATGGGCAGCGGGATGGCAGCCAACCTCGCGAAGGCCGGGCACGACGTCTCGGCATGGAATAGGAGTCCCAAGACCAGTCCGGTGCTCCAAGCCGCCGACCTGCGTGTGTCCACTGACCTTGCTTCGACACTCGAGGGTGCCGAAGTCGTGATGTACTGCCTCTCTGACGACAAGGCCGTTGACGACCTCGTTTTTGGAGCTCACGACCTTCTGAATCATGTACCTGCCGGTGCTATGGTCATCGACCTCTCCACTATCGACCCCGAGACCAGCGCCAAAGAGCGCGCAGCCTTCGAAGCCAAAGGCCATGCCTTCCTCGATGCTCCCGTTTTTGGGACCAAAGGCGAAGCCGAAGGAGCTGGTCTGTGGATCGTGGTTGGAGGGCCTCGCGATGTTTTTGACACAGCGCTGCCGCTCTTCCAGTGCATTAGCGAAACCGTCCACTACATGGGCGAGGGTGGTCAGGGAACCGCGATGAAGTTGGTGGGCAATCTTCTTGTTGCCTCACAGCTGCAGGCGCTCGGCGAAGCTCTGACGCTCGCGAAGAAAGCAGGGCTCAATCTCGCAGATGTTCAAGAAGTTCTCGATGTTGCCGACTTCCGCACCCCGATCTACTACGGAGTAGGACGCGGGGCCCAGGTCGGTGATTACACGGTGAACTTTGCCCTGAAACTGATGCTCAAAGATGCCAAGCTCATCCAAGATTTTGCAGGTCGTCTTGGTTCACCGGTCCCCACCGCGGCGACCGCGCAGAAATACATCGAGGAGTCCATCAAGGATGGGCACGGTGAGCTCAATGCATCAGCACTGATACTTGCAATCGCGAAAGAAGCAGGGGTCGACCTTGCTCAGTAAGAACGCTGAGAAGATGTTCCACCCGGCATCGGGTCGCTGCATCAATATTGCGATGGACCTTGGAGTCTTTGGCGCGCGCTCGTTTTCCAACGGTATTGAGGACCTCCCAAAGGCCCTGGCCACGATCGCAGGAGCCAACCCCGACGTGATCCAGCTCAACCCTGGAGGGTTACGGTCCCTGACAGATGCGGGAATTGCCCACGACCAGGTCGTGGCATTGCGTCTTGACGTGACCAACGTGTACGAGCCCCGTGTCGTGGAGAAAGCGTGGGACACAGCCCACCCCAACACCTTGGCAGATGCGGAGCATCCCTCGGTGGGCTGTGTTGTACTGAATCTCCTCGAGCTGGACAACAACACCGCACTGCAAGAGCAGTGCATTGCGAATATTCAGGAGATTGGAGCCCTGGCTCGAGCCCGCGGAATCTCCATGATGGTCGAGCCGCTGGTGATGACAACAAACCCCGACGGAGGGTCGAGCTCGGTGTCAGATCCCGAGAAGATCGCCACCCTCGTTCGCCAAGCTGTCGAGCTCGGTGCGGACATCATCAAGGTTGACCCGGTGGAGCCCATGGAGCGTTTTTCCGAAGTGGTCGCCATTGCTCACCCCATACCGGTTCTGGTTCGCGGTGGTGGCAAAGTCACGACACGCGAGCTACTCGAGCGCACCAAAATTGCCATCGAGGTGGGAGCAAAGGGTGTGGTGTACGGACGTAACGTTGTCCAACACCCGAACCCCGCCTCACTCGTCGCGGCACTCCAAGCGATTGTCCACCACGATGCCTCAGTGGATGAGGCGCTCGCCCTAGTTAAGGAGTGATTGTGCCAACAATGAAGGCAGCTGTGCTGACGGGTGTCGGCGAAGTGGAAATCCAGGATATTCCTGTCCCCGAGCTTGGCCCCCGTGAAGTGTTGGTCAAGATTGGCGCTGCCTCCATCTGCTCGTGGGAACAGCGAACCTACATCGGTAAGCAGAAGCCTGGCTTTCCTTTCCTCGGGGGACACGAGAACGCTGGAGAGGTCGTTGCTGTTGCTCCGGATGTCACCACAGTCAGCGTGGGAGACCGCGTAACCCTCGGCCCCACGCAGTGCGGGACCTGCCGAGCGTGTCTGCGCGGCGAAGACAAGGGGTGCGTGGAGCATTTCCAGTATTTCTCCCTGAAGGGCGGCGAGCTTGGCCCGGGCGGATTCTTGGAATACAAAGTCCACCGCGAGGACGGCTGTTTCCCCGTCGGCGATGCCCCTTTCGAGCTTGCATGTTTGGCCGAGCCACTCTCCTGCGCCGTCCACGGTGTTCGACTCATGGGTATGAAAGCCGGTGACACTGCGGTGGTCTTTGGTGCCGGTCCCATGGGCCTGCTCAACGCGATGGTTCTTCAGTTTGAGGGCGTGGACGTCACGCTGGTGGACATGGAACCCGAACGCCTGGACTATGCCGCTCACCATGGCATTCACAAGACCCTGCTGAGCTCCGGTGATGCAGTAGAGGCCATCCTGGAGGCATATCCCGGAGGGGTAGATGGCGTCGTCACGGCGATCGGGTCGAAGTCAGTCAATGAGCAGGGACTGAAAGTGTTGCAACCCCGCGGGACACTCTGTCTTTTTGCCTCTGCTCACCCTGTTGAGCCCTTAGAGCTTGACCCCAACTGGGTTCACAACACTGAGGTGCGCATCATCGGTGCCGTGAGTGCCGATATTCAGGACCACAAGAGGGCCACCGACATGATTGCGGCAGGAGATATTGACCTCACCCCCATCATGGAGAAGACGTTCCCGCTGAGCGACGCAAAAGCGGCATTCGACTATCTGTCGGCAAAACCGTCCTACCGTGTGGCGCTTATCCCCTAGTAGCCAAGGTCATGGAGCGTGTGCATGTGCTCCTTCGTCGCCTGGTAGAGCCCGGTGTAAATCTCGTGCAGTGGGGCGTATGTCTCCGCCATCTCTGGGTTGGGCATCACCGTCGTACCCTCTCCCTGCCAATGCCGAATGACCTCTGGTCCGCTGACAAGTCCGATGGCAAGAGCGGCAAGTAGAGCGTCACCATAGGATGCTCCCACGGTCACAGGCGCAACTTTTTGGGGCACCCCGCTAATGTCGCTCACGCTCTGGAGCCATACGGCGTTCTTTGTCCCGCCACCAACGGCTTGAATAGTGTGGGGCGGGGCTCCCATGTCGGTGAACATATCGACATGCTGCTTAATACCGTGTCCCATGCCCTCGAGTGTTCCCCTAAACAGATCTCCCCTCGTGTGGGTAAGGCTCAGTCCAAAAATCACGCCCTTCGCCTGAGGGTCGTTGATGGGAGTCCTTTCGCCGGAGAAGTAGGGCAAGACAATCACACCGTTCGAGCCCGGTTGCGATTCAGACGCCTCGCGCGTGAGAACGCCATAAGCGGGTTCACCGCCGGCTTCCTCGGCGGCCACAAGATCACCTGCAAACGTGTCGCGAACCCACCTGGTCAGGGCGCCCGAGGTCGCCATACCGGCCAAGAGGCACCAGGTTCCTGGGAAGAGGTAGGGGGCGACCCAAAGACGTTCGTCACGCGCTTGGTCGTTGTCAGTCACCTGAATCATGAAAATGGTCGAGCCATACATCATCATCATTTCCCCGGGCTCTGTGACCCCGACGCTGAAGGATTCAGCCCCAGCGTCGATTGTGCCCACGGATACGGGGGTCCCCACGTTCAAGCCGGTTTCCTTTGCCGCCCACTCAGTAACGCCACCGGCTAACTCGTGGCTCCAGGCAAGTTCAGGAAGGCGCTCTCGCTCGACCACACCGTCGTTGAGTTCGTCGTTCCAGTCACGCTTCCATGGGTCATACATCGGGTGATGTGAGCCAGCCGAGAAGTGGTCCACGACTACCCGTCCGGTCAGTCTCGCGACAATGAAGGTGGTCGCATCGACAAACCACCGTGCCTTCTCGTAGACCTCGGGCTCGTTCTTCTTGATCCAGAGAATCTTGGGACCTGTCGCTTGGGAAGACAGGGCGTTTCCGCACGCGTTGAAGATGTAATCCGCGCCGTGGCGCTCGTTCATCTCGGCGATTTCCTCCACCGCTCGGGTGTCAACCCCGTAGAGAATTCCATTGCGCAAAGGCTGGAGGTTTTCATCGATGGGGAGAACATCAGGCCCAATAGCGCTGATGCCTACTCCTTTGATCTGATCCGGGGAGATTCCCTCGTTCGCCAAGAGGGCCTTACTCACGTGCGCAACGTCGCCCCACCACGTCCCCTCGGGGTCGTGCTCAGCCCACCCGGCTCGAGGAAAAATCATTGTGTGGGGCATAACTTCCGTCGCCACCACGACTCCCTCGGGAGTCACGAGGACACCCTTAGTCTCGTAGGTTCCTACGTCGATTCCCATCAGTAGGTCGGTCGCCATTGTCTGCCTCCTGTTGTGTCGAGTGGTGGTTAGCCTCGGGTTCCATCCCAGTTCGCGGGAAAGGACGCCACCACCTGGGTGATGAGTGCCTGCAAGCCCTTCAAGTCATCCAGCGAGCACATTTCTATGCCGGTGTGGGTATAGCGGGTGGGCCAGCAGAGATCGAGCGAGGGTGTTCCCCCGTTGACGAACTGGACATACGACGCGTCGGTGAGCAATCCCATGGTTGCGTGTCGTTGAAGCGGCGTCGACGCAGCTGCTGCACTGTTCTCCACCATCGTGACGAGGCCAGGGTGGGGAATCACACCGTTGAGTGTTCCTCGTCCATGGAAGCTATACAGCCCCATCACGGGACCCTTCCCGAGTGCCACGCCGTTCGGTACACCCATCTCTGGAGTGTCGCCCGCCGCGACGAGATCCAGGGAGAACGCAGCGACTGGTCTAATCTTTTCGGCCGCCAGCATTGCTCCCCGAAGGTTGAACTCTTCCTGGACTGTCGCAACAAGAACCACGTTCACAGCGGCGGGGTTTGCCGCGAGGTGAGCGGCGAGACCCACCAACACAGCACACCCTCCGCGGTCGTCAATGCTTGTTCCCGCCACTGTGTTGTGAGCGAGGCGTTCGAATCGTGGTTCGTAGGCAACATGATCGCCCACCGCTATCCCCAGTGCGTGGACGTCCTCTGCTGAGGAGGCTCCAACATCGATGTAGGCCTTGTCGATGGTGGGAACCCGATACTTCATGTCTTCGGGCGTGAGGTGGTGTGGGGGAGTGCCCATCACGCCGGTCACGATATCTCCGCCGTGGGCGATGATCTTGACCACACTTCCCGGAAGGACTCGTTCGGGAACGCCTCCGAGTCTCACCACACGAATGAATCCTGAGTCCTCGATCTTGGTGACAATCATTCCCAATTGGTCGGTGTGGGCGAAGACCATGAGGGTGTCCTCTGTGGGTGAGGCCGCGTCAAACCTGGCCATGACATTGCCAAAAGAATCCACGGTTATGTTCTTCGTGAACTCACCAAGGTCATCCTTCATGAGCTGAATCATCGGCTCTTCCCTGCCCGACGTTGCTATCGTCAGGCAGTACTTCTCTAGCCGTTCATCAAGGCTCACGATTCTTTGGGGGCCTTATCTTTCTTCGCCCGCATCCTTCGCTTATCCACGTAGGTGTTGAGAATCATCACCGCAATGAGCACAAAACCTTGAGCGAGTTGGTAGAAGAACTGGCTAAAGCGCAACGCGTTGAAGCCTGATGACACCATTTGGAGCACTGCGGTTGCCAGGATCACTCCGGTAACTGTTCCAAATCCGCCATACGGGTTTACTCCACCGAGGACCACAATCACGATGGCGAGCAGCACGTAGGAGCTTCCATAGTCAGGGTTTGCGCTCGCGGAGCGAGACGCGATGATCAACCCTGCCAGCGCAGAGAGCCCACCGGAGAGCGTGTAGGTCATCAAGAGAACTTTCTTGACCCCGATGGCGCTGTAGGTTGCCGCTTCTTGGTTTGCCCCCACCAGCACGGACTGCATTCCCAGTCCGGTCTTGTTGATGTAGAGAGCGACGCCGACGCCGGCGACCAGCAAGATGATCATAGGAATAGGAATACCGAGGAATGATCCATTACCAATGGCGGTGAACTCTGGGGGCAGACCGATGATGGACTGTCCGTTTCGAATTCCCACTGCGATGCCGTTATAGAGCGTGAGCGTTGCCAGAGTCGCGAGAATGGGCGTGACCCCGACACCGGCAATGATGGCGCCATTGGCGAGACCGCTGATCAATCCCACGACGATGCCGATCACAATGGCAATAACGATCCAGAGATAGACATTGCCACCACCATCGGTCACCTGTGTGACTAAGAGATACGCCGTCGACAAGGCCGCCAGGTTTGACATGGAGACCACAGACAGGTCAATCCCCGCCGTCAACATGGCCAGCATGACTCCTAAGGCAAGCAGGGCGATTTCAGGGATCTGGAAGGCCATAGACACAAAGTTCCGTGGGGTAAGGAACAGGTCCGGCACCAAAATGCTGAAGGCAAGGAAGACAATGAGGGCGACGACAATCAGCTGAGTCAGCTTTCGGTCGCTCAGCAGTCGCCGTGTGAGGTCTCTCGAAATATCTTTCACGATGCGTCCTCTTCAATCACGGTCGCCTGTTTCGCTCGCCGTTTGTCGGCAATGGCTTGGGACATCACACCAATAAGGAGCATCAATCCGATCGCGGCCCTCTGCCATGACCCTGGAATCCCGAGGAGAATCAGATTGTCTTTGATCAGGTTGATCAGCAGCACGCCGAGGATGGTTCCCGTGACGGTTCCGTAGCCTCCCATGATGCTGGCTCCCCCGAGAACGACAGCCGCGATGATTTCGAGCTCGGTCCCGGCGAGATCGTACGGATCGGCTTTCCGCTGGAGGGAAATATAGAGAATTCCTGCTACGCCCGAGAGAGCACCCACCAGCATGTAGATGCGAGCCTTTGTCCAGCGAACATTCATACCCATGCGGCGAGCAGATTCCTCGTTACCCCCGATCGCGAAGATCGTGCGACCAAAGATGGTGCGACGCATCATGAAGGCAATGGCAATGGCAAGAATCAAAACCGGAATGACCAACACATGCAGTCGAGCAAGTGTCCCCGAGCCGGTCTGAATCGAAATAAGGTCGGCTGTCGAGAATTCATCGAGTCCGAGCGGGATGTTCGCGATGTAGACCGACCCGATGTAGCTGAGCAGGAAACCACGGAACATTCCTGTGGTCCCCAGTGTCGCAATCAGGGTAGGTAGTCCAAAGCCGGCTATCAGGAGTGCGTTGACGCTTCCCAATATGGCGCCGACAATGGCGGCAAGCACGAGCGGAATCCACAAACTATAGGTATCCAGGCCCAAGTTCAACATGATGACCACGGTCGTATATCCGGCAAAAATTCCCACAATGGGGAACGAAATATCGATACCACCGCTGACGAGAACGATGAGCAAACCGAGAGCGAACAGGATCTCGATGAGCGAGCTTCTCAACAGGTCAAACGGGGTTGCAATGGAGAAAAACACCGAGTTCGTAAACCCAATGACCAGGGAGAGCACCGCAATTGCGATGATGAGAAAGATTTCGTTGGGCGATCCAAAAAGCTGGAGCCCTTTTCTTTTAGAGAGTGGTGTGATGTAACTCATGCTGCGAGCTCCTTGTACAGTGACGACTCTGTAATGGCTGTATCGGTAAGTTCTGCGCTTACTTCTCCCTGATGCACGACCAGCACTCGGTGAGCGATTTGCACAATCTCGGGGATGTCATCCGACACGATGACAATGGCCATTCCCTCCAACGCTTTGTCTCGAATGATTTCGAGAATCTCTCTCTTGGACCCAATGTCTACTCCGACCGTGGGTCCGTTCAAAATCAGAACAGAAGGGGACATGGCCAGCCACTTCGCCAACACCACCCGTTGCTGGTTTCCTCCGGAAAGTGAGGTCGCAGGGTTGTCAGGGTTATCGGTCTTGATCTTGAGATCTGTGACCCACGTGTTCACCGTGTCGTTGATTTCCGCACCTTTGATGAAACCAGCAGCGCCCAGGAAACGCTCAATTGCGGATGCCATCACATTCCTGCGGATGGATTGGTTCAGAAAGAGGCCCTGGGTCAGGCGATCCTGTGGCACGTACCCGATTCCCGCAGATACCGCGCTTCGAGGACCCTTGAGAGCTATCGGCGTCCCCTTCACGCTGACCTCTCCCGATTCAATGGCCGTCATGCCGAAGAGAGCCTCGGCGATTTCATTACGGCCCGACCCCAGTAGTCCGGTGATTCCGAGAATCTCTCCGGCCTTGACGGAGAAGGACACATTCTTGAAGCGACCTTTGGAGCTGATGTTGGAGACCTCCAACACCGTTGCGGTGTCGGAGGGAACCTCTGGTGCGAGCCGGACCTCTGTGACATCCAAGCCGGTCATCGCCAGTGAGATCGCTTTACGGTCGAAGTCCGCAATAGGTCCCTCGGCGGTGACGACACCGTTTCGCAAAATGGTGATGCTCTCCGCAATCTCCTGGACCTCGTCCAATTTGTGACTGACGAATACGGTGGCAACGCCTTTTTCTTTCAGGCTGCGCACGACGCTAAAGAGCTGATCGATTTCTTTGCGAGTGAGAGCTGTCGTTGCTTCGTCCATGAAGAGCAGCTTGACGCCTTGGTTGAGAGCTCTGGCAATGGCTACAAGCTGCTTTGACGACACGGGAATTGACTGCACCGTGGCGTCGAGATCAAGGTCGACTCCGATCAAGTCGAGTGCTTTGGCCGCCACCTCTCTGTTGCGCGCCGGGTTGACAAACTTACGCTTCTCCAGAAGGTCCGTCGACAGGGCGATGTTCTCAGCCACCGACAGATTGGGAATGAGAGAGAAGTCTTGAAAAATTACCTGCACGCCTTTGGCGACAGCCTCTCTCGGAGTGAGGGACTTGAGCCGCTCTTCGCCGAGAATGATGGTTCCCGAATCGGGAGTTTCAACACCACTCATGATTTTGATGAGCGTGGATTTACCTGAGCCGTTTTCTCCGGCGAGGCAGTGAATGTCGCCTGGAGTTACCTGAAAGCTCACGTTGCTGAGGGCTTTCGCTCCACCGAAAGCCTTGGAGATTCCGTCTGTCCCAAACACCGTTGTTGTCCCCTTTTACCTGTCTTCGTTGACGAGGTGGGGCGTCATTTCTGACGCCCCACCCGTGGTTTACAGCGTGTCTTGACTTACGCCAAGACTATTCCGTCTTTAGAACGGGTAGTCCGCTGCGTTGTCCTTGTCAACGATGACCCAGGCGCTTCCGTACCAGGTGGTAGGAACGTCGGGGCTCTGCTGGACGCTCTCGTAGCCGTCGAGGCCGAGGTCCATACCAGAGC
>JABJAO010000119.1 GCA_018666065.1 Microbacteriaceae bacterium | reverse complement strand
GGCCATCGAGTGGCGCAGAGCACCGACCAGGTTCGTTCGACCATCAGCGGTGTGAGCGGGACCCATCAGGACGTGCTCAAGCGAGCCATCCTGGCCAACCCACACGCGATACCCCCGAGGCAGCGTCGGGTGATGAGCCTCGGGACCCCAGTGCCAGCCACGACCGGGAGCTTCCTGGGAACGCGCCAGGGTAGAGCCCAGCATGACCGCGTCAGCACCGGTGGCAATAGCGGCGACAATGTCTCCACTTCGACCCAGGCCGCCATCGGCAATCACGTGGACATAGCGCCCGCCAGACTCATCGAGGTAGTCACGCCGCGCACTGGCAACGTCGGAAATAGCAGTAGCCATGGGGGCGTTAATGCCCAGAGCAGCTCGCGTGCTGGAGGCTGCACCGCCACCAAATCCCACGAGAACACCCGCTGCGCCGGTGCGCATCAGGTGAAGAGCGGCCGTGTAGGTGGCTGCCCCGCCCACGATCACTGGGACATCGAGTTCATAAATGAACTGCTTCAGGTTGAGCGGCTCGCGGTTGTGGCTCACGTGCTCCGCACTGACCGTTGTTCCTCGAATGACGAACATGTCGACACCGGCCGACAGCACGGTGCTGGAGAATTCCTGGGTGCGCTGGGGGGAGAGGGCTCCTGCAACGGGAACACCTGCATCCCTGATTTGCTGGAGCCTGGCGATGATGAGTTCTTCTCTAATGGGCTCTGCATAAATGCGCTGGAGGCCTTGGGTTGCGCTCTCCTCGGGAAGCGCAGCGATGTCGGCATAGGCCTGCGTGGGGTCTTCATACCTGGTCCACAGGCCCTCGAGGTTGAGCACGCCAAGGCCGCCGAGCTTGCCGATCGCGATGGCACTCTCTGGGGACATCACCGAATCCATCGGAGCCGCAATGACGGGCATGTCAAAGGAGAAGGCGTCGATACTCCACGACACAGAGACGTCTTCGGGGTCTCGGGTGCGACGGGAGGGGACCACGGCCACGTCATCGAAGGAATACCCCCGCATGGCGCGCTTGGTCAGACCAATTTCGACCTCATTCACGTGCTCTACCCTATCCGCGCTCTAGCTCTTGTAGTTGGGGGCTTCGACCACCATCTGAATGTCATGAGGGTGCGATTCTTTGAGCCCAGCCGGCGTAATCCGGACGAACTTGCCGCGCTTTTTCAACTCGTCAATGGTCGCAGCGCCGGTGTAGAACATGGACTGACGCAGCCCACCCAAGAGTTGATACACCACCGATCCCAGCGGGCCCCGATAGGGAACCTGGCCTTCAATGCCCTCAGCAATCAGCTGGTCATCGCTGGGAACATCAGCTTGGAAGTAGCGATCTCTCGAGTAGGAGGTCTTCTTACCCCTCGTCTGAAGAGCGCCGAGTGACCCCATTCCCCGATAGTTCTTGAACTGCTTGCCGTTGACAAAAACAAGGTCCCCAGGGCTTTCATCGGTTCCCGCGAGCAATGACCCGAGCATCACCGTGTTGGCACCGGCCACAAGAGCTTTCGCAATATCACCGGAATATTGCAGCCCACCATCGGCAATCAGGGGGATTCCTGCCTTCTTCGCCGCCAGTGACGCTTCGTAGACAGCGGTGACCTGGGGAACACCCACACCAGCCACAACACGAGTCGTGCAAATCGAGCCAGGACCCACGCCCACCTTCACGGCATCGGCACCCGCATCAATGATCGCCTGAGCTCCATCCTTGGTCGCGATGTTTCCGCCAATGACGTCGACCCCGCTAAATGCAGAGTCGCTCTTGAGCTTGGCGATGATGTCGAGAACGCCCTGGGAGTCGCCATTGGCGGTATCCACCACCAGAACATCCACCCCGGCATCGCGTAGCGCGCCCGCGCGCTCCCATGCGTCACCGAAGAATCCAATCGCTGCACCCACGCGCAGTCGACCTTCGTCGTCCTTCGTCGCGTGCGGATACTTCTCGCTCTTGTCAAAATCTTTGACGGTGATCAAACCCTTGAGGTGGCCTTTTGCATCGACCAGGGGGAGCTTCTCGATTTTCTTCGCAGCGAAAATGGCAAGCGCTTCGTCTTGGCTCATCCCCTCGTGACCGGTGATGAGGTCACCTCGTGTCATCACATCGCGAACGAGAGTGGTGTGTGCTGCGTCCCGCGGCACAAAGCGCATATCCCGGTTGGTGATGATTCCCACGAGGACACCATCGCCCTCGACAACTGGAACCCCGGAAACTCGAAACGTCGCACACAGCTCATCCACGTCCGCAACGGTCGCATCGGGAGTAATGGTCACGGGGTTTGTGATCATTCCCGATTCGCTGCGCTTGACCTTGTCAACCGCTGAAGCTTGGTCCTCGATGGAGAGATTGCGGTGCAGGATGCCGATACCACCCTGGCGGGCCATCGCAATAGCCATCCGCTCTTCCGTGACCGTATCCATGGCAGAGGACAACAGCGGAGCCCACAAACGGATGTTTCGCGTCAGCTGTGACGAGGTGTCAGTGTCGCTGGGAATCACGTCAGTGTGCGCAGGCAGCAACATGACATCGTCATAGGTCAGACCTACGAAACCGAAAGGATTATCTTCTGCCATGCCCTGACCCCGATTTTCGCCGGATTTACGCCCGGAAAGCTCTCACTGTGGTTTCGCTCCATCGTATCCGGTTCGACCTCAGCGCGATACATCGGCATAATGAGATAACTTCTCACTGTGAGGCAAAGACAGGCCCTTATGACCAATACTGATCGTGTCAACGTCGACGCACAGAGAAACCGGACCCGGTTGTCTGTTGCACCATCACCAGGAGGCTCCGTGAAATCAGCTACCGCAGAGAATCAGCCTTTCCTCGCGCGAGGGATGAAGATGATTCTCATTGCCATTGTGGCGTTCGCCGGAGTTTTGTTCGCATCGCCCGCCATGGCTGACACTGTTGGCGACGAATACGAGACCAAGATTCTGGGGAACGTGAAGAATGAGGGAACACCCCTTCAGGGTGTGAAAATCATTGTCGAAGGAAACGGGTATACGGCGGAAGTTGTGACCGACGCCGACGGTAAGTGGTCCATCGGTGTTCCTGAGGCTGGAAGCTATCTGATTACCCTCGTGGAAGATACGTTGCCAGAGGGGATCGCTGTTCTCGAAGGTGGGTCAACACAGACCGTGGACTGGGGATTCACGAACACGGTTGTGTGGAACTTCTTCATCGGTGAGGGCGAGCGAAATCCGACCAGCCAGCTCGACCAATTTTTCATGCGGGTCTTTGCGGGGCTCAATTTCGGCCTGCTACTGGGTCTTGCAGCCATTGGTCTTTCTTTGGTCTTTGGAACTACGGCACTTCCCAACTTTGCCCACGGCGAGATGGTCACAATGGGAGCTCTCTTCACCCTTTTCCTGACTCTCGCGGGCGTCCCGCTGCTCCTGTCCTTTCCCATAGCTGTTGCACTGTCTGCTCTCTTCGGGTGGGGTCTTGACGCGGCGGTCTGGGCTCCGCTTCGGGCCCGCGGTGTGGGAATTGTGCAGTTGATGATCGTGAGTATCGGGCTCTCTCTCACGTTCCGGTACATCACTCAAGCTTTCCTTGGTGGAGGAACGGAGCAGCTTCCAGGAGCGCTTGGTTCGCCCGAAATTCCTATCTTCCGAACAGTCAGCCTGAGCGTCAACGACCTCGTCAGTATGGGAGTGAGCCTTGTCGTGCTCATCGGTTTCGCGTTCTGGTTGCTGCGAAGCAAAATGGGCAAAGCAACCCGCGCTGTTTCTGACAATGCGGACCTCGCCGCCGCCTCAGGTATCGATGTGGATCGGGTCATCAGAGTGGTGTGGATCATGGCTGGTGGCCTCGCGGGTCTCGCGGGAATCCTCTGGGCTTACTTCCGCCCGGGACTGAAGTGGGATATGGGAGAAAAGATTCTTCTCTTTATTTTCGCCGCGGGTGTTCTCGGTGGTCTCGGTACGGCCTTCGGCGCATTCGTCGGCGCGATGATTGTGGGTGTGTTGATCGAGACCTCAGCCCAGTTCATTCCGTCTGACCTGAAGTATGTGGGTGCACTGGTAGTCATGATTGTCATCCTGCTCTTCCGACCGCAGGGAATCTTGGGTAGACGAGAGCGAATAGGTTAGGGACCTCCACATGGATATCAACTCAATCTTTATCAACACGGCTCAGGCCCTGTTTAGCCCTGTCACCATCGCGTTTGCGATGGCTGCCCTCGGTCTTGCAATTCACTTTGGATTTGTGGGACTGCTGAACTTCGGTATCGCTGGCTTTATGGCCGTGGGGGCGTACGGGTATGCGATTTCAACCCTTACCTTCGGATTCCCGTGGTGGGCGGCTTTCCTCGCGTCCATGGCCGCTTCCGCGGCCTTCGCGGTGATACTGGGAATCCCCACGCTCCAACTACGTGGGGATTATCTGGCGATTGTCACGATCGCTGCGGCCGAAATTGTGCGTCTACTTCTTCTGTCCACTACCTGGATCAAAACCACCGGATCGGCTGATGGTCTGGTTGCGTATGCGGATGGATTCCGGTCTATCAATCCATTCCCCGACGGAACATATGGTTTTGGTCCGTGGAGTTACACAGCCAACCAGTTCTGGGTTCTTATTTTCGCGCTGATTGTCCTGGCAGTGTCGGCTTTCTTGCTCTGGAGATTGGTCAAGAGCCCCTGGGGCCGTGTGATCAAGGGTATTCGAGAGGATGAGGATGCCGTGCGTGCCCTCGGGAAGAATGTCTTCGCCTACAAGATGCAAGCACTCGTGGTCGGTGGAATCGTCGCCGGATTGGGCGGCGCTCTTTACATTCTGCCTTCCTCAGCAAACCCGATGCTCTTCGCTACCTCACTCACGTTCTTCGTGTGGACCGCTCTCCTTCTGGGGGGAGCCGCAACGGTATTTGGTCCGCTCCTCGGTGCCGTAATTTTCTGGGTGCTCCAGGCTTTCCTGGGGTCACTACTCCCCGCGATGGCTGACGCCGGTCTCCTCGGAGCTCTCTCGTCAGCTCAGGCAGGAGCCCTCCGCTTCGTGCTCGTAGGAATACTCCTGGTGGTAATCGTTATCGTCAGGCCACAAGGAATCGTTGGCGACAAGAGGGAGTTGACCTTTGTCCGGAAGTAACCCACTCAAGAAGACCCCGCAGAAGGCCACGGGTTTGCATGTTGGCACCGCTGCTCCCGGCGTGAAGAAGGTCGACCCAATTTTGGTCGCTGACCACGTATCTCGGAAGTTCGGTGGTTTGGTCGCAGTCGATGTCGAGCACGTGGAGATTCCCCGAGGAGCTATCACAGCGCTCATCGGCCCCAACGGTGCGGGAAAGACTACGCTCTTCAACCTCCTGACAGGCTTTGATAAGCCGGACACTGGCTCCTGGTCATTCTCTGGCAAGGACCTCGCGGGTGTACCAGCTCACAAGGTCGCCAAGATGGGGCAGGTTCGAACTTTCCAGCTCACCAAAGCACTCGGACTTCTGACAGTGCTCGAGAACATGAAGCTCGGAGCAAAGAATCAGACGGGTGAGTCACTCTTCCAGTCGATCTTCCCGTTCCTCTGGAAGAAGCAGGAAGCAGAGATTGAAGAGAGAGCCCTGGAGATTCTGGAGCGCTTCAAGCTCATCAAACTCAAGGATGATTTCGCCGCAAGCCTTTCCGGTGGTCAGCGCAAGCTGTTGGAGATGGCACGGGCCCTCATGAGTGACCCAACTCTGGTCATGCTGGATGAGCCCATGGCGGGTGTTAATCCGGCGCTCACCGAGTCTCTCTTGGAGCACATTCTCGACCTCAAGACTCAGGGCATGACAGTCCTTTTCGTTGAGCACGACATGCACATGGTGCGCCACATCGCCGACTGGGTCATCGTGATGGCAGAAGGTCGCATCATCGCGGAAGGTCCACCGGACGAGGTTATGAAGGACGAGGCCGTGGTCGATGCGTATCTCGGAAGCCACCAGGATGTTGACCTCGGAGTCGTTACCGGCAGAATCACACCCCCGAAAGATGAGAAGTAGCGCATGGCAGATGAAAAGAACGTTGTCGTCAACGTTGACAACCTCGTAGCTGGGTATCTCCCGGGCGTTAACATTTTGAACGGGTGCAACCTCATCGCCCGGAAAGGCGAGCTCATCGGGATCATTGGTCCCAACGGCGCCGGGAAGTCGACGCTCCTGAAAGCAATTTTCGGCCAGTCCAAGGTCCGCGAAGGCTCTGTGTATCTCAACGGTGAAGACATCACTGGTCTGAAGGCAGACAAACTTGTGGAGCGTGGTGTCGGCTACGTGCCTCAGAACAATAACGTCTTTCCAAGCCTCACCATCGAAGAGAACCTCCAGATGGGGGTCTATCAAAAGCCCGACAGATACGACGAGGGCCTGGAGCTTGTCACGAGCTTGTTCGCCGAGCTGGGAGCCAGACTGAAGCAACGAGCTGGCTCGCTCTCCGGTGGTGAGCGCCAGATGGTCGCTATGGGCCGAGCACTCATGATGAGTCCGTCTGTGCTGCTGCTCGACGAGCCTTCGGCTGGTCTGTCACCTGTTCGTCAGGATGAAGCATTCCTCCGAGTTTCGGACATCAACAAGGCGGGCGTGACCACCATCATGGTCGAGCAGAACGCCCGGCGATGCCTTCAAATTTGCGACCGAGGGTATGTTCTTGATCAGGGCAAAGACGCTGTGACGGGCAGCGGTCGGGACCTTTTGAATGACCCCAAGGTTATCGAGCTCTACCTGGGTTCTCTCGGGGCTTAGCCACTCTCTGAACCGCACAACAGCCCTGGTGGGCTCCTGTCGTGATCCCGCGTCGCTCCGGCGGTCCGTGGTGGAGCCCTGAGAGTTTCACCCGCCTCCTCGTCGTGTCTGCTTGCATCCGCGGGAGGAGCAAAGCGGAGGGCCCCGACGTTTCCGCCGGGGCCCTCCGTTTCTGACAACAGTCAGTTAGCGATCATCAATTAGTTGATGGGCGCGTAGGTGTTGTCCTCGCCGTACTGGTAGATACCAATAGCAGCTTCGGTGGGGTCACCGTTGTCGCCGAAGGCGATTCCGCCGGAGAGGCCGTCGTAGTCAGCCACTCCACCACCGCTGATGATGTCTGCACAAGCAGCGAAGGAGGCACACTTCTCGCCACCACCGGAGCCACCGGAGACTTCCTGCATCTTGTCTGCAATGGCACGCGAGTCGGTAGAACCGGCTGCGAGAGCTGCAAGAGCAACAAGGACGACTGCGTCGTAGGACTCAGTGCTGTATGCCCAGACGTCGTCACCGAACAGCGAGGGGTTACCCATCTCGGTCCAGATAGCGTCAGCGCGATCCTTGTAGTCGTCGGAGATGCTGGTCGATGTGGGACCAGGCAGGGTTCCCTTAGAACCGGTCAGGGTTCCTGCGGGGAAGTCCTCCGAGTAGTTGGCCAGGTTACCGTCCGTGAAGTACATGTTGGAGTTGGGGAATCCAGCTGCAACAATCTCGGGGACAGCGGTCTTGGTCTCATCGAAGAGAATGACCACAAGGGCATCGGGGTCAAGGGCGACAACCTCGTTGACCTGAGAGGTCAGGTTGGTGTCACCAGTGTTCACCGAAGCGGAACCGAGAACGGTACCACCAGCGGCCTCGAATGCCTTGGTCGCTTCTTCCTGAAGAGTGATGCCGTAGGCGTCATTCAGTGTCAGGAATGCAGCGGTCTCGTGACCATCGGCAGCGAGGAGCTGACCCAGTGCCTCACCCTGCAGGAAGTCTGCGGGAGCGGTACGGAAGTACAGTCCGTCGTCGTCGTAGTCAGAAAGAGTTGTGGAGGTGTTTGCAGGAGAAATCTGCAGAACGCCGGCTTCCTTGGTCACCTGGTCGATGAAGGACAGGGACACACTCGAGGAGGCAGCACCCACGATCGCGGAAACGCCCTCGTTCAACAGACGGGGGATTTCAGTCTCGTATGCCTTGTTGTCCAGGTCACCGGAGTCACCATAAACAACCTCAATGCTGATGCCAGCCTCTGCGGCGTTGATGTCTGCAGCTGCGAGAGCTACACCTGCTTCTTCGGGCGGTCCGAGGAATGCAAGAGAACCGGTGACGGGCAGAGCCGTTCCGATCTTCAGCGCCAGCGACTCAGAAGCAGAGGAAGTCTCCGCTGCATCAGTGGTCTCTGGAGCTGCTTCTTCAGCGGCTGCACAGCCGCTGAGCACTAGCGCGGAGGCAGCGAGAATGGCAAAACCACTCCCAGCCTTCGAAAATACGCTCATGATGCTCCTTAATGTTTACTTGGTGTAAGAAAATGGCCGTGCCGAACACAGCCACAAGCACCTAACTTACGGGCATTTTGCGCCAGAAACAAGCCAGTTTGGTTACATCCGTGTAACGGGCGGGGACAGTCTCAGCCCCACAGCCCACGACATCAGTGATGAAGCGCACTCGGCAACCGGTTCCGACGATTCGACAGCGCATCGACACTCAAAATTACCAGCGCAACCCAGACCAACGAGAAGCCAATCCAGCGCTCCAGAGGCATGGGCTCGCCCATGATCGCCACCCCAAAGGTGAACTGCATGACGGGCGCCAAATACTGCATGAGGCCAATAACAGACAGGGGAAGACGACGTGCCGCCGCACCAAAAAACAGTAGAGGGATTGAGGTCACTGCCCCCGCCATGAGCAACAGTGCTGTGTGCAGGGGCCCCAGCGTTCCGATAGTCAGGCCACTGCTGAAGAAGACCCAGACCAGAAGCCCCACGGCAATAGGGGTGAGCCAAAGGGTTTCCAGGGTCAAACTATCGAGTGACTTGACAGAGGGACCCATGCGGTTCTTCACGAAGCCATAGAACCCGAAAGAAAATGCGAGAGTTAGCGAAATTACGGGTACCGATCCGTACCCCACTGCGAGGACAACGACGGCGACCACAGCGAGTGCGAGAGCGCCCCATTGCAGCGGACGCAATTTCTCTTTCAACACGATGACACCCAACGCCACCGTGACCAAGGGGTTGATGAAGTAGCCAAGCGCTGCCTCCACGATGAACTGGTTGAGCGACGCGTAAACGTAGACCGACCAGTTCATCAAGATAAAGACAGCCGCCAGGGCGGACAGCCTCAGAATGCTGGGATCTCGTAGAAGTTCTGCGGTTCGTGGCAACCTACGCATGATGGCCAGAATCACCGTGCAAAAAATGAGGGACAAAACAATCCGAAACGCGAGAATTTCGATGGGTCCGCTGGGATCGAGAGCTACGAAGTAGGCGGGGAGAAGTCCCCAGAGTCCATACGCAGCGGCAGCGGCCAGGAAGCCGTCTCTCGACCGCGTCGACTCATTCACCGCCTCAGGCTATACCCGGGATTGTGGCCTTAACACCAGAAGGCCCACACAGTGTGTGGGCCTTCTTTTAGGGTTGTGATCGCTCTTAGCGCTCCACGATGGCGAGCACGTCGCGAGCCGACAAGACGAGGTACTCGTCTGCGCCGAACTTCACTTCGGTGCCGCCGTACTTCGAGTAGAGCACGCGATTTCCCACGGCAACATCCATGGGAACTCGGTTGCCATTGTCGTCAAAGCGACCGGGGCCCACCGCGACAACTTCGCCTTCCTGAGGCTTTTCTTTCGCGGTGTCAGGGATGACCAAACCAGAAGCAGTCGTCTGCTCTGCTTCGACCTGCTTGATCACGATGCGATCTTCGAGCGGTTTGATGGAGACCGACACGGTTGACCTCTTTCTGAGACTCATAGTTAGCACACTCACTATTCGAGTGCTAACACAACTGTAGCGAACCCATTAGCACTCGCGCAATACGAGTGCCAGTTCGTGTCGCCCTGACAGAATGGGTCTGTGGACAGAAGTGAGCTCGATGCTCTCCTCACAAGCGAAGCGCTCACGCTCCTTCGAAGCATCAACGATCCCCATTCTCAAGACGACGTCCTCTCCCGAGTCTCCGCGCTGCGCAAAGAAGGCCACTCGCTCGCGACGGTGAGCGCCGTGATGGGTCAGCTCGCCCTGCGCGCAAAAGCCCGCGACAAGTTCGGCGAGTTCGCCGAACACATGCTGTTCTCGAAAGAGGGCCTCGAAGTTGCCTCGAGGCTGGCAGTCTCGAGCCACCACGCAGGACGCTTTCTCCAGGCCGGACTGACCTCCGTTGTGGACGCTGGCTGTGGAATTGGTGGTGATTCCCTCGCCTTTGCTGGAGCGGGGCTCCACGTCCGGGCCCTCGAGGCACAGGAGGTCACGGCCGCATTGGCGGCGTTCAACCTCAAACCCTTCGACACCGTCAGCGTGGAGCATGCCCGTGCCGAAGAGGCAGATCTCACGAACGCACAGGCTCTGTGGTTCGATCCTGCACGGCGCGAGGGAACGACGCGTTTGGAAAATCCCGAGGACTGGTCTCCCTCTCTGGAATGGGTATTCCAGAGAGCGCGCGAACTTCCCACCGGAATCAAGCTCGCACCAGGAATGGAGAGAGCCCTCATTCCCGCGGGCATGGAAGCCCAGTGGGTGTCGTACAAGGGCAGTGTGGTGGAAATGGTGCTGTGGTCTGGAGGCCTGCAGAGGGAGGGCATCACCCGCAGCGCACTCGTGCTCACTGAGACAGCCGGGGCTGAGATCACGGGTCCCGCAGACTCCGCGGACGAACCCGCTGGCGAACTCCAGGACTATGTGTTGGAACCCGATGGTGCCGTTATCCGTGCCCGCCTCATCGGCGATCTCGCGCGACGACACGATGCTCGCATGATGGATTCCACCATCGCCTATATGACGGCACCCGCGCCCGTTGATTCACCTCTGCTGCAGTGCTTCCAGGTTCTGGAGCAGGTGCCGTACTCGCTGAAAAACGTCACAGCTCTGATCGGTGGGGCGCAGGTGGGAACCCTGGAGATTAAGAAACGGGGAATCGATATCGACCCCGCACAACTGCGAGGGACATTACCGCTCAAAGGTTCAGGTTCGGCAACCCTCATCCTCACCCGCGTTCAGGGGAAGAAAACGGCAATTCTTGCCCAGCGACTCCCCTAGTCGCCCAGGACGTAGCCGGTGCTGACCAGGAACGCCAGCACGATGGGCAGAGCGACCAAAATCAAGATTGCCGTGCCAATAGCGAGACCCACGTAACTCAGGGCAAGCCCAATGGTCGCTCGAATTCGACTGACTGCCTCGCCTCGTTTGGCGATGTGGCCGACGATGATGCCCACAATGGCAGGAACCACTCCCACCCCAAAGACGGGCGCAAACAGAAGGCTGAAAACGCCAAGTCCTAACGCAACCCGGGAGACCGCACTTCCTGCCGCGGGATTTTTTCTCTCGCGCAACGTACCGGTGCGCTCGAGCGAAATTTCCGACACGGAAACCTCGGTAATCACCTCAGGGTGGTCATCTCCTGCCTGTGGCCGTTGTTCACTCATGCCACCAGACTACCCAGGCCTCTCTAAAGCTGGATGACGGCAGGTGAGAGCGTCGAGAACACTCCACTGGTGATCGCCGAGGGCGCATACCCGGCCATCATGCGCTGGGCACCCAGTGCTGCGATCATGGCTCCGTTGTCGGTGCACAACGACAACGGCGGAACTCGCAGCTCCACACCGGCCTCAGTGCACCGTTCGAGGGCGAGGCCGCGCACCCGGGAATTTGCCGCAACTCCACCGCCGAGCAGAAGCCTCGGAATGTTGTGATCATCGCATGCCTGCAGGGACTTTGTCACCAACACATCAGCGACGGCTTCTTGGAACGATGCAGCAATGGAGGGAACATCACGCTCGTCCCCTCGAGCCGTTGCCGATTCCACATACCGCGCAACCGCTGTCTTGAGACCCGAGAAGGAGAAGTTGTAGCGGTGTTTTTCCTGATCCTTGTGCTGAGTCAGGCCTCGAGGAAAATGATAAAAATCGGGGTTGCCCTCTCGGGCAATTCGATCAATCTCGGGACCACCGGGATACGCGAGCCCGAGGACACGGGCAACTTTGTCAAAAGCCTCCCCCGCCGCATCATCAATCGTTTCTCCCAACAGTTCGACATCACTGACCAGGTCGCGAACCAATAGGAGGGACGTGTGTCCACCAGAGACCAAAAGCGCGATAGTCGGGGCGTCAAGGGTGTCCTCGCCCTCTCGAAGGCACTCCACACCCACGTGACCGACCAGGTGGTTCACGGCATAGAGGGGCAGGCCCAGGCTGACTGCAAGCGCCTTGGCGGCACCCACACCCACCATCAGCGCGCCCGCGAGACCGGGACCGCTGGTTACGGCTATGGCATCCAGTTGTTCGTATGTCACCCCGGCCTTGGCGAGTGCGTCGGAGAGCACGTGAGGCAGGGCCTCCAAGTGCGCCCTGGCTGCAACTTCGGGGACGACTCCACCATATCGAGCGTGTTCCTCCATAGACGAGGCAACACTGTGGGCAAGCAGGGTGGAACCTCGGACTATCCCGACTCCAGTCTCATCACAGCTTGTTTCAATCCCGAGAACCAGGGGTTCAGCCATGCTCCACCGCCCATCCCGGTTGGGGAGCGTCCACCCGCGCGCGCATCACAATCGCGTCGACGTTGTCGGGCTGGTAATACCCCACGCGGCGATCGAGGGGCTCAAACCCTTCTGATTCATAGAGAGCGAGCGCACCGGTGTTGTCTGCTCGGACTTCCAAGAAAATTTCCGTCACGCCGCGGCTGTAAGCCTCAGCAAACAGCGCACGAAGAATTGTGCGGCCCAGTCCCGAGCGTCGATGTTCGGGTGCCACCGCCAGTGTTTGTATGTCTCCCTGAGCCGCATCCGTGAGAGCCGCCCGGAGACCTCCATATCCTGCGAGAGTGCCCTCCCCGTGGCGTTTGGCGACCAGGTAGTAACTCTGGGGAAAAGACACCTCAGCAACCATCACCTCCGCTGGCCACGCGTCAGCGCCAAAGAGCGCCGTCTCCAACTCGATCATCTGGGGCAAATCCGCTGGCTCTGCGCGGGAGAGTACATAGGTCATGAGGCCACCGTCACATCTGGCGCGCGGAGGTATTGGGGTGCCGGTGGGTCGAGTTCGATGGATGCCGCCACATACTTCTGCGCTACCTGTCCCAGGGCGCCGGCAGAAATTGACGACACTTCACGGCGCGGCAGTGTCGCGTGCTGCGCGAGTGCCGAGTCGAGATCCTCTGGCTTGGTCAGCGCCGGGCCCAGGATTCGCCTCTTCACGGCGTCACCCACATACACGGAGTAGGCAACTTCGCCGCGCCTCGCGTCCGTGACCGTCACCACATCGCCTGCTCCGTGAGCGATGGCATCGTGGCTAATAACGGGAACCACCGGAAGGTTTCGTGAGAGCCCAAAAGCCTGCGCAGCCGCCATGCCCACGCGAAGTCCGGTGAAGGGACCCGGTCCCACCCCCATAACAACGTGCGTGATCGCAGCCGGCTCGTGACCGGCTATCGCGAGTGTGTCCTGGATGAGAGCACCAATATTTTCCGCGTGACCCCTTGCGTCGGTGCTGGAAAGCTCCGCGAGGATGTCACCCTCACCGGACACCACAGCGACGGAAGTAGCCAGCGATGAATCAATCGCGAGAAACATGAAACTCCTCGCCTGCGTTCATAAGCCGCTCCCACAGATCTGCGGCATCCCCGTGCGCCGTAACCGTGACCTTTCGCGGTTCGTCCTCATCAACAAGATCCGTATGGCCGACCGGGCGCGCAATTGAAAGCTCCACCCATGAATCACTGAGTGCGTGAGCGTAGGGCCTTGCCCATTCAGCCAGAACAACGGAGCTTGACACATCGATGTCGAGCTCATCAAGCTCGGCTGCCGAGCCCAAGCGATACGCATCGAGATGCACTAACGAGGGAAGGTCCTCGGCCCTCCGTGGGTGGGTTCTCGCCACAATGAACGTGGGACTTGAAACAGGAGTCTCGAGATCGAGAGCGTCGCCGAACCCTCTGGCGAACGTTGTCTTGCCTGCACCCAG
>JABJAO010000061.1 GCA_018666065.1 Microbacteriaceae bacterium | reverse complement strand
CCCTCGATCACCGTCAACGATGCCTTCCAGCCCGTCACCCGGTATTGGGACCGCATCACCCACCCCGCGCAGATCCTGAGCTCCCTGCCTCAAGCAGTCGCCACCATGCTCGATGCCGGAGACTGCGGTCCAGCCTTCATCGGTCTGCCCCAGGACATTGCAGCTGAGGCGTATGACTTCCCGGAGTCATTCTTTGCCACCACTATTCGATCGATGCCCAGGCCTCGTCCCGACACCGGTCAGCTTGCCGATGCCGCTGAGCTGCTGCGCTCTGCCACGAAGCCGGTCATCATCGCCGGTGGCGGTGTGCACTACTCGCAAGCTGAAGAGCAGCTCGCTGCATTCGCTGCGAAGCACGGAATTCCTGTGGTGGAAACCGTTGCCGGTAAGTCATCACTGCTGGCAGATCACCCCTGCTATGCCGGGCCACTGGGTGTCACCGGAGCCGCTGCCGCTAACGCCGTGGTCAGCCAGGCCGATGTGGTTGTTGCCGTGGGAACACGACTGGAGGACTTCACGACAGGGTCGTGGACCCTGTTTGACCCCAGCACGCAGTTCATTGGCATCAACGCTGCCCGCTTTGACGCGATGAAGCACCGGGCTGTTCCCGTGGTCGCTGATGCGAGGGAGTCCTTGAGCGAGCTGAGTGATGCACTGGGCTCCTGGTCCACGGATACGTCGTGGATGACCGAGATGGCTACGCACCGCGTCGATCTCGACACCTTTGTGAACTCGCGAACAGCGGATGATGGCGTGTGGCCACCCAGCTACGCCCAAATCGTCGGGCTCGTGAACGAGTCCGCCACGGCTGAGGACTACGTCCTCACCGCCGCTGGAGGGCTGCCCGGAGAGCTCAACATCAACTGGATGAGCAAGGGCATCGCCACGTTTGACTGCGAATACGGCTTCTCCTGCATGGGCTATGAAATCTCAGGCGCATGGGGAGCCGCGATGGCCCGACAGACCGGCCAGGTGTACTCCCTGGTGGGAGACGGTTCGTACTTGATGATGAACTCCGACATCTACGCCTCGGTGCTCTCGGGACACAAGATGATCCTGGTGGTCTGCGACAACGAGGGCTACGCCGTTATTGAGCGGCTCCAGACCAACCAGGGTGGGGCTTCCTACAACAACATGCTCTCGGACTCCAATGGAACGGGCACAGATGCTCGGGTCGATTTCCGAGCACACGCAGCATCCATGGGCGCCATCACCCACGAGGTGACAAGCCTTGAGGAGTTTGCGAAAGCTCTAGAACACGCTCGGGCAGCGGATCGCACCACCGTGATTGTCACGAAGGTTCGCGCCAAAGACTTCACCGAAGGTGGGGCCTTCTGGCAGGTCGGTGTTCCCGAGGTGTCGGAGCGACCCAGTGTTGTGGCGGCTCGCGCCTCCATGGACGCAGGTCTCAAGGCACAACGCCCCGGGGTGTAGCAGCAGGGACTAATCCCTACTTGTTAACGACGGTGAACTCGAGAGAGTACAAGTCGGTGCGATAAATGTGTTCGCCGTGCTCAATAGCGCGACCCATCGAGTCATAGGCGGTTCTCTCCATGGTGAGAACCGCGGCCCCTGACTCGATGTCGAGCTGCTGGGCTTCACCGGAGGTCACCTTTCGCGCGCCAATGCGCTGCTTTCCCACCTGGGGGACAAAGCCTCTCTCCCGGAGGAGCTGATAGAGCCCTGTGGTGTCGAGTTCTTCTTTGCTGATTTTCCCCACCGTGTGAGGAATCCAGTTGTGCAACACCGCCACGGGGGCGTTGTCGGCGAAGCGGATACGAACCGCTTCCGTCACCACAGTCCCCGCGGGGATTCCCAGGCTCTGTGCCACAGGTGCGTTCGCAGGAACGTTGTCATATGTGACGACGGTGGTGTGCGCCCGGCCTCCTCCTTGCTGAATGTCTTCAAACAGCGATGTCAGCTCAAGCCCTCTGGTCACCTGTCCGTGAACGACCTGGCTTCCAATCCCTCGACGTCGAACGATTAATCCGGCATCCACGAGGGATTGGATCGCACGGCGGATAGTCGGCCTGGAGAGCTGCAGGCGCTCCGCCAGAGACACTTCGTTTTCGATACGAGACCCTGGGGGAAGTGTTCCTTGTCGAATCGCTACCTCGAACTTGGTGGCCACCTGGTGGTACAGCGGCGTAGTGCCTGAGCGGTCGAGGTCAGCAAAGAGAGACTGAGGAAGAAGTACTTCTGTCTTGCGCACCATCTCACCTAACAAATTGGAAACTTTGACAATATGTTATGACAAAGTCGCGCCCGAGGCGGCGAGGGAGCCCGCGTGGGTCGGGCTATGCCCCCCTCGAGCTGTCACCTTTCATAGTGCCCAAACCGGGACTGCTCTCTCCTCAGGCGTTGCCCGCACCACAGTGGAGGGCTCCTGAGCGAACACTCCGCCGTCCGTAATGCCTAGAGCCCCTCGGCTACTCCCTCGGTGAGCCCAACGAGACCTCCGCCATCGCTGACACCCTGCTCCTCAATGTCCGCCCCGAGCGCGCCCAGAACGGCGCGACGAATGTGGGAAGAGCTCAAACCATAGAAGTCCTCGAGATAGCTCGCCGAGCCGCCATGAGTAAAGGTGTCGCCCACTCCTACTCGGGTCAAGTGAGCTGCGGATCGATGATCCACCAAGACTCCAGCGACAATGCTACCTAAACCACTGCCGATCCAGTGGTTCTCCACCGTGATGACGTGCTGGGCGGAGATGAGCTTCCGAATCAGGTCCTCATCATCGAAGGGCTTGAGGGTAGAAACATTGAGTAGCCCCACATCGGGGAAGTCCCGTCGGATGTCATCAACGACCGCAATGGCCGACTGAGTGAGGTGCCCTGACACCAGCACCAGCACGTCTGAGCCCTCACGGATTGTCCGATGGTGCCCCAACCGGAGGGGCTCCACGAAGAGCTTCGGGACTTCCCCGCGTAAGCCCCGAACATACACCGGGCCCTCAACCGGATAGACAGCATCCAGAACAGTGAGCATGTCGGTGGCATCCGCTGCTTCCACGACGGTCATATTGGGCAGCCCGGTCATCAGGCCGATATCGTCAACCGCTTGATGAGTGACTCCCCCGGGCGTCGTGAGTCCCGGGAGAAATCCCACTAACGTCACTTTTCGCGCCGGATAGGCCAGGGTGAGGGCTACCTGCTCATAGGGACGCCGGGTGCAAAAGACTGCGAACGACGTATAGATGGGATAGAGCCCCTCCTGTGCCATTCCCGACAGCGCTGACACGAGAGCCTGCTCAGCCATTCCCGCAGAAACGTGGCGCTCTGGGAAAGCGTCGCGGAACCCATCCGCCTCACAACTCGCCGTCAAATCATTGGTCACCACGGTGACCTCGTCGTGAGCGCTCCCATGGTCACGAAGAGCCGCATAAAAAGGTTTGACTATGACATCGCCCAAATCTCCGCCACCTCTCTCTGCAGATCTATTTTTTCCTCAGGAGTAAGGCGGACAAAATGCAATTTGTTCTGACCCCACCGAGGTTCCAAAATCCCAAATCCTCGCCACGGCTCGGAATGGCTCACAAGAATCGCTGGCCCCTCGGAGCGCTTGAGCTCTTCCAAGGAATTCCAGAGTCCTGGCACATCGTGGGCACTGTGCTCGAGCACGTCCAGCCCAAAAGCTCGGAGCTTAGCTCCGACATCCCCAATCGGCATCACACCGGCCATCTGACCGTCCACTTGCATATTGTTGCGATCGAGAACAATTCGAAGGTTGTCCAGCCCTTTCGCTGCAGCGAGCTGCACGGCTTCCCACGTTGATCCCTCTTGCAACTCACCATCAGAAATCACGACCCAAATATCCCCGGGCCGTTTTTGAGCTTTGCGAGCAAGCGCTCGGCCAACACCGACCCCCAGAGCAATCCCTAACGAGCCACTCGTGACCGCCATGCCCGGGGAGTGCTCCGCGCCAATCATCTCCAGGAGGCCACCGTCAGTGGAGCTCTCGATCAACGCGGTGGGTGCAAGACGCCCAGTGGCGACCAGTGCAGCGTACTGGGCGGTGGCGTAGTGAGCAGGCGAGATGATGAGGGCATCGGGGCCGGCCCCAAGCCAATCCTCTCCTCGAACACCCGGATTACCGGGGGACGGTGGTGAAACGAACCGAGGGGGCGAATGGGGCGCATCAGAGGGGCCCAGCTCTAGCACCGTGGTGTGCAGAAGGGAAAGCAACTCGGCGGTCCCACAGGCCTGAGCAAGATAACCGCCGTTTGCCCGTATGGCCCACTCCGCCGCGTAGGCCCTGATGGATTGTGCGACGACATGAACCCGCGCAACGTCATCAGGCGAGAGGGTGCGACTCTCCGGCATGGCGTTAGGAACTAATCGATTGGAAGGAGCGCCAAATTACCGTTGCTCCAGCATCAGCGATCCCTCGCGCGCGCTCTCCGATCCATCCGGCCCGGCCGTGTTGGGGAGTCATAGCTTTCGTCGCTTCGACTCCCTCTCCCGCGGCGGCCGCAGCACTGACAAGAGCGGCTGGCACATCATGAGATGACGCAGCCGCCCTGGCGGCTGGACCGAGAGCATCGAGAAGCGTGCGCTGCCCCTCCTCCGACTTTCCCCGCTGAGCGATCTTCTCCAACGCCGCCTGGAGACCCGAGCGGAGTTGGACGAGCGCATCATCCTCGTCGTTGATGGCCAGTCCGGCAGCCAGAAATCCACTCGCGTAGAGAGTTCCAAAAGTGGAGGGGGCAGCTTTCGATATCTCTTTGCCGAGATTCAAAATCAACTGCTTGACGGAGTCGCCAGGCTCGCTCAGCGCCAATCTGATTCCTACCGCAATCTTCCCGGCTGTTAGGCCAAGATCACCATCGCCGGCTTCACTATCGAGCCGAGTGAACTCGTCGGAATGTTCCTCGAGCCCTGCCGCAAGTTTCTCCAGGGCCGCTACAAATGCGTCCATTACGCCTGCGTGAAAAATGGAGTGTGGACGGCGTGGTCGACGTACTTCTTGAGGTCTGCGTCGAGGCGCATCATGGAGATTGACGCACCCGCCATTTCGAGAGACGTCGCAAACTCACCAACATAGGTGCGATAGACCGACACCTTCTTCGCGGCAAGAATGTGTGAAACCTTGCGGAACATGATGTACAGCTCCTCCTGAGGTGTCGAGCCAAGCCCATTCATCAACACTGCGACCTCGTCGCCTGCGCTGAGATCGAGATCAGCGTCCAACTTCGCGACGAGCTCTTCCGTGATGGCGTCGGCACCGGCAAGCGCTGTTCGACTGATGCCCGGTTCACCGTGAATTCCCATTCCAATTTCCATCTCACCAGCGGGAAGCTCAAAGGTCGGCTTGCCGTTAGCAGGAAGTGTCACCGGGCTGAGAGCAACGCCCATAGTCCTCGTGTGGTGAGCTGCTTTCTGGGTGGCAGCAAGGACTCCATCGAGGTCGAGACCCGCATCGGCTGCCGCACCCGCGACTTTGTAGAGGAAGAAGATTCCCGCGATGCCTCGGCGGCGGGCTTCGTCTCCCTTGGGGGCAGAGGCAACATCGTCAGCGCCGAGCACCGTCTCCACTCGTATTCCGTCGACCGCAGCGAGTTCTGCCGCGAGATCAAAGTTCAGAACATCGCCGCCGTAGTTGCCGTAGAGGTACAGAACCCCGGCACCACCGTCGATTCGTTTCGTGACCTCGAGCATCTGGTCAGCGCTGGGGCTCTGGAAAACATCTCCGACTGCAACCCCGTCCAACATTCCTTTGCCGACGTATCCCAGGAACAGCGGAAGGTGGCCTGAACCGCCACCGGTCGCAATCGCAACCTTGCCCGCGACCGGAGCATCTGCGCGCACCAGAGCGTGGTTATCTCCCCCCACCGCATCGAGCTGGTTGGGATGGGCCAGAAGGATTCCTTCGAGCATCTCCTGGACGAATTCCACCGGGCTGTTCAAGATTTTTTGCATCGGGACCCCTTTGTCAATTCACAAATCGTCACACAATCGTGACGGGTTTTTCACATTTTGGAACATTTGGTGCTGTTTCGAGTGTAATGTTTCTGACACCTAACCAACAACCCGATCATCCCGAACGGGTTGGCACCAACATAAGGGAGGCATAGGTTGAAGAAAACCAAGATTGGAGTTGCAGCAGCAGCTGCTGTCGCATTGACCCTGTCCGGTTGTGCCGGCGGAGCAGGCGGCGGAACTACTGCATCGGAGGATCTGCGTTTTGTCAACGTAGTGAAGCTCATCGGTGTGGGCTGGTTTGACCGCATGGACGAAGGCATTGTCGCCTTTGCTGCCGACAGTGGTATTGACGCCAGCCAGACCGGTGCCGATGACGCTAGCCCCGAGAAGCAGGTTCGCCTTGTTGAGGACCTCATCGCTCAGGGCGTTAACGCCATCACCGTTGTTCCTAACTCACCTGAGTCCCTGGAGGGTGTCTTCCAGAAGGCTCGCGACGCAGGAATCGTCATCGTTACCCACGAAGCAGCGTCACAGAAGAACACTGACGCTGACATCGAGGCATTCGACAACACCGCATACGGCGAGACCATCATGGACAACCTCGCAGAGTGCATGGGCAACGAAGGACAGTACGCTGCTTTCGTTGGTCAGGTGACTGCTGAGAGCCACATGCAGTGGGTTGCTGGAGCACTGGCTCAGGCCGAGGCTAACTACCCCGACGTCGTGCGCGTTGAGGACCCACTGGAGTCCAAGGAAGACGCTGACATCGCATACGAGCAGACCAAAGAGCTGCTGAAGAAGTACCCGGACCTCAAAGGTATCCAGGGATCTTCTGCAGTTGACGTGGTCGGTATCGGACGCGCTGTTGAGGAGCTCGGCTTGAACGACTCCGTGTGTGTCATGGGAACCTCCATTCCTTCACTGGCTGGAAAGTTCCTCGACACCGGTGCAATCGACAAGATCTTCTTCTGGGACCCTGCACTCGCAGGTCAGGCCATGATGAAGATCGCTCAGATGCTCGTCAATGGTGAAGAACTCAGCTCTGGTATGG
>JABJAO010000051.1 GCA_018666065.1 Microbacteriaceae bacterium | reverse complement strand
TGACTCTCGCTCTGGGTCGCAACCTCTTGCCAGTCGATGGTCTCTACCAAGTTGGTGTCGGGTCGAACCACGACAATGACCAGCAGTGCAACGATGCCCAGGGAAGCAAGAATCGACCAGACAAGGTTTCTGGTGTTCTGCCGCTCCCGGCGTTCCGCCCGAGCTCGTGCAACACGTGCAGCCTTGTCCTCAGGGTTTTCTGGTGCTGAGGTGATGATTGTTCTGGCCATTAGCCCTCTTCGCGGGCTTTTTTGGCGGCATCGAGGCGCGCTCTGGCTCCCACGAGCCATTCTTCACACCGCGCCGCGAGAGATTCGCCCCGCTCCCAGAGACCAATCGACTCTTCCAGGGTGATGCCACCCTGTTCGAGCGCGCCCACGACAGCAACGAGCTCATCCCGGGCTTGTTCATAGGACATGTCCTGGACGTCGGCGTGGGGTTTCTTCTCAGTACTCATCGGTTTCAGTCTAATCTCCGGGTTCTAGTCCACGTGGGTGTTGATCTCGCCCTCGCTGACGCGAACGCGGAGAGAATCGCCCGAGCTGACCTGGTCAGCCCGGGAAATGACGTGTCCTGCGCCATCTCGCACGATCGCGTATCCGCGATCGAGGGTGTTCTGCGGGGAGAGTCCCCTGAGGGAACCCGAAAGTTGAGCGAGGTTCGCCTGGTGGCGCTCCAGAACGAGTGCGGAAACATCCACACCCCTGGCAACGATCTGCAGCAGCTCTTCGGACTTGCGGTCAATGAGGGTGTGAGGATCAGCAAGGCTTGGCCTGGTGCGGAACGACTCGAGGCGCTCAATCTCGTACTGAATGAGAGCACTGAGCTTGCTCTCCAGTCGAATTCTGGCGTGGCCGATGAGCTCCCGCTCTGCCTGGACGTCAGGAACCACTCGCTTTGCCGCATCGGTGGGCGTCGATGCGCGCAGGTCAGCCACCTCATCCAGGATGGGCCTATCGGCCTCATGGCCAATAGCGCTCACCAGCGGAGTCTTCAGGCCAGCAGCCAAGCGCACGAGCCTATCATCGCTAAAGGGAACAAGGTTCATAAAGTCCCCGCCACCTCGGGCGACGATGATGACCTCAACGTCGGGGTTGGCGTCGAGCTTCTCGAGGGCACTCATCACCTCGGGAACGCACCGGTCTCCCTGCACGGCTGCGTGCTCGATGACGAATTCGACGTCCGGCCAGCGGAGCCGTGCGTTGGTGAGCACGTCCTTTTCGGCGTCGGAGTCTTTTCCCGTCACGAGTCCAATGACGCCGGGCAGAAAAGGAAGTTTTTTCTTCCGCTCCGGGTCAAAGAGACCCTCCAGAGCAAGAGCCGCTTTCAGTTGTTCAAGCTTCTCGAGGATTTCGCCGATGCCGGTGTGACGCATCTGGAGAACATTCATGCTGAGTGTTCCGCCCTTGACATACCAGCTGGGTTTGATCTGCGCGATCACCCGGTCGCCCTGGCTGAGACCATCAGGGATGTTCTCCTGGGTGCGACGCCAAATCGTAATTGCAACCTGGGCGTCGGCTTCGGTGTCGGAAAGTTTGCCGTAGATGTTTCCCGCGGATTGGCCCCACTGCGTAATTTCGGCCTCCACCCACACGGGGCCCAGGCGCTCGATATACCCACCCATCAGCTCGGAGAGCTTCTGGATGGACCAGGGAGCCTCGGGGGAGGAGTCGTTGGTGGTGGCAGACATCACACCCAGGCTAAGACACTCAGGCTGCTTCACGGAACTGCCCTCTACACTGAAGCCCGTGAGTATTAGCAACGGTGGTGTGGCAACACTCGAAGCCCCCCTGATTCCCGAGCGTCGGGAGAAGCTTCAGCCCACCTCCATCACGGGCGATAAGCGGATTCTTCTTGCCGCGCCCCGCGGATACTGTGCCGGTGTTGACCGCGCCGTGATTGCGGTGGAGAAGGCGTTGGAGCGCTATGGCGCACCGGTCTATGTCCGCAAACAAATCGTCCACAACATCCACGTGGTCCGAGAACTCGAATCCAAAGGCGTCATCTTCGTCGACGAGGTCGCCGAGGTGCCCGAGAACTCGAACATCGTGTTCTCTGCTCACGGTGTATCTCCGATGGTTGTCCAGGAAGCAGAAGATCGCTCCCTGAACGCCATTGATGCGACCTGTCCTTTGGTGACCAAGGTTCACCGCGAAGCGGTGCGCTTTTCCGGCCAGGATTACCACATCCTCTTGATTGGCCACGCGGGCCACGAAGAGGTTGAGGGCACCATGGGTCACGCGCCTGAGCACACGACGCTGGTGAATGATCCCGATGAGGCTGACCGCATTGAGGTTCCCGACACGGAGAACCTGATTTGGTTGTCACAGACGACGCTGAGCGTGGACGAGACGATGGAAACAGTGCGTCGTTTGCGCGAGCGCTTCCCGCACCTCCAAGATCCCCCCAGCGATGACATTTGCTACGCCACACAGAACCGTCAGGTCGCCATCAAGAAGATTGCCCCGGAGTGTGACCTCGTGATTGTGGTGGGGTCTCCGAATTCCTCCAACAGCGTGCGCCTCGTTGAGGTGGCCCTGGAGTACGGAGCGAAAGCGTCCTACCGGGTCGATTACGCCAGTGAAATCAAGCAGGAATGGCTGGAGGGTGTCAGCACTATCGGCGTCACCTCGGGAGCCTCAGTTCCGGAAGTGTTGGTCGATCACACGCTGGCCGATCTTGCTGATGCGGGCTTCGTCGAGGTCGAAGAAGTGCGCACCGCCGACGAGGACCTGCAGTTCTCGCTTCCCAAAGAGCTCCGCAAGGACGCCGTGGGGAACGTGGATCGCACCACACTCGGTGGGCGCACCCGCTCCTAGAGCTTGTTGCCGGCTGAACCCAGCTGCTTCGTGGCTTCCACCACGCGCGCTGCCATATGGGTTTCTGCCGCCTTGCCCCAAGCCCTGGGGTCATAGAGCTTCTTGTTGCCCACTTCGCCATCGATGCGCAGCACGCCGTCGTATTTGGCCATCATGTGACCAGCGACGGAGCGCGTGTAGGCATACTGCGTATCGGTGTCGATGTTCATCTTGATCACACCATTGCGCACGGCTTCGGCAATTTCCTCGTCGGTGCTGCCCGAGCCCCCGTGGAACACCAGGTCCATCGGCTTCTCAGCAGTTCCATACTTTGCCTGTAGGCCATCCTGAATTTCCCTGAGGAGTTCTGGACGAAGTGTGACGTTGCCAGGCTTATAGACACCGTGGACGTTTCCGAAGGTGAGCGCTGCCATGTAGCGGCCCTTGTCGCCCAAACCGAGGGCTTCCACGGTCGCGATGGCGTCCTCGAGCGTTGTGTAGAGACTGTCGTTGATGTCGTGGCTGACCCCGTCTTCTTCTCCGCCGACAACGCCAATTTCCACTTCCAAAATCGAGTGGATGGCGTTCATCCGAGGCAGCAGTTCTTGGGCAATCTCGAGGTTCTTCGCTAGCGCAACGGCGGAGCCATCCCACATGTGGCTTTGGAAAATGGGGTTGCCGCCGGCCTTGACGGCCTCCTCGCTGGCTGCAATCAAGGGCATGACGAAACCATCGAGAGCATCCTGGGGGCAGTGATCGGTGTGCAGAGCGATTTTCACGGGGTAGTTCTTTGCCACCTCGGTGGCAAAGGCTGCAAATGCCAGAGCTCCTGAGGCGCGAGCACTCACGGTGTGGCCGGCGAAGAAGTCAGCGCCACCGGTGGTGACCTGAATAATTCCATCGGATTCGGCTTCACTCAAGCCTTGCAGAACACTGTTGATGGTGGACGAGCTCGACACATTGATAGCGGGATAAGCAAAACCCTTGCTCTTGGCTCGATCGAGCATCTCTGCATATTCATCGGGTGTTGCGACAGGCATGGTGTCTCCGGGGTGAGGTGAACAAGTAAGACACCAGCCTATCTCCACGCCGCGCGGTGGCCCGGGACTAGGCTTTCTTCTAGACACCGTCCGCGCGATCCTGAGGGATAAGCAATGTCCGCTGCCGAGCACGCTGAACTGTTTGAGCATCCTGACCGAAACTTGGCGATGGAGCTGGTTCGAGCCACGGAGGCTGCCGCCATCCGAGCAACGCCCTTCATTGGCCGGGGGGACAAGAATGCAGCGGACAAGGCAGCTGTGGATGCGATGCGGAAGTTTCTCTCTACCGTCAACTTTTCCGGGCTCGTCGTCATTGGCGAGGGAGAAAAAGACGACGCTCCGATGCTGTTCAATGGCGAAGAGGTCGGTACGGGTCAGGGCCCACAGTGTGACATCGCGGTGGATCCCATTGATGGCACGTCACTGACCGCGGCAGGTCGCTCGCACGCTATTTCGATGATTGCGGTGGCCGATCGAGGTTCCATGCTCGATGCCTCCAGCGTGTTCTATATGAAGAAAATAGTTACCTCCCACGAGGGAATTGGTGTTGTCGATATTGAGAAACCCATTGGTGAGAACATCAGGGCTCTCGCGAAGGCCAAAGGCAAGCCGGTCGATGAGATGCGCATTGCCGTCTTGGATCGCCCCCGCCACGAGGACCTCATTCGAGACATTCGCGAAGCAGGGGCTGGGACCCGCCTTATTCTCGATGGCGATGTCGCCAGCGGAATCAATGCCGCCCGTCACGACACCCGGATTGATATGTGTGTGGGGATTGGCGGAAGCCCCGAGGGTGTTGCGACTGCGTGTGCGATTAAAGCGTTGGGTGGCTTTATGCAGGGTGTCTTGCACCCCACCAGTGATGACGAAAAGCAACGCGGGAGTGATGCCGGTCTGAAGTTTGAGACGATTTATGGCCTTAACGACCTGGTCTCCAGTGACAACACCTTCTTTGTTGCCACGGGCGTGACCGATGGCGAGCTCGTCCGAGGGGTTCGTCGCAATGGACCTCTGATCAGCACGGAGAGCATCGTCTTGCGGGCGCGCTCAGGAACCCTTCGCCGGGTGTCGGCGGATCACCAAGCCAGTAAGTGGTTGGACGACTAAGCCTTCTTTGTGTCGTCGAGCTCAGCTTTGTCGGTGAGCTCGGGTGCGCTGAGTTCACGCGGCATGGAGTCGATGCCCTCGAGTTCGTCCGGGAAGTCCGCGGCGTTTCCAAGCTCGGTGAGCTTCCGGGCGCTGGGGAACACCCGGCTCTCTAGGGATCCTACAAACGCGTTGTACCCCTTGACGGTGCTGGTGATCGAGCGACCCAGGGTGTCAATGTGTTTTGCCATGGCGCCGAGGCGGCCCAACAGCTCCTTGCCGACATCGAAGAGCTTGGCGGCGTCCTCGGTGAGGACATCTTGCTGCCAGGAGAACGCGACTGTCTTGAGAACGGACCACAGGGTCACGGGCGAGGCCAGAGCGACCTTCTTGCTGAAGGCGTAGTCCATGAGAGCGGGGTCGGCCTCAATGGCCGTGGAAATCAAGGCCTCGCTTGGGATAAAGCAGATGACGAGCTCGGGGGAGGCAGCCAATCCATCCCAGTAGGACTTTTTACCCAGCGCATCAATGTGGGAGCGAACGGCGACCACGTGCTGCTTTAGCAGGGACTCCCGCCTGGCAGCTTCTTCACCGGTCGCGGTGAAGGGAATCTTGCTGGCTTCGAGGTAGGCGGTGAAGGGCACTTTGGCATCCACCGCAATGTTCTTGCCCCCTGGGAGATGAATCACCATGTCGGGCTTACCGACACCGGCATCGGAGGAGATCTGGGACTGCACATCAAAGTCGACTCGTTCAATGAGGCCGGCGGCTTCCACGACGCGGCGCAACTGAACCTCACCCCACACGCCTCGAACACTGTTCGAGCGCAGCGCTGAGGCAAGCTGCTCAGCGGTGCCGCGGAGAAGCTCATCACTCTCGAGCGCGGCCCTGAGCTGTTGGCTGATCTGGCCGTGCTGTTCGTTCCGTTGTTTCTCAAGCTCCGTCACCGTGCGCTGCATATCAGTCAGACGCTCCGACACGGGGGCTAACGCCTGGAGAATCTTGTTCTCGGCCTCTTGCTTCGTGCGAAGCTCCTCGTATTGACGCTGAGCCATGTCCAACTGGGCCTGAAGGGCAGTGCTCTCACCACCGGCTGTGGTGCGCCGGGACCTGACAACCCAGCCTGCAACGAAGCCCAAAGCTCCCGCCATGACGAGAGCTGTCGCAACTAACCACACCGATTCATTCATGTCCACAGTCTGCCAGCCACCCACGACATCTCACAGAACCTCCGCCGTGGGGCCTGGCCTCTCGCACTGCAGTAGGCTTCCTAGCCGTGGCTCTCACTATCGGAATCGTCGGTTTACCCAATGTCGGTAAATCCACCCTCTTCAACGCGTTGACCAAAAACAGCGTTCTGGCAGCGAACTATCCCTTCGCGACTATCGAACCCAACGTCGGAATGGTCAACCTCCCCGATGAGCGCCTGGACACCCTGGCTCAGATTTTTTCCAGTGAGCGTATCCTCCCGGCCACGGTGTCGTTTGTGGATATCGCCGGCATTGTTAAAGGCGCCAGTGAGGGCGAGGGCCTGGGAAACCAGTTCCTCTCGAACATTCGAGAAGCCGACGCTATTGCGCAGGTGGTGCGGGTGTTCTCTGATCCGGATGTGGTCCACGTTGACGGCCACGTCGACCCGAAGGCCGACATGGAGACGATCAACACGGAGTTGATTCTCGCGGACTTACAAACCCTGGAGAAAGCCATCACCCGCTACGAAAAAGAGGTGAAGGGTAAGAAGGTGGAGCCGAGTGTTCTCGCCGCGGCCGAGGAGGCTAAAGCCATCCTGGACACTGGAAAGACACTGTTCCAGGACCAGTTTGATGCCTCCGAGATTGCGGAGCTCGGGTTACTAACGGCAAAACCATTTCTGTATGTCTTCAACGTCGATGAGGCAACCCTTGCTGATTCTTCCAAGCAGGCCGAACTCGCTGGACTGGTGGCTCCTGCCAAAGCAGTGTTCTTGGATGCCAAGGTGGAAAGCGAACTGATCGACTTGGATAAGGCGGAAGCCACGGAGTTGTTGCAATCGCTTGGTCAAGAAGAGAGTGGTCTCGATCAACTCGCCCGAATCGGTTTTGACACGCTGGGACTCCAGACCTACCTCACTGCTGGGCCTAAAGAGGCCAGAGCGTGGACAATTCGACGCGGCTGGAAGGCACCGCAAGCAGCCGGTGTTATCCACACGGACTTTGAAAAAGGTTTCATCAAGGCCGAAGTGACCTCGTTTGAGGACTTGGTTGCTGCGGGCTCCCTTCAGGAAGCTCGGGCTGCGGGCAAAGCCCGCATCGAGGGTAAGGACTACGTCATGAAAGATGGCGACGTGGTTGAGTTCCGATTCAGTTCCTAGCGTTGGCTGGGAATATCTCCCCCTGATTTGTTCTGGGTGAACAGGAGTGGTTCGCTCTAGGTATGCCCGTCATCCCCATGTTCCCGCTAGGTTCTGTGTTGTTCCCAGCGATGCCTCTCGCACTTCGGGTGTTTGAAGAGCGTTACCTCAAAATGATGGGAGCGATTCTGGATGCCGAGGAGCCGGTCTTCGGTGTTGTGCTCATTGAGCGTGGCTCTGAGGTCGGCGGGGGAGACCACCGTTTTGATATGGGAACCACCGCGCGAGTCCTCCAGATCGAAGCACCGGAGGGGCCGCTCCAGGTCGTTGCCAAGGGAGATCGTCGATTCCGGGTGGTCTCCTGGCTCGAGGAAGAGCCCTATCCCTCAGCGGAAGTCGAGTTTGTGGACGAGTTTTCTGCCGACGACGTGGACGTGGTTGCCCTTGATCGTGTGGACGCGCTTGTTCGCGACACTCTGGCGTATTTGTTGGAATTGGATCTCTCTGTTCCCTGGCCGACGGATATCGAACTCGCGGATGACCCTGTGGCACGTGCGTGGCAATTAGCAGGAATCGCACCGCTCGGCACCCTGGATCACCAAGATTTGCTCGAATCCACGGGCGTTGCAGACCTGCTTACCCAGGTCGAACAGACCGTGACGAGTGCGCTCGAAGTTTTCAAACTCAGCCGGGAGTCTGAGGAGTAATTGTCGCTGTCCTCCAGTGAAACAGAGTGAAACACGTCCCATTCTGTTCCGTTATCCAACCGACACACACAAAAGTGGAACCGGTTGGCGTTTTCTTGTTATCGTTGGCTCAAGCTCACAGTGCGGTGTTGCCGTCGAGTATTTTCCCCGGTGTCTCGGAGAAGTCATCCCAAATACTGCGCCCTCGGGTGTGGCTGGATCCTTCGATTTGCCACGATGAGGTGGCGAATCCCAGAACAAAATCTGACGGGATTCGCGACGCCAATGCATGTGCTCTCGGGAGATCTATAGCCATAGCCACCAGACTATCCCTGAGGACCAGGAGGTGCCCCATGGCAAAGCAACAGCCCTACACCGTCGTCGAAACCCTTCCCGCTGGAGTCGAGATTCGGCACTATCCCGCGCACACGCTCATTTCCGTCGATGTGGCCTCGGATTTTGGATCTGCGGGTAATCGGGGATTCGGCCCGCTTGTTCGCTACATCTCGGGCGGCAACGCAGCCGGGCAAAACATCGCCATGACCTCGCCGGTCACCCACGCGCCTCAGAGTGACGCTCTGCACACCATAAGTTTTGTGTTGCCCGAGGGCATGGCCCCCGACGACGCTCCGATCCCCGTCGATGGCGCCGTCCGAATTGTGGACAAGCCCGAGTCGGTTGTTGCTGCGCTTCGATTCCGGGGTGTCTGGCAAGAGCACGTAGCGGTGGCAAAAGCTCAGGACCTTCTAGATACCCTCAGCCGTGCGGGAAAATCGGTTAGGGGTGAGGTGTTTTACGCCCGATTTGACCCTCCCGTGACGCCGGGGTTCTTGCGGCGAAATGAAGCCCTCGTGGAGCTGTCCTAAGTCTCAAGTAGCGCTAAAGGTGTGGCGCGGGGAGTGGTCAGCCACCACTGCTATCGTTCCCCTATAACTGCATACCGGGCTATGTACTATGCGGGAGAGACACCGGATGTTGCGGTGTCACCGAAGGAGCAAGCCTCCCCGCCAATCTCTCAGGTCATCAGTACCGCATAGTGAAGCCACTCTGGAAAGCGGAATGCCATCATTCCCGCCGACGGTGAAAGAGCACCAGTGCTCGAAACTCTCAGGCCAATGACAGAGGGGGAGTCGCAAAGGCCTAAGCCTCTGCTTGGACTCCGGGAGCCCGTATGACGCGCGAAACGCCTCTGCACCACGTGCACGAGCGACTCGGTGCTGCGTTCACAGATTTTGCGGGCTATCAAATGCCCGTGCGATACACCTCGGATCTGGCCGAGCACCACGCGGTGCGCCAGGGTGCCGGCCTGTTCGATTTGTCTCACATGGCAGAAATCGAGATTGATGGCGCCCAGGTTGAGGCCTTTCTCGATAGTGCTCTGTCCAACAAGATTTCTGCGCTCGTCGACGGGCAGGCGAAGTACTCGTTGCTGCTGTTGGCTGATGGGGGTGTCATCGATGACCTGATCGTCTATCGCCTGGGGGCGCAGAAGTATCTGATTGTTGCCAACGCGTCGAATCGTGAGGCGGCGGTAGAGGCCCTGCAGGCGAGAGCACAGGGTTTTGATGTCGTGGTGAGAGACACCAGCGATGACTGGGCGCTGATCGCGCTCCAAGGCCCCGGCGCTGCCGGCATCCTTGAGGCATCATCGCCCCAGTTCGACAAGCCCCTCGAGGAACTCCGCTATTACCGGATTATGGGCGGGACGTTCGGGTCAGCGACTATCCTCATCGCTCGCACCGGATACACCGGTGAGGATGGGATGGAAATTTTCATCGAGTCTGCCTCGGCTGAAGCACTCTGGAGCGAGTTGATGATGGTCGGTGGCGATCGCCTCACGCTTTGTGGGCTGGCGTGCCGAGACACACTTCGCCTGGAAGCCGGGATGCCACTGTATGGTCATGAGCTCTCTCGCGATATTTCGCCTGTTCAAGCCGGTCTTAAGGGTGTAGTCGATAACACCAAAGACGATTTCGTGGGCAAAGATGCAGCCCTGGAGGCCAAGTCCACCCGCGTGCTGGTGGGCCTCGTGGCAGAGGGCAAGCGTGCTCCACGCGCTGGCTACGCAGTTCTTGATTCCGCAGGCCAGGTTGTCGGAGAAGTCACCTCCGGTGCGCTCTCGCCCACCCTGGGGCTCCCGATTGCGATGGCCTATATCGAGGCCGAGCACCGCGAACCGGGCACCCAACTCGCCGTGGACGTTCGGGGCGCTAGCCTCCCAGTAGAAGTACACGCACTGCCGTTTTATTCCCGAAAGAAGGCCAGCTGATGAGTAATGTTCCCGATTCCCTGCACTACACCACCGATCACGAGTGGGTTCTTGTCGAGGGCGATGTCGCCACCGTCGGGATTACCCAGTACGCAGCGGACGCCCTGGGCGACGTGGTGTTCGTGGCTCTGCCCAACCTCGGCGATGCCATCCAGAAGGGCGCCATCGTCGGTGAGGTTGAGTCAACCAAGTCCGTCGGTGAAATCTTTGCTCCAGTCGCTGGAGAGGTTGTCGAAGCCAACAGCGCTGTTGTCGACACTCCGGACACCGTGAACTCAGACCCATATGGCGCTGGCTGGCTCATCAAAGTCCGCTTCGCTGAACTTCCTGACCTGTTGGACGCCGCTGCGTATCGCGCACTGATTGGAGAGTAATTCGATGGCTAGTGCTTTTTCTGCTCGTCACATTGGGACAGACTCGGACCAACAGGCCCTGATGCTCAATCGCATCGGGTATTCGAGCCTGGATGATCTGATGAGTGCCGCGGTGCCCGGACACTTGCGGATGGCAGAAATCGCACGCTCGGTTATTCCCCAGGCCGCCTCGGAAGCCGAGACACTGGCCGAGCTGCGCGCTCTGGCCGATGCCAACACGGTGCGCACATCGCTGATCGGCCAGGGTTACTACGGGACCTATACGCCCTCCGTCATCAAGCGCAACGTTTTAGAAAACCCCAGCTGGTACACCGCTTACACCCCCTACCAGCCCGAGATTTCCCAGGGACGCCTTGAGGCGCTCTTGAACTTCCAGACCATGGTGGCTGACCTCACCGGTCTTGCCACCGCCAACGCCTCCATGCTGGATGAGGGCACGGCTGTTGCCGAAGCCATGCTTCTGGCCCGGCGCGCATCTGGCCAAGCCTCGTCGGTTTTCCTTGTTGATGCCGACGCTTTCGCTCAAACCAAAGCCCTCATTGCCGGGCGTGCAGAGCCGCTGGGCATTGAGATTATCGAAACCGACTTCCAGGGCGATCTGCCCGAGCACTTCGGAGCGTTCATTCAGTACCCGGGAGCGTCAGGACGTATCTGGGATGCCACCTCGGTGATCGAGAAGGTGAAAGCTCAGGGTGGCCTCGCCATTGTCGCTGCCGACTTGTTGGCGATGACGTTGCTCAAGTCTCCCGGCGACATGGGTGCCGACATCGCCGCGGGCACCACCCAGCGTTTTGGAATTCCCTTTGGATTTGGCGGCCCCCACGCTGGGTACCTCGCGGTGAAGGCAGGCCTGGAGCGCCAGCTTCCTGGTCGCCTGATCGGAGTCTCGAAAGACGCCGAAGGGAACCGTGCGTACCGGCTTACCCTGCAGACTCGCGAGCAGCACATTCGTCGCGACAAAGCCACCAGCAACATTTGTACCGCTCAGGTGCTTTTGGCCGTGATGGCGGGAATGTTCGCGGTGTACCACGGGCCTGAAGGCCTCACGGCGATTGCTCGCGATGTTGCCCAGAAGACCGCGGGGTTGCGCGATGCGCTCGTTGCTGCGGGCCACGAAGTCATCCACGAGAACTTCTTTGACACCCTGAGCATTCGCACCCCGGGAGCTGCGCACGCACTGGCCGCGAAGGCCCAGGGCCACAACCTTTTGATCAACGTCGTCGACGCCGACACCGTGTCGCTCTCCCTGGATGAGACCAGTGTTGGCGGCCACACGGGGATCCTGAACGGGTCGCTGGAGCAAGCCCTGGCCACTGTGTTCGAGTTGCCCGGTTACGTGGGACACAGTGCTGAGGGCGCACTGCCTCAGGAGCTGCACCGGGAGAGTGAATTCCTCTCCCACCCGGTGTTCCACACCCACCGCTCCGAAACGTCCATGATGCGCTACCTCAAGCAACTGGCGGATAAGGATTACGCACTGGATCGCGGCATGATTCCGCTGGGCAGTTGCACCATGAAGCTCAACGCAGCCACCGAAATGGAGGCAGTGAGCTGGCCAGAGTTCAACGGCCTGCACCCGTTTGCTCCCGCTGCGGACACCCAGGGCTACCTGGTCATGATGTCTCACCTCGAGACGTGGCTGAGTGAATTGACCGGGTATGACTCAATTTCGTTGCAGCCCAACGCCGGTAGCCAGGGCGAATACGCGGGGCTGCTCGCAATTCGCGGGTATCACCGCTCCCGCGGCGATGACCACCGCACCATCTGCTTGATTCCCTCCAGTGCGCACGGCACCAATGCTGCGAGCGCTGTGTTGGTGGGAATGCAGGTTGTCGTTGTCGCGTGTAAAGACAACGGTGATGTCGACATCGACGACGTGTTGGCAAAAATTGCCGAGCACGGCGATAACCTCGCCGCCCTGATGGTGACCTACCCCTCCACCCACGGTGTCTATGAGCACGGCATCACCGACATCACGGATGCCGTTCACCAGGCTGGTGGCCAGGTGTATATCGATGGAGCGAACTTGAACGCCCTGGTCGGCTTTTCCCGCTATGGCGACATTGGGGGAGATGTCTCGCACCTGAACCTCCACAAGACCTTCTGCATCCCCCACGGCGGTGGTGGACCCGGTGTGGGACCAGTGGGGGCAAAAGCCCACCTGGCGCCTTTCTTGCCTGGTCACCCGATGGCTCAGATGAACCAACACCCACCCTTCGATGAGGCCACTGGGAAACCAGGAAGCGTTATCCACGGTGGCGTCCCCGTGTCTGCTGCGCCCTATGGAAGCCCCAGCATTTTGCCTATTCCTTGGGCGTACATCCGCATGATGGGGCCTGATGGTCTCGCACAGGCGACTGCCTCCGCTGTGTTGGCAGCGAACTATGTCGCCAGCAGGCTCAAGGACTACTACCCCGTTCTCTACACGGGAGAGAACGGTTTGGTTGCTCACGAAGCTGTGCTCGATATTCGCCCCCTGACCCAGGCAACAGGAATCACGGTAGACGACGTCGCCAAGCGTTTGGTCGATTACGGCTTCCACGCCCCCACGATGTCCTTCCCTGTTGCGGGGACGCTCATGATTGAGCCGACGGAGAGTGAAGATTTGGGCGAAATCGATCGCTTCATCGAAGCGATGATCCAGATTCGCCACGAAGCAGACCAGGTGGCAGCGGGAGTCTGGCCGGCGGAGGACAACCCTCTGGTCAACGCGCCCCACACGGCCTCCAGTGTGAGTGCCTCTGAATGGTCACACCCCTACTCGCGCGAAGTTGCCTGCTATCCCGCAGCGCAGATTCGGGCGGAAGAATCGGGCACCGCTCTGGCGAGCGTGCCCGGGGTTTCCACTAAGTACTGGCCGCCGGTGCGCCGGATTGATCAGGCCTTCGGGGATCGAAACCTGGTGTGTGCCTGCCCGCCGATTGAGGCGTTTGCCTAAAGTTTCTGAAGTTCGCGCTTGAGGGTGTCCGCACTCTGGAAGGTCACACCCACGAGGGCGATGCGTTTCCAGGCGATGCGACCCTCTGCGTCGATGATGAAAATGCTGCGGCGAACTCCGAGGCCCAGTAGGCCCAACCCGTAGGCAGTGACGACGTCACCTTTTTCGTCCGCGAGGAGGGGGAAGCCCAGACGCTTCGTGCGGAAAAATTTTTCGTGAGACCCGGTGTGCTGTCGGGAGATACCCCAAATGTCCGCGCCCAAATCTTTGAACGCGTCCATCTCGTCTTGGTAGCTACACAGCTGAGCCGTGCACCCCGGTGAATTATCTGCAGGGTAAAACGCGAGAACAACGGGGTGTCCTCTGCGCTCAGAAAGCGTGAAGTGAGCCTTGACGGGTTCGCCCTCCACCATGGTGATTCCAGGGAGGGTGAAATCCGGAGCGAGCTCTCCGATATCAGGTGTAGTCACGAGAGGACACGCTAGAGCACAATCCCGCGAATTTCTGGCATGAAGTTCACAGCTAGCGGGTAACCCACGAACGCCACGATGTCGATCACGGTGTGACCGATGATTAATGGCGCTAAACGCCCCGTTTTTGCGTAGATCGCGCCAAAGATGAGTCCCATCACAAAGTTTCCTACGAATGCGCCAAACCCTTGGTAGAGGTGATAGCTCGCGCGCAAGAGCGACTGGCTCACAATAATTCCCCACACCGGAAGCCCCAGTTGCCTCAGCCTGGCAAACAGGTAGCCCACGGCGATAACTTCTTCCAAGATTCCTGCTCGAAGCGCGAGAGCAATCAGCATCGGGATGGTCCACCAGTAGGTGTTCAGCGCCGTGGGGACGACGGTGACGGTGATATCGAGGTGGCGTCCCAGCGCATAAAGGCCAAGGCCTGGAATCCCGATGAGGGCTGCAAGTCCCAGACAACCCAGAGCATCGCGCCCGAATCGCGTGCCATCGAGGCCCAGCGCACCCAGGCGTGGCCTCTGGGGGTGCCAGAGCAGGAACACCACGAGTGCTACCGGAACAAGGCTGGAGAGAATCCCGAGGGATTGGTAGAGAAAATCAGCCCACTCGAGGTCGCTGGCGGAGCGGTTGATGGTGGCTGTTTGGGCAGACAGCCCGGTATCCCGGGAGAGCCGAATAGCAATGGCGACCAGCGAATACAGAGCGCTCATGCCAATGCTGAGACCCAGCACGATGGCTATTTCGGCGCCGAGCCTCGCGCGGGACATGTCAGGAGGTGGGGGCGGCCGGATCGCAGGCGGGCGTCCCGCCGGGCAGTTTGTGACGGAATCGCGCGATGAAGGCGTAGACGCCAGCTGCTACCCAAGACACGGGCCAGGTGGCGAGCAACCATCCGAGCAGACGCAGACCAAAACGAGGTTGAGCGCGCAAGAGCGCACTGGTGGCGAGGTGGCCCGCGTACTGGTGGGTGGGAGTGATGTACCAGGCGTACTTTTCGACATCCACAGGCGTCAGTCCGTAGGTATCAATCGCGGTGCTCTGCGAGGTTTGAGCGTGGGGAAATACCGGCATCCAGTCGCGCAAACGAGTGACCCACAGGGTGCAAAAAGCACAATCTCCGTCGTAAATCAGGATGTGGTTCTCTACTCCGCTGTGGTGGCGCATGTCTCCATGCTAGAGCCCCAGCCTTTGAGCCCGGTAGGATACTGAAGCAGGGCTTTGGTTGATAGTTTCTGCACCACCAAGCCCCTAAGGACACTCTCATGGCTCTTGCCACTCGTGCTGACGTGCGAAATGTCGCGATCGTCGCCCACGTTGACCACGGAAAAACAACCCTGGTCGACGCCATGCTCACCCAGACCGGTGCGTTCTCCGCTCACGCCGCTGTCGCCGATCGTGCGATGGATTCAGGTGACCTGGAGAAGGAAAAAGGCATCACCATCCTCGCCAAGAACACTGCAGTGACCTACGCCGGTCCGCACGCGGGCGGCAAGGAGATCACCATCAACGTGATCGACACCCCCGGCCACGCTGACTTCGGTGGCGAGGTGGAGCGCGGGCTCAGCATGGTCGATGGAGTGGTGCTCCTGGTGGATGCTTCCGAGGGTCCCCTGCCTCAGACGCGATTCGTGTTGCGTAAAGCGCTGGCGGCCAAGCTTCCCGTGATTTTGGTGGTCAACAAGACCGACCGCCCCGACTCTCGCATTGACGAGGTTGTCCACGAAACCCAGGACCTCCTGTTGGGTCTTGCCTCTGACCTGGCCGATGAGGTTCCCGACGTCGATGTCGATTCTCTGCTTGATTTGCCGATCATTTATGCCTCGGGTCGCGAAGGAGCCGCCAGCGCGAACCGTCCAGCGGATGGTTCCCTGCCGGATAACCCGGACTTGGAGCCTCTGTTTGGCGCCATCATGGAACACATTCCCGCACCGAGCTATGACGACGAGCACCCCCTGCAGGCCCACGTGACAAACCTGGATGCGTCACCGTTCCTGGGACGTATTGCGCTCTTGCGCATCTTCCAGGGCACGATCAGCAAGGGCCAAACCGTTGCCTGGGTCAAACACGATGGCAGCGTGCAAAACGTCCGCATCACTGAGCTTCTGAAAACGCGGGCTCTGGAGCGCTATCCCGCTGATAGCGCCATGGCCGGCGACATTGTCGCCGTTGCCGGTATTGAGGAGATCACGATCGGTGAAACGATCGCGGATGCCGATGACGTGCGGCCGCTGCCTGCGATCACAGTCGATGAGCCCGCCATCTCGATGACCATTGGCACCAACACCTCACCGCTTGCCGGAATTGTGAAGGGCCACAAACTGACTGCCCGCATGGTCAAAGACCGCCTCGATCGCGAGCTGATTGGAAACGTCTCCATCAAGGTTGTCGACGTGGGGCGACCCGACGCGTGGGAAGTTCAAGGGCGCGGCGAATTGGCGCTTGCCATTTTGGTCGAGAACATGCGCCGCGAAGGCTTTGAACTCACCGTGGGGAAACCGCAGGTTGTGACCAAAAAGGTTGATGGTGCCACTCATGAGCCCTTCGAGGCGCTCACCATCGATGCCCCGGAAGAGTTTGTGGGAGCGATCACCCAGTTGTTGGCTGCTCGCAAAGGACGCATGGACAATATGTCCAACCACGGAACCGGCTGGGTTCGCATGGAGTTCACTGTTCCCTCGAGAGGCTTGATCGGCTTCCGCACCGAATTTTTGACCATGACCAGGGGCCAGGGAATCGCAAACGCGATTGCTGCTGGTTTTGGGCCGTGGGCTGGATCCATCGTGACCAGGAACTCCGGGTCCATCGTCGCCGACCGCCAGGGAGTCGTGACCTCGAACGCCATGATGGCCCTGCAGGAGCGGATGAGTTTCTTCGTCAAGCCCACAGACGCTGTCTATGAGGGCATGGTCGTCGGGGAAAACTCCCGCGCCGATGACATGGATGTGAACATCACCAAGGAGAAGAAGCTCAATAACATTCGCTCCTCCACAGCCGAAGAGTTGGAGCGTCTGACTCCTCCGCGCCAGCTATCGCTCGAGGAGTGCCTCGAGTTTGCGCGCGAGGACGAGTGCGTGGAAATCACCCCCGAGGTTGTGCGCATTCGGAAGGTCGAGCTCGACCAGACCCTTCGCGCGAGGACAGCTTCCAGGCTCAAGCGCCAAGACGCCTAGTCGGTACGCTAGGTCCATGAAGGTCGCCAGATTTACCCTGGAGGGCGGGGAGCCGCTCTTTGGAATTCTCGATGGCGACGACCTCGTTGTCCTCTCCGGTGACCCACTTTTTCACGGCATCAACCCCACAGAGCAGCGGGTGCCCCTGAGCAAAGCCCACCTGCTTGCGCCCGTCATACCGCGCTCCAAAGTTGTCTGCGTGGGAATGAACTACGCCGAGCACAAAGCCGATATGGCTCACGAGGGACCCGATAACCCCCTGATTTTCCTCAAACCCAACACCGCGGTCATTGGCCCCGGGGACCCCATCATCATTCCTCCTGTCGAGGGTCGCATCGTCCACGAGGGCGAGCTCGCCATCGTGATTGGCGCTGTGGCGAAGCGGGTCAAAGCCAAAGATTGGAAAGAGGTTGTCTTTGGGTTCACCATTGCCAATGACGTCTCCGCGCGGGACGTCATGTTTGCCGACGGGCAGTGGGCCAGGGCGAAAGGGTATGACACTTTCTGCCCTCTGGGACCCTTCATCGATACCGAGATCGATCCCTCGAATCTCATGATTGAGACCTTTGTTGATGGGGAACTTCGGCGCAAAGGCAGCACGAAGGACTTGATTTATGGCATTCCCGAAATCATCGAATTCGCCTCAGACGTGTGGACGCTGCTGCCCGGTGATGTGATTTGCACTGGAACCCCCTCGGGGACCGGCGGGTTTGTGGATGGTCAAACCATCGACATCACGATTGAGGGTTTGGGCACGCTCTCCAACCCCGCAAAGAATCGCGATGACCGCGACTACTGACGCTGACCTGGGAGTCCTCCAGAAGCGAGTGCGCACCGTCCTGATTACCGGTCAGGTCATGGCGGGGCTGGGTATGGGCGCGACGCTGTCGATGGGCGCCATTCTCGCCGGCAGGCTCTCGGGTTCTGAGGCATGGTCAGGGATGGCCGCGACCATGTCCACATTGGGCGCAGCGATTGCGGCAGTTCCTCTGGCCAAGTTGGCGGGGCGATCTGGGCGTCGGGTCTCACTCTTTACCGGCGCGCTGCTGGCCGCCTCGGGAGCGCTCGTCACCATCATCTCCACCATGGTGGAATTCTTCCCTCTGCTGTTGGTTGGCTTGGCCCTGATCGGAGTGGGAACAGCTGTGAACCTCCAGTCACGGTTTGCCGCCACCGACATAGCGAATGACACAACACGCTCCCGAGATCTATCGCTTGTGGTGTGGGCGACAACGGTGGGAGCTGTGTCTGGGCCAAACCTCATCACGCCCGGAGAAGCGGTCGGGTCCTTCCTGGGGCTCCCCGAACTCTCGGGGCCATTTCTGTTCACCCTGGTGGCCCAACTCTTGGCCGCCACGGTCTATGTCGTGGGGCTCCGCCCGGATCCCCTCCTCCTTGCTCGGGAGATTGCACGGGACCCGTCGTCCGCTGGGGCCAAGAGTTTGGGCCCGCAGACTGACAACATCGTCATGGCGCGAACCGCGATTATTTCCATTGCGCTGAGCCACGCGACGATGGTGGCCGTGATGGCGATGACCCCGGTTCACCTGGTGCATCACGGTGCCTCGCTCGCCATTGTGGGCTTCACCATCAGCCTGCACATTGCCGGGATGTATGCACTCGCACCCGTCTTTGGAATGCTCTCAGACCGACTGGGACGAATTCCCACCATCTTGGTGGGCCAACTGATTCTGTTGGTCAGTTTGATGTTCACCGGCTTTGGTTCAGAAAACGAAACCGCTGTGGTTGTAGGCCTCATTCTGTTGGGGTTGGGGTGGAGTGCTGCCACTGTCGCGGGCTCCACGTTGCTCTCCGAGTCCACGACCATTGAGAAGCGTGCAGCGCGCCAAGGTGTCTCCGACCTCGTCATGAGCGGATCGGGGGCTCTTGGTGGCGCTCTCTCCGGTGTGGTGCTGGCTCTCGTGGGATACAACGGGCTCTCTTTCGTGGCCCTGGGGCTTCTGGCAGGCGTCGTTGCCCGCATTGCACTAACGCGGGGGAGTGCCCCGGTCGGGGAAGCCCCACCCCTCGAGCCTGTGACCTATGACATCTAGTCACCTCGCATCGCCCTCCTAGACTGGAGCTCTCATGAGCCTTGATTTTTCGACTGCGACCGGCAGTGATGTCCGAGTCCGTTTTTGTCCATCTCCCACGGGAACGCCTCACGTCGGATTGATTCGCACTGCGCTGTTCAACTGGGCGTATGCCAAACACACCGGGGGAACCTTCGTCTTTCGTGTGGAGGACACCGATGAGCAGCGCGATAGTGAAGAGAGCTATCAGCAGCTCGTCGAGGCTCTCCACTGGCTCGGCCTGGAATGGGATGAAGGTGTTGAGACCGGCGGTCCGCACGCTCCCTACCGGCAGTCTCAGCGCGTTGAGATCTATCGCGACCTGATTGCCCGACTCGTGGAATCCGGGCACCTCTATGAAAGCTTCATTACCCCCGAGGAGATGGCGGCTCGGAATGAGTCCCTGGGCCGCGACCCCAAGCAGGGGTACGACAACCACGAGCGCGATCTCACCGATGCCCAGAAGCAGGCCTATCGGGCCGAGGGGCGCGAACCTGCGTTGCGCTTGCGCGTTCCCGACCAGGACTTCAGCTTCGATGATCTCGTTCGGGGGACCGTGTCGTTCCCCGCGGGCTCCACAACGGATTTCGTCATTGTCAGAGCGGGCGGGAAACCCCTCTACACGTTTGTGAACCCCGTGGACGATGCCCTCATGGGTATTACGCATGTGTTGCGCGGAGAGGACCTCCTTTCCTCCACCCCGCGCCAAATAGCGCTGTATTTGGCACTCAAAGAAATCGGTGTTGCCTCCCACATCCCCCGTTTTGGGCACCTGCCCTATGTGATGGGGGAGGGCAACAAGAAACTCTCCAAGCGTGATCCCGAGTCCAACCTCTTCTTGCACCGCGAGCGCGGCTTCATCAAAGAGGGATTGCTCAACTATTTGGCTCTGTTGGGGTGGTCGATCGCTCCAGACCGTGACGTGTTCACCATCGAGGAAATGGTCGAAGCCTTTGAGGTGACCAGCATCAACCCGAACCCTGCTCGCTTCGATGTGAAGAAAGCGGAGTCGATTAACGGCGACCACATTCGCTTGCTCGCGCCGGAAACCTTCCTCGAGCGCTGTGTGCCCTACCTGCAGGCGACCTCGATCGTCTCTGACCCGGTAAGCGAGGGTGAGCGCTCAACTCTGCTCGAAATTCTGCCCTTTGTGCAGGAGCGTGTGGGGCTACTCGGTGAAGTCCCGGACATGGTGGCGTTCTTGTTCACGCCAGACGATGCGCTCGTCATTGACGAGGACGCACGGAAAACACTGGGGGATTCCTCCGCTGACGTTCTTGATTCTGCCCTCACCGCTCTTGATGGTTTGTCCTCCTGGGACACAGCGTCGCTGGAGGCATCCCTGAGAGATGCACTGGTCGAGGGCCTCGGGGTGTCCCCGCGCCACGCTTTTGGTCCTCTGCGCGTTGCTCTGTCTGGCCGAAGGGTCAGCCCTCCGCTTTTTGAGTCGATGGAGGTCCTCGGCCGGGACTCCAGCATGGCCAGGCTTCGGGCTCTGCGGCAATCGCTATAGGCGTGCGCTAGAGTATCGGGGGTCCACTAGGGAGGAAACTCCCCAGCGGTGGGGTGTGGTGTAATTGGCAACACGGCTGATTCTGGTTCAGTTGTTCTTGGTTCGAGTCCAGGCACCCCAGCAAATTGTGTAGTCGTGGCTCTGACACATCCCAGGCCTGTTTCGCAGGGTGTTCACGATTCATCGATGACGCTCCATAATGAAGAGCTATGTCATCGATGACACCTCGCCACCTGGTTGTGGCCATCAACCCCCGAGCCTCCTTTGGAAAAAATGAGGCAGCGGGAGGGCAGGTCGCCCAGCTTTTGCGCGAGGCCGGTCACGAGGTCGTCGCGCTGCAGGAGGAAAGCTATCTGGCGTTGGAGACCTCGGTCAGACGGGCGCTTACCGCGGATTCGGTTTTGGTCGTCGTCGGTGGCGATGGCATGGTTCACCTGGGGGTAGCACTGGCCCGCGAGAAGAGTGTCCCGCTGGGAGTGATTCCCGCGGGAACGGGGAATGATTTCGCCAGACACCTCGGCATTCCGCTGCGCCCTATCGCAGGTGGAGTGGATCATTTTCTGAGCGCGCTCACCCGGGACCCCGTCGCCATTGATCTGGGAGTGGCCAGAAACTCCTCAGGCGAGGCCTATCCCTTTGCGTGCGTGTTTTCCGCCGGGTTTGATGCCCTCGTCAACGAGCGGGCTAACCGACTGCGATTCCCCAAAGGCCGGCACCGCTACACACTTGCACTGGTGATCGAGTTAGCCAAACTTCGCCCCATCTCGTACACCCTCACGATGGATGGTGTGCGGGAAACCGGGTCGTATCTGCTGGTGGCGGTGGCGAACTCTCAAAGCTTTGGCGGAGGAATGAAGGTCACACCGGAGGCGTCGTTAGTCGATGGCGCGCTCGATGTCTTCACCCTTGATCCGCTCTCGAGGCGGGAATTCTTATGGATTTACCCGCGGGTGTTTAAAGGCCTCCATGTCAGTGACCCCCGCGTGCATATCCGCCAGGCGACGAGCGTCCAGGTGGAGAGCGAGGGCGTGGTCGCCTATGCCGATGGGGAGCGACTGGATGCTCTGCCGATGGATATTGCAGTCGAGCCTGGAGTGCTTCAGGTCTATGCGTAATCGTTTGCCTGGCAGCCCGGGAGCGTGCCATACTGTTGTGTTGCGTGAACGGCCCCATCGTATAGCGGCCTAGTACGCCGCCCTCTCACGGCGGTAACGCGGGTTCGAATCCCGCTGGGGTCACGTCTTCGATACACGGCCATCATCTGCCTCAGATGGTGGCCGTAGTAGCGTGGGGCCCACCAATCAACCAAGGAGATGACCCGCGTTAATGTCGCTTCCTCTCTGGTTTCAGGTGACAGCGCTCGTCGTGCTCTCCGCCGTTCTGATAGCCGACCTGTTTCTAATTGTGTGGCGACCACACCTTCCCTCGACGAAAGAATCAGCCCTGTGGGTGTCTTTCTACGTGGCGCTCGCTCTGGGCTTTGCCGCAGTCATGTTTGCCGTTGCTGGGGAACAAGCCGGCGCTGAATTTATCGCCGGCTGGGTCACGGAATACAGCCTGTCGATCGACAACCTCTTTGTCTTTGTGCTGATCATGGCGTCATTTTCGGTGCCGAGGAAGTATCAGCAGGAGATTCTGATGATCGGAATCTTGCTGGCCATTGTGTTCCGCGGAATCTTCATTCTTTTGGGCGCAGCGCTCATTGCCAGCTTCAGCTGGATTTTCTATGTCTTTGGCGCTTTCCTCCTGGTGATTGGTATCCAACAGTTCTTCTCTGGTCGAGAGGATGATGCCGAGCGAGAAAACGCACTCCTGGTATTCCTGCGCAAGCGCCTGGATATGACCGATGAATTTCAGGGGCTGAAGTTCCGTGTCACGGTGGAGGGCAAGAAGCTGTGGACGCCGTTGATCGTGATTCTGGTCGCTATTGGCACCGCGGACGTTGTGTTTGCAGTGGACTCGATCCCGGCGATCTATGGCATAACGGAGAGTCCCTTCATCGTCTTTACCGCGAACGTGTTCGCCCTCATGGGGTTGCGCCAGCTGTATTTCCTCCTCGGGCATCTGATCGACACATTGGCCTACCTGCACTGGGGAATTGCGTTCATCCTCACCTTCATCGGGGTGAAACTCGTCCTGCACGCTCTCCACGAGAACGAGCTGCCCTTCATCAACGGTGGAGAGCATGTCGCATGGGCCCCCGACATTGGCACATGGGAATCCCTCATCGTCATCGTCCTCGCGATGGCCGTGTCGGTAGCAGCAAGTCTCTGGAAGCTGCGCAGACAGCGGATTTCTGCCACCACCCCCGGGTCCTAAACACTGCTCGGTGTTAGTCTTGAGGGGTGTTTCGGCTGGCGCGTCGTGGATGCCGCAGCGGTCGCTCAATGGCCCAACCTCGCCGCAGAGTTGCTCCTGTGGCCACACGAATAATGGTTTTTCTCAAGGAGAGAACACGCGATGACTACCTCTAAGCCCAGGACACTGGCAGAAAAAGTGTGGGCGGATCACCTCGTCGCCCAGGGTGATGCGGGCGAGCCTGACCTGATCTATATCGACTTGCACCTCGTCCACGAGGTGACCAGCCCGCAAGCGTTCGATGGTTTGCGCGTGTCGGGGCGTCGCGTTCGCAGGCCCGATCTCACGATCGCGACAGAAGACCACAACACTCCCACGATCAATATCGATAAGCCCATCGCGGAACCCACCTCCAGGATTCAGATCGAAACCCTGCGCACAAACGCCCAAGAGTTTGGAATTCGGCTGCACTCCCTGGGAGATATCGAACAGGGAATTGTCCACGTGGTGGGCCCCCAACTGGGTCTGACGATGCCGGGAATCACGGTGGTGTGTGGCGATTCGCACACCTCCACCCACGGCGCCTTTGGCGCGATGGCGTTTGGTATTGGCACCAGCGAAGTCGAGCACGTCCTGGCTACTCAAACACTGCCGGTGAAACCGTTCAAAACCATGGCCATTACCGTTGACGGCGAGCTCAAGCCAGGCGTTACGGCCAAGGACATCATCCTGGCTGTGATTGCGAAGATCGGCACCGGTGGCGGACAGGGCTACGTCCTGGAATACCGTGGCTCTGCTATCCGATCGCTCTCGATGGATGGCCGCATGACGATATGCAACATGTCGATTGAGGCCGGTGCTCGTGCGGGAATGGTGGCTCCCGATGAGACGACCTTCGCCTACGTGAAAGATCGTCCCCACGCTCCCCAGGGCGAGGACTGGGATAAGGCTGTGGCGTATTGGAAGACACTGCCCACCGATGAGGGCGCAGTGTTTGATGCGGAGGTCATTCTCGATGCCAACGAGTTGGAGCCCTTTGTGACCTGGGGGACTAACCCGGGTCAGGGTGTGTCGTTGAATGATGTCGTGCCGGACCCGAACTCCATGGCAGACCCCAACGACAAAGCAGCCGCGCTGCGCGCGCTGGAATACATGGATCTCGAACCTGGAACCAAGATGAAAGACATCAAGGTCGACACCGTCTTCATGGGCTCGTGCACGAACTCACGTCTGGATGACCTGCGGGTGTTTGCCTCGATCATCAAAGGCCACAAAAAGGCGGACCACATCCGCCTGATGGTGGTGCCAGGCTCCGCTCGGGTTCGTCTCGAAGCCGAAGCCGAAGGCATCGACAAGATTGTCGAAGAATTTGGCGGAGAATGGCGTTTCGCCGGATGCTCGATGTGTTTAGGGATGAACCCCGACCAATTGGCACCCGGTGAGCGCGCAGCGTCCACGTCGAATCGAAACTTCGAAGGCCGCCAGGGCAAGGGTGCGAGGACCCACCTGGTGTCCCCGGTGGTGGCTGCGGCCACCGCAATCCGCGGGACACTCTCGAGCCCGGCTGATTTGACCCAGGAAGTGGAGGTGTCGGCGTAATGGACAAGGTTTCTTCTGTCACCGGTATTGGAGTTCCGCTTCGTCGCAGCAACGTCGACACGGATCAAATCATTCCGGCCAAATTCCTCAAGCGGGTTACCAAGACCGGCTATGACGACGCGCTATTTTCCGCATGGCGGGATGACCCCGAGTTTGTGTTGAACACGGAGCCCTATTCCCGGGGTCGCGTGCTCGTGGCAGGGCCAGACTTTGGGACCGGATCGTCCCGTGAGCACGCGGTGTGGGCACTGCGGGACTACGGCTTTGATGCAGTCATCTCCTCGCGTTTTGGGGATATTTTCCGCTCGAACTCCGGCAAGCAGGGTCTGGTGACCGCAGTGGTTCCGGAGTCCGTGGTCGAGGCAATCTGGGCCGAAATTGAGGCACACCCGGGCCAGGACGTTACCGTTGACCTCGAAGCCCGTGAGGTACGGTGTGGAGCGGTACATTCCGCTTTTGAAATCGACGAGTACACGCGTTGGCGCCTGATGGAGGGACTTGATGACATTGCTCTCACTCTCCAGAAAGCAGACGCCATCGACGCCTTTGAATCCTCCCGCGAGAGCTGGCGACCCCTCACCCTTCCGCCAAGGAGCGCGTAGATGACTCCGGCGGGATCCACGGCCCCCAGCGCCGCGGTGACCCAGCCGGAGGCGGCCGACACGGTCGTCTTTGAAGGTGGCAAGCCTCTCATCGGTGAAGTCTCCGTGCGCGGAGCGAAAAACCTCGTCACCAAGGCCATGGTCGCTGCCCTCTTGGCCGACACCCCCAGCATCCTCAGAGGCGTTCCCGCCATCAGCGACGTTGCCGTGGTGCGTGGACTCTTGGAAGCCCACGCGGTTAAGGTCAGCGAAGACGTGGATGGCGAACTGACGCTGGATCCGCGCGGAGTGAAGAGCGCGCACTTTGCCGAAATCGATGCTCACGCCGGCTCCAGTCGCATCCCGATTCTGTTCTGTGGCCCGCTTCTGCACCAGTTGGGTGAGGCCTTCATCCCCGACCTGGGTGGGTGTCGCATCGGAGATCGCCCCATCAACTTCCACCTCGATGCACTTCGGGCATTTGGAGCAGAGCTGGAGAAGAGCCACGAGGGAATTCGACTGAAAGCTCCGCAGCGGCTCGTGGGAACCCGAGTGGATCTTCCCTACCCGAGCGTGGGGGCAACCGAGCAGGTGTTGCTCACCGCCGTTCGGGCCAAAGGTGTGACGGAGCTGACCAACGCCGCCATTGAGCCAGAAATCATTGACCTGATCGCCATCTTGCAGAAGATGGGCGCCATCATTGTCGTCGAGCCCAACCGCACCATCGTGATTGAGGGCGTGGAGTCTCTCAGCGGATATGACCACCGAGCCATCACCGACCGTAACGAGGCTGCGAGCTGGGCGGCGGCGGCGCTGGCGACGCGCGGAGATATTTATGTTCGCGGTGCCAAACAGCAGGATTTGATGACGTTCCTGAACGTGTATCGAAAAGTGGGTGGTCTTTTCGATATTGACGATGACGGGATTCGTTTCCGGCACCCCGGTGAGGACATCCTGCCCGTCGTCATCGAAACCGATGTGCACCCAGGGTTCATGACGGATTGGCAGCAGCCCATGGTGGTCGCGCTGACCCAGGCTGAAGGACGCTCGATTGTGCACGAAACGGTGTACGAGAATCGTTTTGGCTTTACCGATGCTCTCGTCCAGATGGGGGCCAACATCGAGGTTTACAAAGAGGGCATTGCCAGCATCACCCGGCGCGTGCCCCGGCGCCCCCTGGAGCAGGCAGCGGTGATCACTGGCCCCACGCCGCTGCGGGGAGCAAACATCCGGGTTCCTGACCTCCGGGGTGGTTTCAGCCACGTAATCGCTGCCGTCACCGCTCAGGGAACATCTGAGGTGAGCAATGTGGGCATCATCTCCCGCGGCTATGAGCACCTTCTGCAGAAACTCGATGGCTTGGGTGTGAGCTTCGAGCTCGGAGCGTAATCACGGTGTCTTCCCCCCAGGTGCCTCGCCGCTCGGCCGAATTCCGGTGGAGAACAATCGCCGCGATTGTGCTGCCAATTTTTGGAGCGATGGTGGATCTGCGTATTCGCAAAGGCTCAGCACTGCCCACCAGTGGGCCTTTCATCCTCTCGCCCAATCACTACAGTGAAATCGACCCGATCGTTATGGGTGTGGTGGTGTGGAAATTGCGCAGAACACCGCGCTTTTTGGCCAAGGCGTCGCTGTTTCGAGTTCCAGCCCTGGGGTGGTTGCTGCGCTTCACCGGCCAGATACCCGTGGAACGCGATGCATCCTCCCAATTGGGGCAGCCTCTGCAGGCTGCAAAAGTATTGATTGATCGCGGCCAGGGTGTGATTGTGTACCCCGAGGGCACCCTGACCAAGGATCCCGACTTGTGGCCCATGCAGGGAAAATCGGGGGCGATCCGGATGGCACTCGAGCAGAACATTCCGCTCTACCCCGCGGCCCACTGGGGAACTCAGAACTGGATGGGACGCTACGCCCGAAAGATTCGCTTCTTCCCCCGAACCCGGATTGACGCGGTCGTGGGAGAACCCTTTGACCTCTCGAAGTATCAGGGCGCACCAATCACGCGCGAGCTGTTACAGAAGGCCACGGGTGAGCTCATGCACGAGATCGCTGCCCTGACAGGGTCCCTGCGCGGGGAAACCCCTCCGCGAAAGTTGCATGATGGCAGAGTGGCAAAGGAGACTTCATGACCTCACTGGCTGTGCTGGGGGCTGGTTCCTGGGGTACCACCTTCGCCAAAGTGCTGGCCGACGGGGGATCCCCCGTGGTGTTGTGGGCCCGGCGTGAGGAAATCGCCAGCGAGATCTCGACCAATCACCGCAACACTGCCTACCTGCCCGAGATTGAGTTGCCCGGTAACCTCACCGCGTCCACCGACATCCGCGAGGTTCTCGATGGCGCTACCCAGGTGTATCTCGCCGTGCCCAGCCAACACCTGCGCGCGAATCTTCGAGAAACCCTGGCGCACCTCTCTTCTGATGCCGTGGTGGTCAGCTTGATGAAGGGTGTCGAAGCCGGCACCGGGGCTCGGATGAGCGAGGTCATCGCCGAAGAGGGTATCGATCCCTCCCGGATTGCGGTGGTGAGTGGACCGAACCTGGCTCTCGAGATCGCACAAGAGCAACCCACCGCCGCGGTGGCGTCCGCTCGCGATCTGGAGGTCGCCACCGACGTCGCCCGAGCCGCGACCAACTCCTATTTCAAGACGTTCACCAACACCGACGTCGTCGGGACTGAGTTCGGTGGAGTGTTGAAAAACCTCATCGCCGTGGCCGTGGGTATTGCCGATGGCGTGGGGTATGGAGAAAACACAAAAGCCTCCATCATTACTCGCGGTCTTGCCGAAATCAGCGCCTTTGCCGCAGCGTTTGGCGCAAATCCGCAGACGATGTCCGGTCTGGCGGGGCTCGGTGACTTGATCGCAACATGCGAGTCGCCGCTCTCGCGCAACAACACCGCAGGGCGAATGCTGGGCCAGGGAATGAGTTTGACCGACGTGGTCTCAGCGATGCAGCAAACTGCAGAAGGGTTGTCCTCGGTCAAGCCCGTGCTGGAGCTCGCTGCCAGTAGAGGGATTTTCATGCCCATTGTCACCCAGGTGGGCCAGGTACTCGATGGATCGCGCGACCCCCGAGAACTCGCCCCTCATTTTGCGACAGATTCCGATACGCCCGAGGGCGAATAGCGAGATGCTGACACGAGTCGGAAGTAGCGACTTCGTCGCGGAGAAGTTTGGACCGGGCGCACCCGAGGTGGTGGCACTGCACGGCTGGGGGAGAACCGGGGCCGATTTTGCCGGCATTCTCGCCCCCCACTCGGGACTCGCCCTTCACCTGCCCGGGTTTGGTCCAGCACCTGAACCTCCTCGTGCGTGGTCGAGTGCTGACTATGCACGAGAAATTGCCGCAGCGCTGGAGGACATCGGCCCGACCGTGCTGGTCGGGCACTCCTTCGGCGGTCGCATTGCTCTTCGTCTGGCAGCTGGCTACCCGCACCTGGTGAAGCACCTGGTGTTGACCGGCGTGCCCTTGACGAGGGTCACTGCTGCGCGCAGACCGGCTCTGGGCTTTCGAGCCATCAAGTTCCTGCGCTCCCTGGGAGTGGTCCCCGAGTCGGTGGTGGAGTCTGCCCGCCAGAAATATGGATCGGCGGATTACCGGGCTGCCTCCGGGGTAATGCGCGAGATTCTGGTCGGTGTGGTGGGGGAGGACTACCTGGAGGATGCCAGAGCGGTGACGTGCCCGGTCACCCTGGTCTGGGGAGAGAACGACATACCGGCTCCCCTGGCTGCTGCGCAGAAGTCACTGGAGTATTTCCCCACGGCAACCCTCCGCGTTGTTGCCGGGGCTTCGCACCTGTTGGAGGGTACCCTCGAGAAAGACGTCGCTTCGGCAGTGACCGATGCCCTAAGAGAGTAAAAGGACACCGATGGCCACCGAGACCCTTATCCTCCTCGCTGCCATCACCTCCGGGATTATCACCGCGGCGTTGCAGAACCTCAAATGGCTTCGCGTAAGCCAGCGCGTGCACTATTTACCCCGCGAGGTGGCTCGGGTCGAGCGGCTGTGGTTTGATCGACGCCCCCTGGGTGCGCTGTGGTGGGCGGCTGCCGCTGCTCTCGCATTGCTCTCCGTCCAAGGTGCGGCCTGGCTGGATATTCCCCAACTTGCCTGGGCAGCAGTTATTGCCCCGCTGTTCATTCTTCCGACGCCCTGGAGGCTTCCCTTCCGGGGGGTCACGAGTGCACTGTCGTGGACTCCTCGCGCGGTGCGCGCCTATGCGGGCATCTTCCTCGCCCAAATTCTTGTCGGCGTGCTGACTGTGTATCTGCTGGGGCCCGCGGGTGTTCTCATTCCTCTGCTCTTCACCGCCAATCTCGCTGACCTTGCCCTGGGGTTCCTGTGGTACCTCGAGCGCAATCTCTCGATGAAGTTTGTCCACCAAGCTCAGAAACGTTTGAAGAAGGTGCAGCCCACGGTGGTAGCGATCACCGGGTCATATGGCAAGACCTCAACCAAGGGCTATGTCGCGCACATGGTGAGTGGAACCCACAGCACCATCGCGTCCCCGGCAAGTTTCAACAACCTCATGGGGCTCTCGCGGACCATCAACGAGCACCTCGTGGCAGGCACCAGCGTGTTCGTTGCCGAGATGGGCATGAATGCCGAAGGCCGCATTCGTGAGCTGACGAACTGGTTCCCACCCGATATCGCCGCGATAACCGTGATTGGCGAAGCCCATATGGAACGCCTGGGTTCGAAAGAAGCGATTTTTCGGGCAAAGGCGGAGATAACGGAGAAAGCTCCCACTGTGGTCTTGCCGATTGACCAAAAAGAGCTTCGGGCCCTGGCCGATAAGTGTGAGCGGCAAGGCAAGCGCGTTGTGCGCGTGAGCGCTCAGGGCAAAAAAGCCGACGTGGTGGTGGACCCCGACCTGGGCACGGTGACCTTTGGACCAGGCGATGTGCCCTCTCCCATGGAAATTCCACCCTTTGGACACGCGCTCAACATCGCGGTGGCACTGGGAATTGCCTGGCTGCTCGAGGTGCCCAAAGATCACGCCCTCGCCCGCCTCGCCCATCTCCCGGTTGCTGCGCACCGCGCCGAAGTCGCCCACAGCGAGGACGGTGTCGCGATTATTGACGACACCTACAACTCCAATCCGCTGGGAGCCAAGCACGCGGTGCACTCAGCGGCACAACTCGCGAAAGAGCGAAAGGCTCCGCTTATCGTCGTCACGCCGGGCATGGTGGAACTTGGCCCTGTTCAGTTTGAGCGAAACACGCAACTGGCGGCCTCCGTCATCACAGCCGGCGGTGAGCTCATGATTGTTGCGCGCACCAACCGGAAAGCCATGCTCCAGGGAGCCGGAGGTAAAGCCCAGGTCTTTGACACCCGCGCCGACGCGGTGAGCGCTGCGCTCCAGGCCGCGGGGGAGCGGGGCGTTATTCTCTATGAGAACGACCTGCCCGATCATTACCCCTAACCCCGGATCTTTCAACCCCTGAGGACGTCGATGAGCGCGAACACCTGGGCCGTAGTATTCGGTGGCCCAAGCCCCGAGCACGAGATTTCGATCCTGACGGGTTTGCAGGCTGAACGGGTGCTCTCCGACGGCGGTCACGATGTGGTGCCCATTTATGCCGCCGCCAATGGCGCGTGGTTCCAGGTTCCCCCGCTCTCGGAAGCCAAAGACTTTTTGACCGGCGCCCCCGCAGGCTCCAAAGAACTCGAGATTGTTCTCTCCCAGAACCCCGGGATCTATGCCAAGAAAGGCATGGGAAAAAAGCCCCTCGAGATTGATGCAGCCCTGCTGTGTTTCCACGGCGGACTCGGCGAAGGCGGTGGCGCTGCCGCGCTGTTTAGCTTCCTGGAGATCCCCGCCACCGGATCGAGTGTGTTCGCAGGCGCTGTGGGAATGGACAAGCTCGCCTTTGGTGGGCTGATGAGAACGGCCGGCATTTCGTCGCTACCGCGAGAAGCCCTGCTGGCGGCGAATGATCCTTCCTTCCCCGGTCCCTACATCGTGAAGCCTCGGTTTGGCGGATCCTCGATTGGTATCGAAATTGTTGAGGACATTCAGACAGCTCGCACCGTGGGAGCAAGCTCACCGCAGTTGCGAGCCGGTGCAGTCCTCGAGCCCTACCGGCCAGAGCTTGTTGATCTGAACATCTCATTTAGGACATACCCGGAGTTGGAGCTGACCGACCTGGAGCGTCCTCTGCGCGCTGAGGGCGAGAAGACGGGTCTCTACTCCTACCAGGAGAAATACCTCGCCGGCGGTGGAGCGGGGTTAACTCACGCTCCGCGAGAGTTTCCCGCCCATGCTCCCGAGGCCATCCACCAGAAAGCCAGAGAACTCGCTACCCAGGTTGCCCACGTGACCAGGCTGACAGGAATTGTCCGAGTGGATTTGCTCTGGGATGAGACGTCAGGTGACGTCTTCGTCAATGAGGTGAACACTATTCCGGGTGCTCTGTCGCTGTATTTGTGGGCGCCTCAACACCCAGCCCTGCGTGTTCTTGAAGATGCTCTCGCGGAAGCGAAGGATCATCCGCTCGTGATGCCCCACAGCGGTTTTGGCCAGGGAGTTGCGCTTCGGGCGGCCGGTGGCATTGCCGGAAAACTTGTCGGTTTGGACGGGCCCCGGGGCTAGTCCACGACGCTGGCCGGGTCGAGGCACTGCGCCAGGGGTGCCGACTGGCTTCCCACGGCTCGCGCAATATCTCGCAGCACCGAAGTTCCCGATACGGCATCGGAATCCACCACGACCTCTGTGGCGGGGTCACGCC
>JABJAO010000020.1 GCA_018666065.1 Microbacteriaceae bacterium | reverse complement strand
GTGGCACTGGGGCTTTCAGCCTGTGCTGCTGGTGAAGAGCTTGTCGCCGCCGAGGACATCTCCGCCACGGACAAGACGCTGAACTGGTCGAACTGGCCTTTCTACATCGACGAAGACGATGACGGCAACTACCCCACCCTGGAGCGTTTCCAGGAGCAGACCGGAATTTCCGTCAACTACATGGTCGACTACGACGACAACAACACCTACTACGCCAAGGTTCGCGACCAGCTTCAGCTCGGTCAGGACATCGGTGCCGACATCGTTACACCTACCGAGTGGATGGCTGCTCGTTGGGGTCAGTTGGGATTTGTTCAGGAACTCAACGCCGACAACATCCCCAACAAAGCCAACGTCGTTGACTCTTTGGCCAACCCAGACTGGGATCCAGGCCGCGCCAAGAGCCTGCCGTGGCAGGGTGGTTTCGCCGGTATCGCCTATAACGCCGACAAGGTCGGCGAAATCAAGAGTGTCGAAGACCTCTGGGCTCCCGAGCTCAAGGGTCGCGTCGTTGTTCTTTCGGAGATGCGCGACACTATGGGAATCCTCATGATGGCCAATGGTGTCGACATTGCAGGGGACTGGAGCGCCGATGATTACAACGACGCCCTCGAGGTTCTCCGCGCTCAGGTCGAGGCCGGCCAGATTCGTAACGTCCGTGGAAACTCGTACACCGAGGACCTCGTGAATGAGGACGCTCTCGTGGCCATCGGATGGTCTGGGGATATCACCCTGATCAACTTCGAGAACGGCTATGACGACGGCGAGAAGTGGAAGTTTGTATTCCCCGACTCCGGAGCCACCATCTGGAACGACACGATGGTCGTGCCCGTTGGTTCGCCTCGCAAGACCAACGCAGAGACGCTCATGAACTACTACTACGAGCCTGAGGTCGCTGCCGAGGTTGCCGCATGGGTGAACTACGTGACTCCCGTCAAGGGTGCCTACGAAGCAGCGATGGAAATTGATCCTGAGCTCGCTGAGAACAAGATGATCTTCCCCGATGACGAGACACTGTCTCAGGTGAAGGCCTTCCGTACCCTCAGCTCTGACGAAGACAACGAGTACCAGGCCGCCTTCCAGGCGATCGCACTCGGCGCCTAGTAGTCCGGGGTCTTCGAGGTGGCGTCTGAGGCATCGGCGAAACAATTTGCGGAGGCGGGGGCTGACCTTTCCTTGGTCAGCGTCACTAAACGTTTTCCGGGTTTCACCGCAATTGATGACCTCACCTTAGAGATTCCCGCGGGTTCCTTCTTCGCCCTGCTCGGGCCAAGCGGTTGTGGCAAGACCACGACGCTTCGGCTCGTAGCAGGGCTGGAAGAGCCCACCGAGGGTCAGATTCTGATCGGTGGGAAAGACGTCACGGCCACCAAGGCTTATCAGCGTCCCGTGAACACCGTGTTCCAGTCCTACGCGTTGTTCCCGCACATGTCGATTCTTGAGAACGTGATGTTTGGTCTCAAGCGCCGCAAGATTGCCGATGCTGAACAGCTGGCCCGCGATGCCCTGGCCCTGGTCGAACTCGCTCACGTCGCCACTCGCAAGCCCTCGCAGCTCTCGGGTGGTCAACAACAGCGCGTTGCCCTCGCTCGGGCTGTCGTGAATCGGCCCGCGTTGCTGCTTCTGGATGAGCCACTAGGCGCGCTGGATTTGAAGCTCCGACGCCAGATGCAACTCGAGCTCAAAGACATCCAGTCCGAAGTGGGGCTGACTTTCTTGCACGTGACCCACGACCAGGAAGAGGCCATGACCATGGCGGACACCGTTGCGGTCATGAACCAGGGTCGCATCGAACAGATGGGTGCGCCGGAAGACCTCTACGAGTCCCCTCAGACTGCGTTTGTGGCGACCTTCTTGGGTCAATCAAATCTTTTTGGCGGTGATGTCACAGGCTCGACCGCCAGTGTCGTGACGGTGAAGGCTTCAGGGTATGAGCTTCGTGTGCCTGCTGATCGGGCTGTCGCCCATCGAGGTGTGGTCACTGTTGGAATTCGTCCCGAAAAGGTGACGCTGCACCAATCCAAACCCTCCACGGGAGCTGACGAGACTGTGGTGGGTCCCGGACGTGTGGTGGACGCATCGTTCAGCGGCGTGAGCACGCAATACCTCGTTGACGTTCCCCGACTGGGAGAAATCACGGTATTTGCTCAAAACACGTCCCTGGGAGAGTACGCCAAGCATGGCGACGAGGTCTACCTGTCGTGGAAGGTCGCCCACGCATTTGGTCTGGCGGATGCTCCACCCCAGGAAGAGAGATTTCAGGCCGACACCAACACCGCGTCCGTGGCTGTTCAAGAGCGGGAAAAGCTAGAAGCTGAACTCGAGGAGTCCTAGTGGCTTTTGGAGCGTTTCAGAGCGCGGCCCCAGCAGGGACTGGGGCGCCCGTCACTCAGGTTCAAAAGAAGAGCCCGGTTGCGCTGTGGTTGCTGTTGCCAGGAATCTTGTACCTCATTCTCTTCTTTGTGACACCCCTGTTTTCGCTCGTTCTCACCAGCTTCCAATCTCCCGTTCCCGGCGGTTTCCTCGGTGAATTCCAAACGGCATTCCGCTGGGAAAACTATGTCGATGTTGTGTCGACCTATTTCTCCCACATCGGCAGGTCCTTCGTCTATGCGACTCTGGCGACAATTTTTGCGCTTCTGCTCGGGTACCCCATCGCCTACGTCATCGGTGTGAAGCTGCGGGCATACCCGCTGTTGCAGGCGCTCGCACTCGTGCTCCTGATCGCACCATTTTTTATCTCGTTCTTGCTCCGCACTCTGGCGTGGAAACAAATTTTCTCCGATGAGGGATTTGTCGTGGGAGCCCTGAAGACACTGCAGCTCATTCCCTCGGATGCCTATCTGACCGGGACACCCTTTTCGGTGGTCTTCGGTTTGACCTACATGTTTTTGCCCTTCATGGCGCTGCCGATTTACACCACTCTGGAGCGCCTTGACCTGAGGTACGTCGAGGCTGGGGGAGACCTGTATGCGAATCCCTTCACGGTGTTCCGTACTGTGACCTTTCCTCTGTCGATTCCGGGAGTGATTTCTGGCACCCTGCTGACGTTCATTCCCGCAACAGGCGATTACATCAACGCCAGCAGGGACTTCCTCGGGTCTACTGACACCGCAATGATGGGTAACGTCATTGAGGCCAACTTCCTTGTCTTGCAGAACTTTCCTGCAGCGGCCGCGCTCTCGTTGATCTTGATGATGTCAATTCTGATTCTGGTGTCGGCATACGTCCGGCGTAGCGGAACGGATGACCTGCTATGAGGGGCTTGGGGAAGTATCTGCTGTGGGTGTACACGGCGATGGCGATGGTCTTCTTGCTCATCCCCATCGTCTACACGATCATTTTTTCGTTCAATGATGCTCGCCGCACCAACATCGTGTGGCGCGGTTTCACCATCGATAACTGGCTTGACGTCTGTAACGCCCAGGATGTGTGTTCCTCATTCGCCAACTCGATCCTTGTTGCCGGAGTGTCAACCGTTCTCGCGACAGCAATGGGGACAGCCATAGCGATTGCCCTCGTGCGTTATCGCTTCCGATTCAGGAACGCGACGACCCTTTTGCTCTTTTTGCCGATGGCTACTCCCGAAGTTGTCTTGGGGGCTGGCCTGGCGGCGCAATTCCTCCAGCTCGGAGTTCAAAAAGGACTCTCCACGATCATCATCGCCCACACCATGTTCTGCATCAGTTTCGTCGTCGTGACCGTTCGAGCTCGTGTGGCCGTGTTAGACCCGGCACTCGAGGAAGCCGGCCGCGATTTGTATGGGTCGCCATCGCAAGTGTTCTGGAGGGTGACATTCCCGCTGCTCATCCCCGGAATCACGGCGGCCGCACTGTTGTCATTCGCGCTGAGCTTTGACGATTTCATCATCACCAACTTCAACGCCGGTCCGGCCATGACGTTCCCTCGCTTCGTGTACACCGCAGCTGCGCGAGGTATCCCTGCGGAAGCCAACGTCATCGCCTCGGGCGTGTTTTTTGCCGCTATTGCGCTGGTCTTGATCGCTCAAGTCAGTGGCGCAATCAAGCGCAAGCGGCTCGCGCTTGCTGGCTAACTCCTCACGAGAACCGTTCTGAAAGGGAAGAGAAATGTCTGTTGATCGAGCACGGCTGTCGGATCTGATGGCCCACGAAGTTGCCCGCTTTGAAGCCGAGCGGCCGCAATCCAAAGTGCTCTTCGATGACGCACTCACGCGCATGCCCGATGGCGTTCCCATGCTCTGGATGGCCAAGTGGCCAGGACCGTGGCCGGTCTATGTGTCTCGCGCACAGGGGGCCCACTTCACCTGTGTCGATGGGATCGACCACGTCGACCTGTGTCTGGGAGACACGGGGGCCATGGTGGGACACTCCCCACAGCCCACTGTCGACGCTGTAACCCAGCAGCTTGCAAAAGGCATCACCACGATGTTGCCGACCGAGGATGCGGCTATCGCCGCGGGGATGCTCGCCGAGCGTTTCGGTGTTCCTATGTGGCAGTTCACCTTGACGGCGACGGACGCCAATCGAGCGATGATTCGTTACTCGCGTCACGTTACGGGCAAGAAAAAAGTGCTCGTCATGGATTACTGCTACCACGGCAGCGTTGACGAAACGTTTGCATCCCTGGATGGCACGGGTGCCGTTGTGGAGCGCAGAGGAAATATTGGCGCTCCCGTGGACCCTGATGAGACCACCGTGGTCGTTCCCTTCAACGACGTCGCCGCCCTCGAGCGAGCCTTTGGAGAGGGCGACATCGCCTGCGCTCTGATTGAACCTGCGATGACCAACATCGGAATTGTTCTGCCCGATCCCGGTTGGCACGAAGCTTTGCGCGCCCTGTGCACGGACCATGGCGCCGTGCTCATTATTGATGAAACCCACACTGTATGCGCCGGGCCGGGTGGGATGACCCTCCGGGACAACCTCCAGCCCGATTCGGTCGTCATTGGCAAAACCATCGCCGGCGGCATCCCCGCGGGGGCCTATGGAATGACCCAGGAATTGCAAAATCGCGTGCGGGCGTCCATTCACATGGAGGACATTGACGTGGGGGGAGTAGGCGGGACGCTTGCAGGTAATGCCCTTTCGCTCGCTGCGATCAGGGCCACGTTGGGTGAGGTCCTGACCGCTGAGGCGTACCCTGCCATGATTCAACGCGCCACTGAGTGGACAGCCGGGGTTCAGGCAACCATTGACGAGTTCCAGGTGCCCTGGCAGGTCACTCAGCTCGGCGCGCGCGCGGAATACAGTTTCCTTCCGCAGGCTCCCCGGGATGGCGCGGATGCGGCCAATGCCGATGATTTTGAACTCCAGCAGTATTTGCACCTCCATGCCCTCAATCGCGGCATCTTGATGACTCCGTTCCACAACATGGCCCTGATGAGTCCGGCAACCACGGCGGAGGATGTTGCTGCCCACACGGCTCACTTCCGTGAGGCCGTGGCAAGCTTGGTGGCGTGAGCGCACAACTGTTCAAGACCGCACAGAGCGCGGAGCTCCTTCAGGGGATGCGTCATGCGCGTATGGCGATCGGACGCGGACAGGTTGTCTGTGTTCCCACAGATACGTCGTATGCGCTGGTGGCTGATGCGTTCAAACCCTCCGCTGTGGCGGCACTGCGCGCGGTTCGGGCCATGCCGGAGAGATCTCCGGTGTCCGTGTTTGTTCCTGGAATACCCACGCTTCGAGCACTCGCCGCCGAGGTGGCAGACGATGCTGCCCTGCTAGCCGGCGAATTTTGGCCAGGAGCGTTGACCTTGATCGTTCCTGCCGGGGAGTCCCTCGCGTGGGATTTAGGTGACACCCAGGGAACCGTTGCTTTGCGGATGCCGGCAAACCGAATAGCTCTGGAGTTGCTGAGCGAAACGGGACCGCTGGCCCAGTCTGGGGCGTGGGCGGTAGGGCAGCAGCCACTGGTGGCGCCCGCTGCCCTCGTCAAGCGTTTCGGAGACGGAGTATCGGTCGTCCTGGCAGCAGCGGACGAAAAGCCAGGAAAGGCTGTGTCTACGGTGATCGATGCCACCTCGCTTGACACTCCGCACGGGAAGCTTCGCATCGTTCGCGAGGGAGCTATCCCCGTGCAGGACATTTTTGCGGTGGTGCCCCCGGAGAGATTTGCCTAAACCATCGCCTGAAGGCTGGTTACTTTCTCCCAGCTTTGCTTTGATAGAGTTATCGAACGACGTTCGCCGCGCTCCCCTGCGCCCCGAAACTGGAGACAGAGCTGTTTACAGAAGCCACTGACACGCTGTTCCAGTTAGCAGCCGGTGAAACATTCTCACCTCCCACGATTGAGGAATTCTTTCCTCCTGCCGTGCTGTTTGAAGGCACGATTTTTGAGATGAACCGAATCATCCTGGTTCGCCTGCTGGCAGTGGTGGCGCTCGTGCTGGTGTTCTGGCTGGGAACCCGGAAGATGAGGGTGATCCCAGGTCGTTTCCAGGGCACGATCGAGATGGCGCTGAACCTGGTCCGCGTCAACATTGCCGAGGATCTCCTGGGGGAGAAGGACGGCAAGCGCTTCTTGCCGCTGTTGACCACCATCTTCTTCCTGGTGTGGTTCATGAATGTGACAGGCATAATCCCGGGTCTGAATATCGCCGGCACCAGCGTGATTGGAATGCCGCTTGTTCTGGCAGTCGCCGCCTACCTGGCTTTCGTCTACGCGGGTTTGCGCAAGCATCCCGGAGCGTTCTTGAAGAACTCACTTCTTCCCCCGGGTGTTCCCTGGCCGCTCTACATCATCGTGACCCCGATTGAATTTGTCTCGACGTTCGTATTGCGTCCAGTCACGCTCACGTTGCGTCTGCTGATGAACATGGTGGTGGGCCACTTCCTGCTCGTCCTCTTCTTCTCCTCCACTCACTTCTTCGTCCTGTATTCGGATTCCTGGATGGCGTTCTTTGGGATCGGAACAATCGCTTTTAGCATCGCCTTTACGTTCTTCGAACTCTTGGTTGCAACGTTGCAGGCTTACGTATTCACGCTCTTGACCGCCGTCTACCTCCAGTTAGCGCTGGCGGAAGAACACTAAACCTCAGCCCGATACGCCATCGGGCTGACAACATGGAAGGAAACACCTGTGGACGCAACCTCGGTAATCGCCGAACTATCCGGAAACATTGCGACGGTCGGTTATGGCCTCGCAGCAATTGGCCCCGCCATCGGCGTGGGAATCGTGGTGGGCAAGACCATTGAGTCTGTCGCTCGCCAGCCTGAACTTCAGGGCCGTTTGACGGTTCTGATGTATATCGGTATCGCCTTTACAGAAGCACTGGCGTTCATCGGTATCGCCACTTACTTCATCTTCACCGGATAGGCCTGACTATGCAGACCGAAGCACTCCTTCTCGCAGCGGAAGGGGAAGCAACGAACCCGTTGCTCCCCGCGATCTATGACATTGTCTGGTCGATCATTCCGTTTGCATTGGTGTTGCTGCTGTTTTGGCGTGTTGTATTGCCCCGACTGCAGAAGACACTGGATGAGCGCTCCGAGGCTATCGAGGGTGGAATTGCCCAGGCAGAAAGTGCTCAAGCCGAGGCCAAGGAAGCCCTAGACAAGTACAACGCGTTGCTTGCTGAGGCTCGAGCCGAAGCGGCGAGCATTCGTGACCAGGCCCGCACCGAGGGGACGCAAATTCTTCAGGAAATGAAGACCAGCGCCCAGGCAGAGGCGGACCGGATAGCTCTCAGTGCGCAAGCGCAAATCGAGGCTGAGCGCCACCAGGCCGTCATTTCACTGCGCAAAGAGGTTGGCAATCTTGCACTCGACTTGGCCTCTGCCGTGGTGCAGGAACGCCTGAGCGAGGACGCCAAAGCGGCATCCGTGGTCGACAAGCTTCTTGCGGATCTCGACAAGGGCGACGCTGCGCCTGCGAAGAAGGCACCCGCGAAGAAGGCTCCCGCAAAGAAGGCGAAAAAGTAACCATGGGCGCTCAGACCAGTCACTCCCTCGTCAAGGCTCGCTCGAGCCTTGCGAGCTATGCCCCAACGCGTGAGCTTGCTGCTCACCTGTTTGCGGCAGCTATGGGGTTGTCTGGCTCGTCAGCGCTGAGAAGTTCACTGGGAGACTCTTCGGCGGACCCCACGGCTCTTCAAGCTCTCGCTAGGAGCGCTTTTGCGTCGCTGTCCACTGACGCACGAGCACTGGTGGGGGAGCTTGTTGCTCTGCGGTGGTCAAGTCCGCGCGATATCCAGGCAGCTCTGGAAGAACTGGGTGTCCGGGTGTTGGCCCAGGTGTCGGGGGATTCCTCAGACCTCGTGGGAGAACTGCTCGCTGTCTCGGATCTCATTCATTCGGACCCGGATGTGGAGTTGGCGATTGGCTCCAAGCGCGCTTCCGCAGAAGCTAAAGCAACGTTGGTGAGTGCCCTTGTCGGAGGGAAAGTCTCGGTCGAAGCTGAGGCGATTGTTCGCCACCTCGTATCCGATCCGCGTGGTCGCCGAATTGGACGCATGCTCATGGGTGCAGCCGAAACCGTTGCGGATCAGGGTGGGCAAGGCTTGGCAGTCGTGTCGGTCGCAAAGCCACTCTCGGGCGCCCAGCTGGCTCAGATTGAGTCGCTGGTGCACAAGAAGTACCAGCGTTCTCACTACATTGCCCAGCGCGTCGACGGCAGTCTCGTCGGCGGGGCGCGGATTCGCGTCGGTGATGACGTGATTGATGGAAGCGTGGCCACCAGGCTGCAGGACTTGAGAATGAAACTTGCCGGCTAGCGCTGGCGAAAAACGTGCGAGTGCACACACAACCAAAGGAAAAACCATGGCAGAACTAACAATCAACCCGGATCACATCCGCGATGCCCTGAAAGACTTTGCAAAGTCGTATGACCCCGGCACCGCTGCCACCACAGAGGTTGGCCACGTGGTGGATGCCGCAGACGGCATTGCGCACGTCGAGGGACTTCCCGGTGTCATGGCAAACGAGCTCGTGAAGTTCGAGGATGGGACCCTCGGGTTGGCCCAGAACCTCGATGAGAACGAGATCGGTGTTGTGGTGCTCGGTGAGTTCAGCGGTGTTGAAGCTGGACAAGAAGTTACCCGGACCGGTGAGGTGCTCTCGGTTCCCGTAGGCGATGGATTCCTTGGTCGAGTGGTTGACCCTCTGGGAAACCCCATCGATGGCATGGGAGCTATCAAAGCCGAAGGCCGTCGCGCGCTCGAGCTGCAGGCACCGGGTGTCATGGCCCGGCGCAGTGTGCACGAGCCTCTGCAAACCGGAATCAAGGCCATCGACGCCATGATTCCCGTGGGCCGTGGGCAGCGTCAGCTGATCATCGGTGACCGCCAGACCGGAAAGACCGCCATCGCTGTCGACACGATCATCAACCAGAAGGCGAACTGGGATTCGGGAGACCCCTCGAAGCAGGTTCGCTGTATTTATGTCGCAATCGGCCAAAAGGGCTCGACCATCGCGGGTGTTCGCGGTGCACTCGAAGAAGCCGGCGCCATGGAGTACACCACGATCGTGGCTGCACCAGCGTCAGACCCCGCGGGATTCAAGTACCTGGCTCCCTACACGGGTTCCGCCATCGGACAGCACTGGATGTACAACTCCAAGCACGTCCTGATCATCTTCGATGACCTCTCCAAGCAGGCTGAGGCGTACCGCGCCGTATCACTGCTGTTGCGTCGCCCACCGGGTCGTGAAGCATACCCAGGCGATGTCTTCTACTTGCACTCCCGCTTGCTCGAGCGTTGTGCAAAGCTCTCGGACGAGATGGGTGGTGGCTCCATGACGGGTCTGCCGATCATTGAGACGAAGGCCAATGACGTCTCTGCGTTCATTCCGACGAACGTGATTTCGATCACCGACGGCCAGATCTTCTTGCAGTCGGACCTGTTCCTCGCCAACCAGCGTCCCGCTGTGGACGTCGGTATCTCGGTGTCTCGTGTGGGTGGTGACGCGCAGGTGAAATCCATCAAGTCCGTGTCGGGAACTTTGAAGCTGGAGCTTGCGCAGTATCGCTCGCTTGAAGCCTTCGCGATGTTCGCCTCTGACTTGGACGCAGCGAGCCGTCGTCAGCTTGCTCGAGGAGCGAGACTCACCGAGTTGCTCAAGCAGCCCCAGTATTCGCCCTACCCCGTGGAGGAGCAGGTCGTCTCCATTTGGGCAGGAACAAACGGAAAACTCGACACCATTGAGGTGGAGGATGTCCTGAAGTTTGAGGCTGAACTGCTCGATCACCTGCGTCGCAACACCAAGATTCTGGACACTCTGCGAAAGACCAACGTCCTGGATGACGACACCAAGGCAGAGCTGGAGAAAGAGGTCGACAAGTTCGTCGTAGCCTTCCAAGCCTCCGGAGCTGAAGGCCTGGGTGCCCCGGGAAGCGAAGAGTACGACGCTCTCTCCGATGCCGAGATCAACCAAGAAAAAATCGTCAAGCGCAAGCGCTAGGCGAGAACACGTAAAGGACTAAGAAACCATGGGTGCGCAACTTCGGGTGTATCGGCAGAAGATTCGTTCTGCCAGTACGACCAAGAAGATCACTCGAGCTATGGAGCTTATTTCCGCCTCGCGGATTCAAAAAGCCCAAGCTCGAATGGTTGCGGCGACCCCCTACACGCGCGCGGTGACGCGTGCCGTGTCTGCGGTCGCCACGTACTCGAACATCGACCACCCGCTTCTGACCGAGGCAGAAAACCCCCGTCGTGCCGCCATGGTCATCTTCACCTCAGACCGCGGGTTGGCGGGTGCTTTTAGCGCTCAAGTCCTGCGGGAGGCCGGAGACCTTCGGGAGCGTCTCGAGAGTGATGGCAAAGAGGTCGTGAACTTTGTCGTGGGCCGCAAGGCAGTGCAGAACTTTACCTTCCGTCAGCGTCCCGTGCAGAAATCGTGGACGGGAAATACGGACCAGCCGGAGTTTGAAACGGCAAAAGAGATCGCACAGACACTCATCGAGCAGTTCACCACAGACTTTGCCGAGGGCGGTGTGGATGAAATCCACATCGTCTACAACCGTTTTGTGTCCCTGGTGACGCAGACTCCCGAGGTCGTTCGCGTGCTCCCCTTGGAGGTCGTGGAAGGCGTTGACGAGCCCGGAGACACCGAGGTGTTTCCCCTTTACGAATTCGAGCCCGAAGCAGACGACGTGCTGGATGCGCTGTTGCCTGTCTATATCGAGAACCGAATTTTCACCGCCATGCTGCAGTCCGCGGCAGCAGAGCATGCTGCTCGACAGAAGGCCATGAAGTCGGCTAGTGACAACGCCGACAAGCTCATCCGCGAGTACACAAGCCTGGCGAATAATGCCCGCCAGGCTGAAATTACCCAACAGATTTCCGAAATCGTGGGCGGCGCCGACGCCCTCGCTTCGGCGAAGTAAAGAAAGAGAAAACGAAGATGACTAAGACTGCTGCCAAGAATGCGACTGCCACGGGTCGAGTTGCCCGCGTAACGGGTCCCGTTGTTGACGTCGAGTTCCCCCACGACTCGCTTCCTGCGATGTATAACGCGTTGCAGACCGATATCACCATCGGGGGAGAGACGACCGTGTTGACCCTCGAGGTCGCGCAGCACCTCGGAGACGATCTTGTTCGCGCCATTGCTCTCAAGCCCACCGACGGTTTGGTTCGTGGCCAGGACGTTCGCGACACCGGAGGGCCCATCACGGTTCCGGTCGGAGATGCAACCAAGGGCAAGGTGTTCAACGTTCTCGGCGAGGTCTTGAACTCCGACGACAAGCTCGAAGGTGTTGAGCGCTGGGGCATTCACCGTCAGCCGCCACCCTTCGACCAGCTGGAGTCCAAGACTCAGCTCTTTGAAACCGGCATCAAGGTCATCGACCTCCTCACCCCCTACGTTCTTGGTGGAAAAATCGGTCTCTTCGGTGGAGCCGGTGTGGGAAAAACCGTTCTGATTCAGGAAATGATTCAGCGTGTTGCCCAAGACCACGGTGGTGTCTCGGTATTCGCGGGTGTGGGAGAACGTACCCGTGAAGGAAATGACCTCATCCACGAAATGGAAGAAGCCGGCGTCTTTGATAAGACAGCCCTCGTGTTCGGGCAGATGGATGAGCCCCCAGGAACCCGTTTGCGAGTGGCGCTCTCGGCGTTGACCATGGCGGAGTACTTCCGTGACGTGCAAAACCAGGATGTGCTGCTCTTCATTGACAACATCTTCCGCTTCACCCAGGCAGGTTCTGAGGTGTCGACGCTGCTGGGCCGTATGCCCTCTGCCGTGGGTTACCAGCCCAACCTGGCTGATGAGATGGGTATCCTCCAGGAGCGCATTACCTCGACTCGTGGACACTCGATTACCTCGCTGCAGGCAATTTATGTGCCAGCGGATGACTACACCGACCCTGCTCCTGCGACGACGTTCGCCCACTTGGATGCGACGACAGAGCTCAGCCGTGACATCGCGGCAAAGGGCCTGTACCCCGCCGTGGACCCGCTGACCTCGACCAGCCGAATCCTGGACCCTCTCTACATTGGTGAGGACCACTACCGGGTGGCGACCACAGTGAAGCAGATTCTGCAGAAGAACAAAGAACTCCAGGAAATCATTGCGATCCTGGGTGTTGACGAGCTCTCAGAAGAGGACAAGGTCACGGTGTCCCGTGCCCGCCGTATTCAGCAGTTCCTCTCGCAGAACACCTACATGGCGAAGAAGTTCACCGGTGTGGAAGGCTCCACAGTGCCGTTGAAGGAGACTGTCGAGTCCTTCGATGCCATCGCCAAGGGTGAATTCGACCACGTTGCCGAGCAGGCCTTCTTCAACGTAGGACCCATCAGCGATGTGGAAGAGAAGTGGGCGACCATGCAGAAGGAAATGGGCTAGGCGTGTCAGGTCTCACCGTCACTGTCGTCTCTGCGACCGCTGAATTGTGGTCAGGGGAGGCAACGATGGTTGTCGCGCGCACCACGGAGGGGGAAATCGGTATTTTGGCCGGTCACGAACCCACCCTTGGCGTGCTCGCAGCAGGCGAGGTCAGGATCACGACCGCGGATGTCAGAAGATCACGGCGCAGGCTGAAGACGGATTCCTCTCTGTTGACAACAACCAGGTGACAATAGTGGCCGGTTAGGCAGAGATTACGTCCTAGCAATGCTGGTCCTGCTGCCACCCTCGGAAACTAAGGTTGCTGGCGGGGAGTCAGGAACCCATCTCGAGGTGGGGGCGCTGAGTTTCCTCGTGCAAAATCCTCTTCGGGAAGCTTTGCTCGGCCAGATCAGCGAGCTGGTGAAGGACGAGGCCACAGCGCTCAGGGCGCTGAAACTGGGCCCCAAGGGCGCCCCCGAGGTTCAGAGGAATCGGGAGCTCGCGAGCTCTCCGGTGATGCCGGCGCTCCAGCGATACACCGGGGTTTTGTATGACGCTTTGGGGTTATCAACCTTGGATGGGTCGCAGAGGGCGTGGGTGGACGACCATGTGGCCGTGTTTTCTGCCCTGTTTGGCCTCCTCAGAGCATCTGATCGTATTCCCGCCTATCGGCTGTCCTGGGATTCGAAGCTTTCTGGGGGTTCACTCGTGGCTCAATGGGATGGACTCAGGGAAGCTCTCTGGTCCACGGTTGACTCTTTTGTTCTCGATCTTCGGAGTGAGGGATACCGCAAACTCAGCCCGGTACCCGATGGTGCGGGAGTTTTTGTCTCAGTTGTCCAGCCGGGGCCTCGGGGATCACGCAAAGCTCTGGGGCACGCGAATAAGTCGACCAAGGGCCACCTCGTGCGGGCGTTGGCCCAGTCAGTACCGCACTTTTCCCGCATTGACGACGTGGTCTCCTGGGGTGAATCCCACGGCTATGTATTTGATGGAGCCTCGGTGTCAGAGGGATCTATTGACTTGGTAATTAGCGGTAGCTGATGCCTTCGAGGGCAAGTAACTTCTTTTTTGTGGTGATTCCATCGCCACCGCTATAACCCGTAATCTTTCGATCTGATGCCAACACCCTGTGGCAGGGAATCACGATGGGTAGCGGGTTGGCGCCTACCGCGGCCCCCACGGCTCTGGCAGCCCCGGGTCGTCCGGCTCTGAGCCCCAGCTCTCCGTAGCTCAGCGAATCGCCGTAGGGGATGGCCTGGAGTGCGCTCCAGATAGATTCCTGGAACGCCGTACCCTCCGGTTCCAGAGGGAGATCAAAGTGTGTGCGCTGGCCATCGAAGTATTCGGCCAGTTGCTCGGCGGCAGTCTGCGTGATGGTGTCTGGTTGGGGTGTAGCAACTTTTCCTCCGATGTCCAGATGTGTCAGCGCCGTGCCATTGGAATGAAGGGCAATGGGGCCCAGCGGACTCTCGACACTCTGGGAATACGACATGGCTAGAGCGTAGCGAAATCGTCTAGCTCGGGTAAGAGGAGGCTACACACCTGTGGAGAATTAGTCCTCGATGTTAGTCTCAGGTGCTTCAAGTTCGTCTTTTGCTTCGAGCGTGACATTGATTCCTTGGTTGAGCTCAGAGACTTCCTCATTGAGAACTGTGAGTTCCTCGAGCAAGGTGTTGTATTCGGCAATCTTGGTCTGCAGTGCGATGCGCATCGATTCCACGCGTTGCTGGCGCTCGACGAGGGCACTTCGCACGGATTCGAACTCAGACTTCGAAGGGAACCCGCCGGGAGTGGATGCTTTCTCGTTGAACGCTCGAATGTCCCGAGACAGCGCCGCGGATGCTTCCTCGTACGTGAAGCGCAATCCTTCGATTTCGGCGTTGCGCGACTGAAGCTCATTACTCAGGGCCTCCAGCTCACCCTGGAGAGTGTCAAAGACGCGATAGACCTCGTCGGCGAGGTCCACCACGCGTGAGCGATCCCCAAAGTACTGGGTGTAGTGCTCTTCAAGAGCAGCCGGGATGTCCCGTATCTCGGTACCCACAATCGAGTAGAGCTCTGGGATTCGAGAGGCCGGGTTGTCAGCCTCATAGCTGGCTATTCTCTCAACCAGTTGGTGATCGGGTCCGAGGGCAGCGAAGGCCTCCTCTAGGAGAACGGCAAGGTCTTGTTGTTCCTGGGTCGTTTTGCGAAACCAGACTGCGTGGAGCATCTCGTGGGCAGCGACTACAGGTTCGATGGCTTGGAGTCGCGGATCGGTGACGTCGTAGAGATAGATGCGACGATCGCGGAGCGTGTAGCACCCGAGAACGCCAATTCCGGGCTCGTTTCTCGTGCAGTAGCGATCGAATTCATATGCCGGCACAACGCGAGGAAGAGAGGTTCGCAAATACAGCGAACCGGCATCCGAAAGTCCAGAGAGCTCAATGTAGGACTGAATCTCAGCAGGTGTCTCAAACTGGTACGCGACCAGCCTGTCCTTCAGGTTCTGCTGATTTTCGACGACCCACACCGCCCCCCAGGCGGCACCTCCTTGGAGCGCGAGCGCACCAACAGCGAGCGCGGCGATACCCGCGCGCACAATTCGAGACACTGCGCTCATTCACTCCCACTCTCTGGCTTCCCAATTGTCCCGGTTCTAACCCAGAAAGTGCTGAAGTGTTGGGCGCGTGGCGCTTCTCGTGTGTGCTCCGGCACTCGCGGCTCGATGCTGTGTAGCCTGACGTTCGATGAGTCTTTTTGATGCCCAAACGGTGACGCCGCCGAGCCCGTGTTCGCGGTGTGGTGACACTGTGCCTGCCTCGAGTCTCTTCTGCTCGGGGTGTGGTCAATCCATGGTGCGACCGAAACCGGCTCCTGCGGAGCCCATCGCTGTTCCCGAGGTGGCGACAGAGTTGGAAGAAACTCCAGCGGAGGAAGAGGCAGACACACTCTCCAGGGCGACGGGGTGGCTGCGGCGGAGTCTCAATCTGGGGAAGAAGATCGAGGTTGAGCCCGAGGCTCACACTCAGGTTCCGGTGGACTCGGGAGAAGATGATCCCACGCAGGCGATGTCGCTTTTTGACATTGAGGAAGCCGAGCGAGTGGCCACCGAGAAGCCCCGTGCCAAACGCGCTCCTGCCCGGTTTGTGTTGAAGTTTGCGCACGGCCCGCAGATAACGGTGGGGGAGATGTCGGGAATTATCGGGGTCAAACCTGTCAGTGACAGTGATTCCCCTGAAATTCATCGGATATGCCTGGATGATGACACCGATACAGTTGCTCCCGACCACGTCGAGTTTGGCGTGAAGAATGGGGTGTTCTGGGTCAAGGACCTCAAAACTGTCAACGGCACGGTCGTCGAGGAGTCAGGAGCAAGACCGCTTCAGTGCATCCCCCATGACACCTACTCACTCGTGCGAGGCTCAACGGTGACACTGGGTTCTCTCTCGTTCACGCTGCACTGATTCTGTCCCCAACTCCGACATGGCGGAGGATTCCTAGGGGGTTGCAGGCCTGAGCGGGAGACGGGGGATCGTCATGCTCTACTGCGGCGGTGTCTCTTCCCCCACCGCTGGTCACCTCCAGCGCACCACCCCCTGCGCCATTGCCCTGGGTGGCTGCACTCACCCCGCTGGTTTTTGCCTCACAGCGAAAACGATGCCAGCTGGCCCCAGTCCACCCTCTCGAACTGTGGTTGTGGTGGATGTCTCAGAGGACGGCGGGGGCGACGGTGGTGCTCGATGATATTCATAACACGCTCATAACTGCCGGTCTGGATGGCGCACAATTCCTGCTCGATCTCCTCGAGACTGCCCCGGATTCCCTGCTGATGGCGAGCGACGCGGGGTCCAAGCACCACCGTGCGCTCTCGCGACTCGTGCAGCACGACGTGATTCTTTACGTCGACAAAGTCGAGACGAGAACCTCTCTCGGGGGACTCGACGATGCGGTCCCCGGTCGAGCAAAGTTCCGAGGGGAGACACTTCAGTTATCGCGAGTCGGGGACAGCTTCTCCCGCCCGCGTGTGCCTCGGATTCAACCAGGTCCAGCCACAGCGATTGTGACCAGAACGCCGGAGCAGTGGCACGGAGCCCCGAACGTCGAGGTTTACTCTCCTGAACAGTTGGTGCTCACCTGGAGAGATGTGTGTGACACGCATGACATTGTCCTTGACGAAATTTCCGCCATGGATATTCGTCAGGCAAGTGCCGGACGGATACATCCTCCCCCTCTTCCGGTCCCCGAGGGCTCTGTTCTCCTATGGAGGAGGGGTCAGTTTTTCTTGGCTAGGAAAGCCTGGTGGCGGGGCTGACAGCGTCAATACCGTGGGCAATGCCTACGGCTTCATTTGTGAGCACGCCCGCATCGGTGTTGAGGCCCAATGCCAGGCCGGCATCGTCTGCCAACGCGGCTTTCCAGCCCTTATTGGCGAGAGCGTTCACGTATCGCATGGTTGCGTTGGTGAGGGCGACCGTTGATGTTTGGGGCACAGCACCGGGCATGTTGGCCACGCAGTAGTAGATGCTGCCGTGAACCTCGAAGGTTGGGTCAGCGTGCGTTGTGGGCTTAGAGCCCTCAAAGCAGCCACCCTGATCGACAGCAATATCCACCAGGACGCTGCCTGGTTTCATCCGGGATACGAGATCGAGCGACACAAGCTTGGGCGCTTTGGCTCCAGGGATGAGGACTGACCCAATGACGAGGTCTGCAGCAAGACAGGCCTTTTCGATCTCCAGCGAGTTGGACGCGGCAGTTTTGATACGTCCCGCATAAAGAGCATCGAGTTCTTTGAGGCGTTGCAAGTTGGTGTCCAATACTGTGACATCCGCACCAAGACCCACGGCTACAGACACGGCGCTTGTTCCTGCGACACCGCCACCCAAAACCACCACGTTGGCGGGTCGTGTCCCGGGAACACCGGGGACGAGCAATCCCATCCCACCGGCAGGCTTGACCAGGGTGGCAGCGCCCACGATGGAGGAAAGCCGGCCAGCGACTTCACTCATCGGAGCCAAGAGAGGGAGTCCACCCGTCGGTCCTTGAACGGTTTCGTAGGCGATAGCCGTTGTTCCTGATTCGAGCAAGGCCGTGGTGAGTTCGGGTTCTGCGGCCAAGTGAAGGTAGGTGAAGAGCACTAGGTCAGACCGGAAATAGGAGTACTCGCTGTGGATGGGTTCTTTGACTTTCACCACCATCTCGGCGGTGGACCACGCTGAGGCCGCATCGGGGGCGATTGTTGCGCCCTCTGCTGCATAGTCAGCATCCGAGATTCCCGAACCTTCTCCGGCGCCTTTTTCCACCGTGACGGTGTGTCCTGCGGCGACTAAGTCGCGCACTCCCGCCGGGGTCATAGCAACACGGAATTCGTTGTTCTTGATCTCGCGAATAACCGAAATCTTCATCGTTTTTACCTCGATTGTGGGAATGTGGCGTTGATTCAGAATGTCATCCAGCGCCGGGTCAAAATTCGGAAGAATTTTGCACCTCTGAGACTATATCCGGACTTTCAGGCCCCCGATGATGTGGTCTCCGCCCATCACGGGGTGCGCCACCCGCGCCGAGAATGACGCAGCGTCACGGGCGGAAATTGCATCTACCGATTCGAGTGCTCCGAGGGCCACGAGGGAGGTTGCTCGCATGGAGCCATCAAGAATTTTCACGGCAACAGCGACCCCGTCTGGCGTTCCGATGACGACGAGCCCCTCCGCACCGATCTTGGCGATGCCGCCCAAGGTTTCGATTGTCACCGTATTGTCCCGACCCTCACCATCGATTGCCCAGGCGTTGTCGCGAACCGCTGAGAGAAGCCGTTGTTCGTGCTCAGTGTCCGCTGTGCTCACTCGAGCAATAGCACGAGCCAAGCCCCGGAGACTCAGCGCGTGGAGGGGTGCTCCGCATCCATCAGTAGAACTCAACGCAGGTGGCTCATCGGCATACCGAGTGATGGTGTCCACAATTGCCTGCTGCAGGGGGTGCTCGAGGCTCAGGTAGTCCTCTGTGTGCCATCCGGAATGACTGCAGGCAGCGAGAAAACCCGCATGTTTGCCAGAGCAATTCATCGCCAGTCTGCTCGGGGTGCCGCCCTCCGCGGCGAGCTCAGCTCTTTCGGCCGGCCCCAGAGGCCAATCCTCGGGGCACCCGAGTGCAGACTCGCTAAACCCATGGGCCTCGAGGAAGTGCGCAACAGCATCCCGGTGCCGACGTGATCCGCAATGACTCGCTGTGCTTAAGGTCAGCTCCAGTGGGGAAAGCTCGAGACCCGTTTCCAACAGCGCGATAGCTTGAACGGGTTTGAGTGTTGAGCGCGGATAGACGATTGCCTCTGCGTTTCCGCGCTCCAGAAGTAGTGTCCCCTCGCGGTCCACTACCGCGACTACTCCGTGGTGAATCGATTCTGTCTGTTCATCACGAATGAGCTCGGCTACGACAGCGGCGTCGCCGGCGTCGAGCCAGTGGTGTGACACGTTCTACAGGGCCGCGAGGGCGTCATCCATGATGGCAACTGCCTCGAGAAGCTGGTCATCAGTGATGACAACAGGAGGCAAGAAACGCAGAATGTTGCCGAAGGTGCCGGCCGTCAGAATCAAAACACCGTGGTCCAAGGCATAGGTCTGCACAGCTTTGGCTACGTCTGCTGCGGGTTTGCCGCTCACGGTGTCCACGAATTCGATCGCCAACATGGCGCCGATTCCTCGGACGTCGGCGATAACCGGGTGCTTCTTCTGCAGCGCGAGCAGCGCTGGCCGCAGTGTCTTCTCGACTCTGCGCGCCTCCGCGAGTAACCCGTGCTTTTCCACTTGGGAGAACACGGCCACAACCGCTGCCGAGGAGACGGGGTTTCCCCCGAAGGTTCCGCCAAGACCACCCGGGTGGGAAGCGTCCATAATGTCGGCGCGGCCGGTGACCGCGGCAATGGGCATGCCGCCTCCGATACCCTTCGCACTGGTGATGAGGTCGGGTTCGATACCGAAGTGCTCGCTGGCGAAGTAGGTTCCAGTGCGAGCCATCCCGCTCTGAACCTCATCGGATACGTAGACGATGCCGTTTGCGTGACACCACTCGACAAGTGCCTGCAAGTAACCCTCTGCGGGGACGATAAATCCGCCCTCGCCCTGAATGGGCTCCACCACCAAACACGCAATCTGGCTCGCCCCCACGCGCTTCTCCAAGTACGTAATGGTGCGCTCTGCCGCTTGTGCGCCGGAGAGCCCGTTGTGGAACGGAGATGAGTTGGGAGCGTGGTGAACAGAACCTGCGAGTGGGCCGAAACCCGTCCCGTAGGGGTGCATGTTGTAATTCATCGCCGAGGTGAGGTTGGTGCGCCCGTGGTATCCGTGATGCAAAACGGCGACTTCGGTGCGACCGGTGAATTTACGGGCGATCTTGACCGCATTCTCTACGGCTTCAGCACCGGAATTCACGAGCACTGATTTCTTGGCGAAGTTTCCCGGGGTGTGTTGGGCAAGCAGCTCGCAGACCTGGATGTAGGGCTCATATCCGGCAACAGCAAACAGCGTGTGCGTTACCTTCGACACCTGGTCGGAGACCGCTTGGACGACTGCCTCGTTGGTGTGACCAATAGTCATGACACCAATACCGCCAGTGAAGTCAATGAAACGGTTGCCATCGACATCTTCGAGAATCGCGTCGTGGGCGTGGGCTGCGTAGATCGGGAATGTGGCGGAAACGCCGGCCGAGACGGCCTTGACGCGGCGCTCGTGCAGCTCTCTGGAGCGCGGGCCGGGAATCTCCGTGATGATGCGGGCTGAGGCGCCGGTGGCGGACGATGGGGCTTGGGAAAGCGTGTCGGTCATAGCCCCTCAGTGTAGACCTGCAACCCTGAAAATACGGCTGGGGACGCCTACAGTAGAGACATGAACCGCCATTCCTATGAGCTACACAACGAGTGGGTAGGCAACCAGGGCACCGGGACGAGTGGCTACAAAGCGTATTCCCGCGCACACGTCATTAGCGCTCACGGAAAGCCCGACATCGAAGGGTCGTCCGACTCGACATTTCACGGGGACGTGACTCGGTGGAACCCCGAGGAAATGCTGATTGCGGCGCTCTCGCAATGCCACATGCTCAGTTTCTTGCACGTCGCCCAGGCCGCGGGCGTGGTGGTCGAGTCCTACCGCGATACGGCGACCGGGGTGTTGCAGACTTCGCCTGATGGTTCGGGCGCAATCACGGAAGTGACCCTGCGTCCCGACATTGAAATCTCCAGGGGGGATAAGGATAGTGTTCCCTCGCTTCACCACCGCGCCCGAGAATTATGTTTCATCGCGAACTCCGTGAATTTCCCGGTGGCACACGAACCCCGCACCAAGGTCATCAGCTCAGATTGATTGCATAGGGGTGACCTGCCAGGATGAGCAGGTTGTCTCAGTCCCCATCGAAAGGCTTCTGGTGAAGCGATCTCTTCCTCTGGCCCTTGGCCTGAGTGCCCTTCTTGTCCTTGCTGGATGCTCCAGCGACGCCACGCAGGAGGGTGTCGATGAGACTGCCGCTACTGCTGAGGGGTGCACCCCCAGTGGTGCAGGTGTAGAAGCGGTATCGGTCGCGGGCGCTTTTGGGGAAACCCCCAACATTTCGTTTGATGCACCACTCTCTGCTGAGCTCACGCAACGAGCCGTGATTGTTGAGGGAGACGGGAGGGAAGTTCAAAATGGTGACATTTTGGTCATCGATTATTCGCTCTACAACGCAGCCAGTGGAGACCTTATTGAGGAGTCTGGGTATGACGAGTTTTCTCCCACGGTTCTAACCCTCGATACTGAAGCGCCGAACTTTGTCGGTGTCTCGCTCACTGCCGCGTGCTCGACGGTGGGCTCGAGAGTCGCGGGCCTCATTCCTCCGGTAGAGGCATTTGGTCCCGATGGGGCTCCTGAGTTTGGTTTGGGCGCAGGAGAATCCCTGCTGTTTGTCGTCGACATCATCGAGATCAAAGCTCCTGCAGTTCCACCGCTCGACAGGGTTGAGGGCGAGCCCGTCGATCCGCCCGAGGGCTTCCCCAGTGTCACCTATGACGACCTTGGTGCGCCGACAGTGTCCATCCCCGAAGGGGATGTACCCAGCGAGTTTGCTCTGGCAACTGTCATCGAGGGCGATGGCGCTGAGGTCAGCGGCGGCGATGTGGTGATCGTCCACTATCACGGGGTTAACTGGAACACCGGAGACGTATTTGACTCGAGTTGGGAGCGCGGGGAGCCTGCAAGCTTCCCCACCGGCGGCGTCATTACGGGCTTCCGAGATGGCCTCATTGGGCAGACGGTTGGCTCCCGGGTGATTATTGTGATTCCGCCAGAGCTTGGCTACGGGCCATCGGGGGGAACCTCAGATGGTGCAATTGGGGCGACGGACACGATTGTCTTCGTCGTGGACATTCTCGGAGTTCAGTAAGTCTCTGCATCCGTCGCGAGACGCGCGATGCGTTCTGTGGCGCGCTTGCGGCTCGTTGATTCTGTTCCCAGTGTCCTGCCGATGACGCTCAGAGCGAAGCGCGTCAGGAGCGATGCTGGCCACCACGGTTTTTTGATGCCCAAGAGCTCCCGATACTGCGGGTCGATTGTGACGATAGCCCCTGCCACAAGCAGTGAATAGGGAATTCGTGCCAGCCGTGGCAGCGGTGGCTTGGTGAGAAACGAGATTGCGTCGATGACCCGATCATCGGCTCGCAGGACGGGTCGGAAGTCATCCAGCGCTGCTTCGAGTTCCGCCACTGAGGTGGGGGGATTGCGCATCCCCATCAGACGGCCGGCCTGAGCCCACTCCCGGACGTATCGGTCTTCACCGGACTCGCCTTCGCGATCTGGTGGAATTTCGTCTCCCCATTCGCGATGGGCTCGGAGAAAAGCGTCCGTGAAGACAACGTGGACCCAACCGATCAGGTCTTCATCGTGGGCGGAGTAGGGCTGTGATTTTTCAGGAGGATTTCCGGGCGAATAGTCCCCTGTGACTCGGTCGTGCAACCTGGAGACCCGGGCCGTTTCGTTCGCGACAGTGTCCCTCGAGCCAAACGTGGTGGTAACCACCCACCGCACTGTTCCCGAGAGTCGCCCGATGGGATCACTGGCGTAGCGGGAATGGTCGTGGACGCCTGCCATGGCTCCGGGGTGCAGGGTTTGCATGAGTAGCGCTCTCACTCCCGCGACAATGACCGGGATGCCACCGTTGACGTGCCAGACGGCGGAGTGCGGCCCAAAATACCCGGCGTCGGTCCCCATGCTGATGGCCTTGACCCACTCCGGTTCACCGTGAGGATCGCCCGAGAGCATGGTCAGAATTTCTCCGCGAACCTTCATGCGCAGGCGGGTGAGAGGATTGGCGAGAGGCACGAGTACTACCGTGGCAGAGCCCTGCTGACAGTAGGTCCAATACCCTAGGGGGTATATACTGGGGCCATGTCTTCTGCAGCCACCCTTCCTCACACCGTCGTCATTATCGGAGGAGTAGCCGGGGGCATGTCCGCAGCGACACGCCTTCGTCGCATCCACGAGACCGCGGAGATCATCGTGATTGAGCGCGGGGGCGCAGTGTCGTTTGCGAACTGTGGTCTTCCGTACCACGTCGGAGGCGTGATCCCTCATCGTGGTTCGTTAGTCCTCCAGCAACCGGAGCAGCTCAAAAAACGCTTCAACATTGATGTGCACCTGCGCACTGAGGCAACAGCCATCAACCGCGACGACAAAACGGTGTCGGTCACCAATCTCGTAACGGGGGATACCCGGGACATTTCCTATGACGCTCTGGTGCTCAGTCCAGGCTCCACCCCATTTAGGCCACCCATCCCCGGAGTAGAGGATGCCCACGTGTTGTGGAACCTCGACGACATGGACCGGCTGATGGCAGCTGCAGAGACCGCAAAGAGTGCGATCGTTGTGGGCGGAGGGTTCATCGGGTTGGAGCTTGCCGAAAACCTTGTTCACCGAGGAATTTCCACCACGTTGGTCGAAGCGCTTCCACAGCTGATGCCGACTTTGGATGTTGAAATGGCATGGCCGCTCGTCGAGCGCGCACGCTTTCGCGGTTTGGACGTTCGGCTCTCTGCTCAGGTCCAGGCCATCACCGACAGCGGAGTGACGTTAGCCGATGGCTCGATGATTGAGGCAGACATGACGGTCGTTGCTGTGGGGGCGCGCCCGAACATCGAGCTCGCCGTTGAAGCGGGACTCGAGATGGGCGAGGCGGGTGGTGTTGTCGTCGATGACCAACAGAGAACGTCAGATCCCTCTATTTGGGCGGTGGGAGATGTTGCGCAGAAGAAACGCCCCGATGGTTACAGCCTTGTCCCACTGGCCGGCCTAGCCAACCGTCATGGGCGCCTTGCCGCGGACTCGATTGCCGGTCGCACGGCGAAGGCCGTACCCGCGTTTGGCACCTCCATTGTGGGGTTCTTCGGAATGGCTGCAGCCTCCACCGGCTACACCGAGCGCGTGTTGACATCCAAGGGTCACGCGATGCGGATTATTCACTCACACCCCATAAACCATGCCGGCTACTATCCCGACGCGGTGCAAATGGCGATGAAACTCATCGTGGATCCCGAGACTGATCTGATCCTGGGTGCGCAGGCTGTGGGAGAAGAGGGCGTCGACAAACGAATCGACGTGATTGCCACGGCAATGGCGGCAGGTCTCACCGCGACCGATTTGATGGACCTGGAACTCTCCTACGCCCCGCAGTTTGCCTCAGCCAAGGACCCGGTCAACATGCTCGGCTATGTCAACGAGAACCGTGCCACGGGTGAGAAAGCCGTTCAGTGGCACGAGGTTGACGCCTTGCTCGCTGAGGGGTGGACGCTCATTGATGTTCGTACCGAAGGTGAGTATTCGCGAGGAGCGATTCCTGGATCCACACTCATCACTCTCGACGAACTGCGAGATCACGTCGAGAGTTTGCGGGACCATCGAGTCATCGTGACCTGTCGAGTCGGGCAGCGCGGACACACTGCCGCCAGCATTCTGACTCAGAGCGGCATCGAGGTGGCAAACCTTGATGGCGGATATTTGACGTGGCAGATGGGAACCGCTGCCACCACACACCCTGAAGTACTCACCACGGCATAACGCGGGAACAAAGGAGAAATCATGGCAGACGCATCAGCGACAGATATGAAGCCCGTCATTAATCGGTTGCGCCGCGCGCAGGGGCAACTTGCGGCGGTTATTTCGATGGTCGAGCAACAGAAAGATTGCAGGTCGGTGGTAACGCAGCTTTCTGCTGTGTCGAGCGCGCTCGACAAAGCAGGCTTCGCGATTATTGCGACCGCCATGAAAGAGTGCGTCGCGGAGGACGGGAAACCCTCCAAGGACAGCGATTTGAGTGTCGAGGACTTGGAGAAGCTTTTCCTCAGCTTGTCCTAGCCCAGCTGGTGGCAGCAGTGGACTTGTAGGCTATCTCCATGCCTACTCGTGTCGCTGTCGTTGGTGCAACCGGGCGCCTGGGAACTCAGGTCTGCCAGGTGGTCGAGGCGATGCCGGAGATGGAACTTGTCGCCACACTTGACTCGCGGTCCGATCTCCACGACATGCTGGGTGCTGATGTCGCGGTTGATGTGACACTGCCGGGAGTCTCAGCCCAGGTGGTCGAGTTTGCTCTTGCACAGGGAATCAAGATTCTGGTGGGCACCAGTGGCTGGTCAGCAGACCGCATCGCACCACTGCAGAAAAAGGTTTCGGAGACACCGGGGGCGAGTGTATTCATCGTTCCCAACTTTTCTATCGGCTCGACGCTGCAGACGCTGATTGCGAAGACTGTTGCAGAGCATTTTGAGTCCATCGAGATCGTGGAAGCTCATCACGCCAGCAAAGTAGATTCACCCTCGGGCACTGCGGTTCGCGCGGCTGAAGAGATTGCCGCCATCCGGCGCGAGCGCGGTGGTGTTATCGCTCCGCATTCCAACCAGACCGCTCGAGGAGAGCAAGTGCAGGGAATCCCTGTCCACTCCTTGCGGGTAAATGGCGTGCTTGCCACGCAGGACATCGTCTTTGGTGGGGTGGGGGAGACTCTCACGATTACCCACGACACTCACTCGCGAGATGCCTACCAGGCAGGCATCGTGATGGCTCTGAAATACATGGACACCCACACCGGCCTGTCGGTGGGGCTAGAGAACGCTCTGGGAGTGGCCGGATAGTGAATCGGCCCATGTTGGCTGCGTTGCTGATGGCGCTGTTGCTCGCAATCTACCTGGCCTTTACCGCGAACTATGCGTGGATTCTGATTCGTGATGCTTCCGTCCTCGTTAACGCGATGGGATATGCCCTCGCGGTCTTGCCCGTCGTGGGGGCGTGGGGATTGGGAGCGGAGCTCGTGTTTGCCACGAGGTCGGCCAAGCTCACCCGGGAGTTGGAGGCCAAGGGAGAGCTCCCCGGTGATGAACTGCCCTCGCTGGCGAGTGGTCGACCAGATCGAGAGGCCGCCGAAATCGCGTTTCCCCAGTTCAAGCACGACGCGGAAAAGAACCCCGAATCGTGGGAATCCTGGCTGCGCCTGGGGCTTGCCTACGACGCGTGCGGTGATCGCAGGCGGGCTCGGTGGGCAGTCCGCCGGGCTATTGCTCTCGAGAGGACGAAGGGCTAGGCAACCAGCCGAGCGATGGCCGCGGAGAGAGTCACGTCATCAAAGCGAAATCCTGTAGCCATCAGGCGCTCAGCGCTAATGTGCTGAGAGCTCAGGAGAAGTTCACGCCCCGCTTCACCCATCAGCAGGGAAATCGCAGCCGTGGGGAGCCCTAACCAGTGGGGCCGACGCATGTGACGGGCGAGTTCGGTGGTGAGATCCTTGGCCGTTGCGGGTGTCGGGGCGACAAGGGTGAAAATCCCGTCGGCACTCTGGTGAGTACTGAGGTGCGCGAGTGCGCGCACTTCATCGTGCAGGCTGATCCAGGGCCACCACTGTCGTCCCGAACCGATGGGGCCACCTACTCCCAGCACGGTCTGTAACTGCAGCGGAGCCATAGCGCCTCCCTTGCCGACGACGAGCCCGGTTCGTGCGTAGGCGATATGCGTAGCGTCGCTTGCAGCCGGTTGCGCCGCAGCTTCCCACTCGTGCACGACCTCGGCGAGGAATCCCGCGCCTTGGGGGCTTTCTTCGCTCAGCTTTTCGTCGCCGCGGTCGCCATAAAATCCGACGGCGCTTCCCTGCACGAGAAGGCGCGGAGGAGTGGCGGCGTCACGAATTGCTCGAGCCAGAGTGTCGGTGGCGGTAATCCTCGAGGCGAGAATTGTCGATTTGTATCCCGAGGTCCACGGGATCCTGCCGATAGAGGCACCGGAGAGATTTACTACGACATCGACGTGATCAAGAATCCCAGATTCAATTTCCCCAGTCTCGGGATTCCACTGATGTTCGCTCGCATCCTGTGGAGTGCGGCGCACCAAGGTGTGAACAGCGTGGCCCTGACCGCGAAGCAGTCGTTGGAGGGGGCGGCCAATCATTCCACTGGCGCCAGAAATCACGACGCGAAGCACTGAGACGCCCTCGCCAGAAGCCTGTGCCATTAGCGCAGGGTTGCCTCGAGGGTTATCGGAACTCCAGCAAGTGCCTGGGAAATAGGACAATTTGCTTTGGCATCCTCCGCAAAGGTCTGGAAGGTCGCATCGTCCATTCCGGGAATGCTCGCTGACACCAGAAGGTGGGACCCTGTGACTCCCTCACCCGGAACAAACGTGACAGCAGCTGTTACGTCGAGCGATTCTGGTGGCGACCCCGCTCCGCTGAGAGCGTGGGAGAGCGCCATCGAATAGCACGCGGAGTGCGCTGCGCCCAGGAGCTCTTCGGGATTGGTGACACCGGTCTGGCCTTCGCTCCGTGCCGCCCACGTGACGTCAAACGTTGCGGCTCCTGATGAGACGAGAGCCGTCGAACCTGATCCCTCGAGGAGCGAACCGGACCACTGTGTGCGTGCTTCGCTGGTAACTGCCATGATGAGTTCCTTCCGAACCGAGCGTGTGACCTAATCGAACCACTAAGTGGCCGATTTCGCGAAACCTCTCAGGGCATTCCCATCGAAACCCTACGCCGAGCGGATGATTCGAGCTCGCACCAGGAGCGCGTATAGCTCGCACCCGAGACACAACCCAAATACCGCGTTGAGAAACGCGGCGATGAAGGCCGCTGCCGCGGCGAGCACAAGACCGTAGGGAACGCCTGCGAGGTGTAGAACAATTCCTGTTGCCGAAACAAGAAAGCCCACGAGCTGGGCAAAGGTTGGGGGTTTGGTTTCCTCAAGGAATTCTGGAGCTCCCAGGCGCGGACGGATCAGGGCCTTGAAGAGCACGCCATAGGGATGACGTTGAACTCCGGCAAACGCGCCCCAGGCAAACACTGCGCTGAGTATCGCAAGGAGGACGAACGCGGGCTCAGATAGACGCGAGGCCAGCGACTCCGAGGGCAGCGGAGCGGCCAGGCCGAGTGCAACCGTGACCAGAAGAAGGACGGAGGTGATTGCGGCGCCAAACCTGGGGCCTCGAGGATCGATCTGTGCGGATGAGTTAGATGAGGTATTCATCGGATTGAGCCTTTCGTGTGAGGAGTGCGGTGTGAACTTCTTGAGCGACGACGGGTGGTTTCGCTGCCCCAAGAATTCGAGACAGGATGTGGCCACTGCGAGTGACGATGAATGTCGTCGGGGTCGTCGCCACTTTCAAGGAGCTCGTGAGTTCCGGGTAGTCGGTGATGTCTATCTCCCGGCGCGCCACGAGTCCCTCGCTTGCCCGCGCTTCTTTCTCAAGAACGACCCGCATGGCAGCGCAGTACGAGCAAAACGGACCCGAGAACTGCAACAGCGTGATGGTCGATGCACTATCTATCAGGTCGAGTGGAACATCGGAGGGTAGCGAGGGGGAGGCATTGCGCGACACGGACCCCTGCTTGTTTTGCCATGCAAAACCCAGGAGCGTCGCTGCAACAAGCAACGCTCCGACGCTCAGGGCAATCTGTAGCGGGTCCATGTATCGATACCCTAGGAGGGAATCAGTGTGGCGTGCAGGCATGTGACGAAGCGTTACTGCACCCCCAGTAGGGTGTTTGCACAACATCGAGAGAGGCGTAGCGGGTGGCTAGCGAACCAATTGAGTTTCGGTCAGATGTGACGGTGGAGCTCGTTCGTCACAGCGCGAGCGATGCTGATGTTCTTTTCGCCGCTCGGGTGAGCACCCAAGGGGAACAGACCTTGGAGGCCGCCAGCGCCGGAGTTGAAGCCTCAGAGCGCGACCGAGGCCTGATCAACTATTTGATGCGGGACAGACACGGGTCTCCCTTTGAGCACAATTCGCTGACGTTCTACGTGCAAGCCCCGATCTTTGTTTTCCGCGAATTTATGCGCCACCGGATTGCCTCCTACAACGAGGAAAGCGGTCGCTACCGGGAATTGCGCCCCGTTTTTTATGTTCCCGGTCCAGAGCGGAAGCTCATTCAGGTCGGGAAGCCCGGCGCGTATGAATTTGAAGATGGCACCCCAGAACAAACGTCCCTCGTCCACGACGAGGTGGTCTCGGTGTGCACTCAGGCTTACGAGAGCTACCAGCGGATGCTCGAGGCAGGTGTTGCCCGCGAAGTGGCTCGAGCAGTTCTGCCGGTGACGTTGTATTCGAGCATGTACGTCACCATGAACGCTCGGAGTTTGATGAACTTCTTGAGTTTGCGGACCAAGCGCGAGGGGACCCACTTCCCGTCCTTCCCCCAACGCGAGATCGAAATGGTCGCGGAGAAAATGGAAGATCTCTGGGCACCTCTGATGCCCATGACCGCCGAAACGTTTGATCAGAACGGTCGCGTAGCGCCCTAGGGGTATACGCCTGGGCCCTGCTAACGCTAGCCTGGGGGCGTGGTAACTGAGAATCCTTTTGGCCAAGTACTGGTCGCCATGGTCACACCGATGACTGTCGATGGTGAGGTGGATTGGGCTGGAGTCGAGTCGTTAATGGACTCCCTCATCAGCCACGGTGCGGATGGACTCGTCGTCACCGGGACCACCGGTGAGACCAGCACGCTGACAGACGCCGAAAAAATACAGTTGGTCAAGACCGGAAAAGAAGTTTCCGCCGGTCGCGCCAGAATCATTACCGGCGGTGGGTCGAATGAAACCGCTCACGCCATAGAGCTCTACAAGGCCAGTGAAAAAGCGGGAGCCGACGGCGTGATGATTGTCACGCCCTATTACAACAAGCCCACCCAAGCCGGGGTGCTCACCCATTTCCGCCTGATTGCCGATGCAACAGACTTGCCCGTGATTCTGTATGACATTCCGGGACGCTCGGGAATTGAAATTCAGTACGACACCATTTTGCGCGCCGCTAAGCACCCCAATATTCGAGCAGTCAAAGACGCTAAGGGAGACCTCAGTGAGGTCTCGCGCGTGATGAACCAGACGGATTTGCTCTACTTTGCCGGCGATGACGCCAACGCTCTTCCCACCCTCGCCATTGGCGGGACCGGATTGATTGGAGTTACTGCAAATATCGCGCCGGAGCCCTACCGAATCATAGTGGATGCCGTTAATCGCAGTGACTTAGCTGCCGCGACCGCTCAGCACAAACTTCTGGAACCACTCGTCCGTGCCACCATGACGCACGTGCCAGGAACCGTAGCGACCAAGTACATCCTGCATGGACTGGGTCGAATCTCCTCTCCCCGAGTGAGGCTGCCCCTGGTCGGCCCCGAAGAATCCGAAGCGGCAGTGATCGAAAACGACATTGCTCTCGTACACGATGTCGCCGGAGCAGACTTCTCCAACTTCCGGCCCGATCGCAATGCGGCAGCTGGGGGTGCGCTGCCGAAGGTGGCAGGCACCACTCGCTAACAAAGGACCTTATGCCTCAACCCCTGCTGGATCCACCAACTCTTCAGCCCGGCACTCTCCGCGTCATTCCGCTCGGCGGAATTGGAGAAATCGGGCGCAACATGACTGTGTTTGAGATTGATGGCAAGTTGCTCATCGTGGACTGCGGCGTGCTGTTTCCTGAAGAAACACAACCGGGCGTTGACCTGATTTTGCCTGACTTCGCGCCAATTCGAGACCGGCTCGATGATGTTGTAGCCATCATGTTGACCCACGGACATGAAGATCACATCGGCGCGGTGCCCTATCTTCTGAGGCTGCGAGGGGATATTCCCCTGATTGGCACCACGCTGACCTTGGCCTTGATTGAGGCAAAACTCAAAGAACATCGCATCGCTCCGCTGACGATGGCCGTCACGGCCGGAGGCCGGGAGCAGCTTGGCCCGTTTGATCTCGAGTTTGTCGCCGTCAATCACTCAATCCCCGATGCGCTTGCCGTGATGATCCGGACCAGCGCTGGGTCGGTTCTGCACACGGGTGATTTCAAGATGGACCAGCTTCCCCTGGATGGCCGTCTGACAGACCTGCGAGCTTTTGCTCGCCTGGGAGAAGAGGGCGTGGACCTGTTCCTCGTTGACTCGACTAACGCCGATGTTCCCGGCTTTACGCCCCGTGAGGCAGATATCGGTCCTGTCTTAGACCAAATCGTGCACCGCGCTCCGCGTCGCGTGATTGTGGCGAGCTTTGCATCGCATGTTCACCGCGTGCAGCAGGTGATTGATGCAGCTGCCGCCAGCAATCGTCTGGTTGCGTTGGTGGGCCGGTCGATGGTTCGGAACATGGGCATCGCGCAAGAGCTCGGATATCTCCATGTTCCCGATGGCCTGCTCGTGGACGCGAAGAAGGCAACCGAATTACCCGATGATCGTGTGTTGTATATGACGACGGGCTCGCAGGGAGAGCCCATGGCGGGACTATCTCGAATGGCCAACCGTGAACATCCCACTATTGAGATTGGACCGGGTGACACGGTCATCCTTGCCTCGAGCCTGATTCCCGGCAATGAGAACGCGGTGTATCGAGTCATTAACGGACTTATTGACCTTGGCGCCGCAGTCGTGCACAAAGGAAACGCCAGTGTGCACGTCTCTGGTCACGCAGCAGCTGGGGAACTCCTCTATTGCTACAACATCGTCAAGCCCCGCCAGGTGATGCCCGTTCACGGGGAAGCCCGCCACTTGCGAGCAAACGCCCAGGTCGCGATTTCTTCCGGGGTTCCACCAGAGAGCACGATTGTGGGAGAAAACGGCACGGTCGTTGATCTCACCGCGGGAATCGCGAGCCACGTTGGCCAACTCGATATCGGGCTCGTGTATGTGGACGGATCGACCGTTGGCGAAATTACCGAAGCCGACCTGAAGGATCGCCGCATTCTCGCTGAAGAGGGGTTCATCTCCATTTTCATCGCGATGGATGCCCAGACGGGAAAGATCATCGTGGGGCCAGAAATTCATGCCCGCGGGTTTGCGCCGGATGATTCTGTGTTCGACGACGTGCGCCCCGCGATTGTGAAAGCACTCGAGGATGCGGCTGCCAACGGAACACGGGATACCCAATCTTTTCAGCAGGTGGTCAGGCGCACGATTGGGCGTTGGGTCAACACCCAACACAGGCGTCGTCCCATGATTGTTCCCGTCGTGATCGAGGCCTAAGGACATGACACGCTCTGATCACACCTTGCGATTCATGGGAGCGGCCGGAACTGTCACCTTTCACTGTGGCCGAGGGTCATGCGGTCTCCCGTTGTCCAGGACAGTCCTGAGCGAGGGGCTTTAGGAATCGCTTGCGCGGGGACCTGCGCTGAGGGATGAACGCACCATCGGAATGATGAGAGCGCCGGCGACGGCGTGCATCGCGTTGAGCCACAGTGCGGCCTCAAAGCCGAGGATTCCGCCGAAGGGCAGAACGAAACTCAGAGCCAAGGCAATCAAACTGATGGACAGCCATACGTTCTGCGGCGACTTCGTCCGCGAGGCCACCCACGCGACAATCACCCCTCCCACAATTCCCTGAAAAATGCTGAACATGGCGGGTGCAAAGAACGGAATGGGCATGGAGTCGCCTTGCGCAAGGAGGAACTCCTGACCGAAAAACTCGGTGGCCTCGAAATACAGCACCTGGTTGATGACAGCCGCAATCAGTGATGCGACGACTAGGGGGCGGAATGCTGCCTTCGTTTGTTGTTCTCCTCAGTCATGTCCAGTGGAAGGATGATGGGGCCCGTTTCGAGTGCCAAGTCGGCCTTGACGACCACATCGCTCGTTCTCGCGGTTTGAGCTATCACGATACCCCCCAGGACGATTGCCGCACCAATCACCTGCAAGGTATTCAGGGCCTCTTGCAGCCACAGCCATGCTGTGATAAACGCAAAGACGATCTCGCTGGTGGCAACAATGCCTGCGGCGGTCGCGGATAGGCGCTTCAGAGCGCTCAATGACAGCAAGAAAGGGGCGAAAGATCCCAAGATAACGTTCCAGCCGACGAGCGCCCATACGGGAACATAGACATTCTCGAGGCTTCCCCCCAACGTCACCGGAGTGACAAAAGTCGAGGGTGCGAGTGTCCACCAGCCAGAGAACGCAGACCAGAAAATCGACGCAATTGTCATGGTCCAAAACGAGAGGGCCAGTGGTGAGATGGTTTTGAGCTGGCGCTCGCCCACGAGAAAGTAGGTCGCCAGCGCGATCGCCGCGGCGAGCCCCCAGAAAACCCCAATGGGATTGAGTGTCGAGGTCCAAATTTCGGCGACAACGATGAGGCCTGCGATGACGAGAGCAATCGCAAGCCAGAGTCTGATGTGGACCTTTTCTTTGAAGAAAAAGAACGCAACAACAGCGACAATCAACACGGCGAGGTATTCCAGAAGTAGCGCGATCCCCACGGGAAGCAACTCGATGGCAAAAGCGTAGGTGGCTTGCAGCAGCCCCACACCGACGACTCCCAGAACCAGGATCACGGGCCATTGGCGGGCGGGCAGGCGGAAGGATCGTCGATCGAGTATCAAGAGGACAAGACCGGAAATAATCGCCGCACCCAAGACCCGCATCTGGGTCAGCTGGAGGGCGCTCAATCCGGATTCAATAATCACCTTGCTCACGGACCCGTTTGCGCCAAAAAGGAAGGCGGCTAGGAGAGCGTAAAAATACCCCATTACCGAGCCTGAGATGAGAAAGTAACGATGAGAGGAGAGTCAATCACAGGATAAGCGTAGAGCCTGCGCCGGCACTGTGTGACCATCAATCCCGACCCACTGTGTGGGACTTTTCAGATGGACTCTCTACGCTGGGGGACATGAAAACATATGTGCTCGCGGGTGGATGTTTCTGGTGTCTCGATGCCGCCTATCGGGTTCTCTCCGGCGTGCACTCCGTGGTCTCTGGCTACACCGGTGGCACGGGAGCTCACCCCACCTACGAGCAGATCTGCACTGGCACTACCGGTCACGCTGAAGCCGTCGCCGTGACGCTTGATCCCTCGGTGATTCCCTCCGATGTCATCTTGGATGCGTTTTTCACGATGCACGACCCTCGACAGCTGAACCGCCAGGGTAACGACGTGGGAACCC
>JABJAO010000055.1 GCA_018666065.1 Microbacteriaceae bacterium | reverse complement strand
TGGCCTCGGTTGAGCGGTCTAGCGCTAAAACGCTCATTTCTAGGGCTTGCTCGTGATGCGGAATCATCATGTAAGCAAACATGAAATCACCCGCCGAAAAAGCTGAGCCATCAGCAGTGACAGGCACCTCCGCCGCGCCTGGTCCCGTACCGATGTTAATAGTGCACGCGCTGAGCGCGAGCAAGGCGACCGTGATGCTGGCCATCAATTTGGGACGAAGCGAACGACGAGTCAATAAATTCATAGGAGAAGCTAACTCCTCAAAATCAGAGTAAGGCCTGGGAGCCTGCATCTTGATAGTTCGGCAAGAGAGGAAGCAAATCCCCACAAGTGTCCAGGTGCGGCGCAAGAACCCGCGCGACCACAACCTCCCTATAGCAATTGTTGGGTTTCGTAACTTCAATTCTCTCAAGCACCGTGTTTGATACTTTGCGGAGAATCTCGTGCAATCTGCGTGCGATGAGAAACCAGCAACGTTGGTAACGAAACCGCACGAAACAGCCCCTTACGTCATCTGGTGAGTCATTTCCTGCTGGTGGCGCTGAGGCCCGCTGTACACTTGTGTTTCAGGGGTTTTTGCCCCGAGCCCTCGTAGCTCAGCGGATAGAGCAGAAGACTTCTAATCTTTTGGCCGCAGGTTCGATTCCTGCCGAGGGCGCTCTAGCCTAAAAGCTCGCTCAGCTCGAGCCACCGGGATTCGAGAGTTTCGAGCTCATCGCGCAGCGCGTCTCTCTGACTTGCCAGGCGCGCAAGGTTCTCGAAGTCATCATGATCTGCCGCAAGAAGTCCCTCATCCAGGGTGGCAATGCGATCGCCCAAGGAGTGGATCTTCTTATCCAGTGTTCGATGCTCCTTTTCGGCTTCCCTGTGTTCCTTGCTTCCAGGTCTCAGTGAACCTCCAGCCCCAGGGGTCGCAGCGGTCCCAGAAGGTGAAGCCTGGGTCACCTGGCTGAGAACTTTGTCGCCCTGGGAACTCTCGAGTCGGAGATATTCCTCAATGCCGCCCGGAAGGTGGCGGAATTCCCCATCCAGGATGGCGTATTGCTGGTCGGTCACGCGCTCCAGAAGGTATCGGTCGTGAGAGACAACGATGAGGGTTCCAGGCCACGTGTCTAAGAGATCCTCCATAGCTCGGAGCATGTCCGTGTCGAGATCGTTAGTCGGCTCGTCGAGAAGGAGAACGTTGGGTTCCTCAAGAAGTTCCAAGAGAAATTGAAGACGCCGACGTTGTCCTCCACTGAGCTCAAATACTCGCGCCGACAGGTGTGCCGAGCTGAAACCTAGGCGCTCGAGGAGCTGGCCGGGAGTCATCTCGACACCGTCGGCGCGATATGACGTCTTCTTGCGAGCGATGACCTCGCTGACTCGATCTTGAAGCACATCGGAGAGCGTCGCCAAGCGCTGGTCGAGGACACTGAGTTTCACTGTGGAACCTCGGGAGATTCGCCCGGAGGTGGGTTCCAGGGTTCCTGCAATCAGGCTCAGCAGAGTGGATTTTCCCGCTCCGTTGGCGCCGAGAATCCCTGTTCGCTGACCGGGCGCTAAACGCCAGGTCAGCGGTGTGAGAATCTCTGTGTCGCCATAGGACACGGCGACATCCTCGAGTTCGATGACTTTCTTGCCAAGCCTCGTTGTGGCAACTTTCGCCAGGCTGACTGGGTCACGGATTTCTGGCACGTCGCTGATCAGCGCGTTGGCTGCCTCAATGCGGAACTTTGGTTTCGCGGTGCGGGCAGGGGCTCCTCGGCGAAGCCAGGCAAGTTCTTTTTTCAGGAGGTTCTGACGTTTGGCTTCAGTAACCGCGGCGCTTCTCTCCCGCTCGACTCGTTGGAGGACGTAGGCGGCATACCCGCCCTCGTACGCGTCCACGATGCCATCGTGAACTTCCCAAGTTTCTTGCGTGCTGGCATCAAGAAACCACCGATCGTGAGTCACCACGCACAGAGCGCCCTGTCCGGTGGGCCATCGAGTTGCGAGGTGCCGCGACAACCACGCAACCCCCATGACATCGAGATGGTTGGTGGGCTCATCGAGAAACAGGACATCCCAGTCGTGGACCATCAGTGCTGCCAGCGACACTCTGCGGCTCTGGCCACCACTGAGGTCCCCAATGCGCGCAGTCCAGGGCACGTCGGAAAGCAGGCCGGTGATGACATCTCTCACCCGCGAATCCCCGGCCCACTCGTGCTCAACGCGATCACCCACCACGGCGCGCTCGACGGTGATATCGGAGGCGATGATGTCGCTTTGGTCAAGAAGGCCCACTCGAAGGCCGTTTCGACTGATCACATTTCCGGAGTCAGGCTGTGTTCGCCCGGCAAGCGCGCGAATCAGGGTGGATTTGCCTTCTCCGTTTCGGCCGACGACGCCAATGCGGTCGCCGTCGTTGATTCCGATAGTGATGCCATCCAACACCACACGGGTGGGGTATTCGATACGGAGGTTATTGGCGCCCAGCAGATGTCCCACTGCTTGAGCCTAACCTGCCAGCACCGGGTGCAATTCTGCGCTTCGAGCGCGAGTTCTTTCCTTACGCGGGAGGAAGGAGGTCTTTCATGCCGTTGTAGATGAGCGTCGCTGCCAGATCGGGGGAGAGGTGATTGGCGTGCCACATGATGCTGGCGTCTTGTCCAATCAGGATTCGCTTCTCATCCTTTGTAATTGCCCGCACTATCGCAGCACCGGCATCCTTCGGGGCCACAACCTTCCGGGTGCTGGCCTCGGCAGCGCCTGACATGTCCAGGCCTGCGACCTTGGCGCCAGATGCCAGCAGTGCGAGAGCAACCTCTCGACCGATGCCATTGCCTGCACCGGTGACGACAAATACTTTTCCCTGAGTCTCCATAGCGCTTCCCTTCGTTAACCCGAGGCTACGCCCGATACGGGGTCACCGGATGCCGGGGCCTTCTCCCGGCTGGGGTATGGACTGTCGAGTGGGTGGAGCACAGCCGGGGGTGTGTTTCATTCCTCTTCTCCTGCCAACGAGGCAGGTAGCGTGAGGGATATGGCCAGAGCGCGTTCAACATCTGGTGCGAGTCGCACGCCATCACCGAAGAGGGCTCCTGCGGCGAGCACGGCGAAACGTGTTCCCCGAAACGAGGTTGTCAGCCCCAAGGTCACCGGAGGCCCCAGCCCCGTTGTTACCGGCTGGCTCACTGTGGCGGGGGGGGGAGGCAGCACGTTCCGTCTTTTTGGGCAGGAGGACCTCCCGAAAGAGGACCGCAGGGACGGCGTCCCCTTCGCGCTCCTCCTGTTCTCCATCGTCGGCATCGTTGTCGAGTGGTTCAACGTCAATCAGGCGTGGGCACAAACGCTCGATGCGTACACCGTGGGCGGTTTTTTTGGCCGACTCGCCTTTGCGCTGCCGGTCATCCTGATTCTTTTTGCCGGCTGGTTATTCCGCCACCCCTCGAGCGTCTACAACAACGGTCGCGTCGGAGTAGGCCTTGCGCTGCTGCTGACCTCCATTAGTGGCATGAGCCACCTTGCTCTGGGTCGTCCAGCGCCGGGTGAGGCAGCGATAACCGAGCTTGCCTCCGCGGGAGGCCTCCTGGGTTGGGTTGTTGCGGAACCGTTTGTGTTCATCGCTGCCTCCACTGTGTTTCTGGCGTGGCCCGTGATGGTGGTGTTCTTCCTCACCTCGGTGTTGATCATGACAAAGACTCCGCCCACTCGAGTGGTCGCTCGCGCTCAAGACGCCTACGCCTACCTTTTTGGCGTTGACCCCAGCGAGCTTCGCCGCTCGAAAGCCACACAGGACACCACCCCGGGGGTTGAGTTTGGCACGCTGAGCGATTTGGGACTCGACATGGCTAACCCCGACTCCATGCCGTGGTGGCGCCGGGGGAAGAAAGACAAGAAAGACGCCTTTGATTCTCCGCTGGTCAGCGTTGTTGATGAGGACACTGGGGAGATTACCACCGGGGAAGACCTGCTGGAGCAGTTGCGCAAAGCCGAAGAGGCGCTCGCTCATGCCACGAAGCCCCAGGAACCAGTCGCTTCCGCGCCGGCAGAGGCCCCCTCGCCAGCGCCGACCGTTCCGGTCGTCGCACGCTCGAACCGGCATTACACCCTGCCGAGCCCGTCCCTGCTCGTTCCCGGCACTCCACCCAAGTCGCGCAGTGAAGCAAACGACCAGGTGGTCGCAGCAATTATGAGCGTCTTTGAGCAGTTTGATGTCAACGCCAAGGTTGTTGATTTCACCAGGGGCCCTTCGGTGACCCGCTATGAAGTGGAACTTGGTCAGGGCACGAAGGTGGAGCGCGTGACTGCGTTGTCCAAGAACATCGCCTATGCGGTCGCTTCCAACGAGGTGAACATCCTTTCCCCGATTCCCGGCAAATCCGCCATCGGAGTTGAAATCCCCAACTCTGACCGCGAAATCGTCAGCCTCGGAGACGTGTTGTCCTCCCAGGTGGCGACCGCGGAGCTCCACCCGATGGTCATCGGTGTGGGTAAAGACGTGGAGGGCGGCTTTGTCGCGGCAAACCTCGCGAAAATGCCCCACCTCTTGGTGGCCGGCGCCACAGGCAGCGGAAAGTCAAGCTTCATCAACTCGATGATCACCTCCCTCCTAATGCGGGCCACACCCGCTGAGGTGCGCATGGTGCTCGTGGACCCCAAACGCGTGGAGTTGGCCGCTTACCAGGGTGTTCCCCACCTGATCACGCCCATCATCACGAACCCCAAGCGGGCCGCCGAAGCCCTGCAATGGGTCGTCAAAGAGATGGACATGCGCTACGACGACCTCGCAAGTTTCGGGTTCAAGCACATTGACGAGTTCAACAGGGCAGTGCTTGCAGACGAGATAGAACTGCCCGTGGGCAGCGAGAGGGTTCTCCAGCCCTACCCCTATCTCCTGGTGGTGGTCGATGAGCTCGCGGACTTGATGATGGTTGCTCCCCGTGACGTCGAAGACTCCATCGTTCGCATCACTCAGCTGGCCAGGGCGTCGGGAATCCATCTGGTATTGGCGACCCAGCGTCCCAGCGTTGATGTCGTGACCGGGCTGATCAAGGCCAATATTCCTTCTCGTCTCGCGTTTGCCGTCTCGAGCATGACCGACTCGCGCGTGATTCTTGACCAGCCAGGTGCAGACAAACTCATCGGTCAAGGTGACGCCCTGTTCTTGGCCCAGGGAGCATCAAAATCGTCGCGCGTGCAGGGAGCGTGGGTATCGGAGGCCGAAATTCAGGCTGTTGTCGCCCACGTCAAGAAGCAGGCAGATCCGGAATACCGCGCCGATGTTGCCGAAGCTGCCTCGGGCGGCGCGATCATCGATTCCGATATCGGCGACGACCTTGATGTGTTGTTGCAAGCAGCCGAGCTCGTGGTCTCTACGCAGTTTGGCTCGACCTCCATGCTGCAGCGCAAGCTCCGGGTCGGATTCGCCAAGGCGGGGCGATTGATGGACCTGCTGGAATCCCGCCAGATCGTGGGACCCTCGGAAGGGTCGAAAGCGCGTGAGGTTTTGGTTACCGCGGAAGGTTTGCCCGGAGTGCTCGCCACATTGCGCGGTGAGAGCCCCAGTGTTCCGCCCGCAGAAGACCAGATCACGATGGAGCTTCCCCGGCCCGATCGGCCCGCCCCCAAATCAGCTGCGGATCACTCTGTTCACGCCTCCGCGGACCCCATCGACCAGATGAGTGAGGGGTATCCTGAGGACGAAGGCGATTCTGACGAGGACGCATGGAGTTTGACGGGTAGGGAGTAATCGTGGACGAGCGTGATCCATCGCAGAGTCCTCCCAGTGGCTTCCGTGGCCGAGTTATCGCTGCCGGTGACTCCCAAGTATCCAATGGCAACATTGCCAACATCATCACCGTCGCACGCATCCTCCTCGCTCCACTGTTTGTCTGGCTAGTGCTTCTTGATGGCGGCGCACACGGGGTGTGGCGGTGGGTCGCTGCGGGATTGTTTATTGCCGCCATCGCCACCGACGGAGTCGATGGGGCACTTGCCCGCCGACGCAACCTCGTCACCACCTCAGGCATTCTGCTCGACCCCATTGCGGACAAGGTGCTCATTGGAGGTGGGCTAATTGCCCTCGCTCTCGTGTCCGAGCTGCCCTGGTGGGTCGTGATCGTCATTTTGGTCCGCGAAATTGGCATCACGCTCATGCGTATGGCTGTGCTCTCCGATCGGGTGATTCCGGCATCGCGAGGCGGGAAACTCAAAACAATTCTTCAGGCCATCACTCTCTCGTCATGGCTGGTCCCCAGCTGGGTAGTGCTGGGCAGTTGGGTCTTTGTGATGAACTGGGTGTTGATGGGTGGCGTGATTGTTCTGACCGTTGTGACCGGTCTTGACTACATCGGGAAAGGCTTGCGCGCACCCAAGGCATCAGCATGAACGAGGAAGCCTCGGCATTGGTTCAGGCGGCTCGTGGGGCAAACATCACCCTGGGTGTGGCAGAGTCGCTCACCGGCGGTGATGTGGCCTCGGCACTTGTCTCTGTTCCTGGAGCCTCGGCCGTGTTTCGGGGCGGCGTCATCGCGTATGACTCCATGCTCAAACATGACCTCCTTGGTGTCGATGCGGCCACGTTGGCTTCCTCCGGCGCTGTGAGCGCGGAGGTAGCAATCGCCATGGCGGAGGGCGCTCAGCAGCGCCTGGGGGTCGACCTCGCTGTGGCGACCACGGGTGTCGCCGGCCCCGATCCTGATCCCGTCTCAGGAGCCAGTCCGGGGGTGGCCTTTATTGCTGTGGCAGGGGGCGGATTGGGAACACTGGTCCGGGAATTAGCCCTGGATGGTGACCGAGCCGAGATTCGTCAGCGCGCGACACGGGCGGCCCTGCAGGCTTTGCGGGATGGGCTGGCAACTCGAGAGTGATTCTCGAGGGTTGCTGGCTACACTCAGCAAGACCATAGGTATTTCTGGGTTTTACCCAGGCTTGGACTATAGGCTGATGCCAGACAAGTAGAAGAAGGAGGTGCCCCATGGTGCTTATGCGACACGAAATTGGCGATGTTCTGCGTGACTTCCGCCAGCAGAAGGGTGCCACCCTGCGTCAGATTGCCTCGCGCGCCAACGTTGCGCTGGGGTATCTCAGCGAAGTTGAGCGCGGCCAGAAAGAGGCCTCGAGCGAGATTCTTGCCTCGATCGCGGAAGCGCTCGATATGCCGCTCTCGGCCGTCCTCAGTGAGGTCGCCGATCGTTTGTCTGTCTTTGAGCAGATTGTTCCGAGCTCTCGTGTGCCTGACACTCTGCCCGACGAGCTCGTGGCCGAGTTCGACACCGACATGGCGGTTCGCTAGGACCGTGGCGTGACCCGCAGCGAGTTCTTTCTTGCTGTTGACGACGAATTCGGCGAGCTTCAGGGGAGATCGCTGCTGCGCGATCTTGTCATCGACGAACTGGGCAACCGCAGTGCGCGGGAAGCACTGGATGCAGGAGTAGCGCCGAAAACCGTGTGGTTCGCGCTGTGTGCAGCAATGCAGGTTCCCGCTGAGCGATGGCACGGTGCGGGACTCGCGCGCCCTCCGGCCGACACGCCAGCCTAAATCGTTCGAATATTCGTTCGAATAGAGCTATTCTCGTCCACAGAGATGGAAGAGGTGGCCCGAATCCACAGTGCGACACCAGACACAACACTGTGTCTGAGGTCGCACCTAGGTTAGGGCTCGCTTCACCACATCCAGCCTTGTCGAAAGACTCCAGGCCTTACGGGGCGTGGTGGAAGACGACAGCCGATAGGCAGCCGAATACCGAGTGAAAGAGGACACAGTAATGACTGCAGCTACAGATCGCGAAAAAGCCCTAGAAGCGGCCCTCGCACAAATTGACCGCCAGTTCGGAAAAGGCTCTGTCATGCGCCTGGGTTCCGACGAGCGTCCCCCCGTTCCTGTCATTCCGACAGGATCCATCGCGCTTGATGTGGCTCTCGGTATAGGCGGATTGCCTCGAGGCCGCATCATTGAGATTTATGGACCCGAGTCGTCGGGAAAAACCACGCTGACCCTGCACGCTATTGCCAACGTGCAAGCTGCGGGAGGAATTGCAGCCTTCGTTGATGCTGAGCACGCACTCGACCCCGAGTACGCCAAAGCACTCGGCGTCGACATCGACCAGCTTCTTGTGTCCCAGCCCGACACGGGAGAGCAAGCGTTGGAGATTGCGGACATGTTGGTGCGCTCTGGTTCGGTTGACCTGGTTGTCATCGACTCGGTGGCCGCCCTCGTACCTCGTGCGGAAATTGAAGGCGACATGGGGGACACCCACGTGGGTCTCCAGGCTCGTCTAATGTCCCAGGCTCTGCGCAAGCTCACCGGTGGGCTGAACCAGACCGGAACCACGATGATTTTCATCAACCAGCTGCGCGAGAAGATTGGTGTCTTCTTTGGAAGCCCAGAAACCACCTCCGGCGGTAAGGCACTCAAGTTCTACGCCTCAGTCCGGCTCGATATTCGACGCATTGAAACCCTCAAAGAGGGAACCGATGCTGTGGGTAACCGCACCAGAGTGAAGGTCGTCAAGAACAAGATGGCCCCACCCTTCAAGCAGGCCGAATTCGACATCCTCTACGGCACGGGAATTTCTCGCGAAGGAAGCCTGATCGACTTTGGTGTCGAGCACGACATCGTCAAGAAGTCCGGCGCGTGGTACACCTACGACAGCGACCAGCTCGGGCAGGGCAAGGAGAATGCCAGGAAGTATCTCCTGGACAACCCGGATACCGCTGCCGACATCGAACGCAAGATCCTGGCAGCGCTCGGAGTGGGGAAAGTTACTGCTGTTCCTCCCATCGAGGCCGAAACCACTCCAGTGGAGTCCCTCGAAGACAAGATTGCCGAGCGCAAGGCAGCGGGAGCATAAGCCGTGCCCATCGCGAAACCGGAAGGGGAACGGGATGCCACCATCATCCCGTTTCCCCTTCACCGGGTCACCGAGGTTCCCAGCGCACCGGTGCGGGAAATGGCAGCAATCGTGCACGAATTAGACACTATGGACAACGCCAGCGAGGAACATGTGCCCGCTGAGGCGCCTGCGAAGGTCGTGAAACGGGCACGAAACGTCTCACTTCATGCCCTGTCGGGGAAGAGCCACTCGGTTGCGGAGATGCGCGACAAACTCCGCGCCAGAGAGTTACCTGAGGACGTTGTGGAGACCGAAATGGCCGAGCTTGCCAGGACAGGTCTTTTGGACGACGATGCATTGGCGCGCGATCTGGTGGACCGTTACGCGGGTCGCGAGCGTTTGGCTCGTCGGGCTGTGGAGGCGAAGCTTCGGCACAGAAAAATACCCGCGGGAATCATTGACAGTGCGCTGGACGAGCTCGAGAGCGACAGCGAGAAAGAGCTGGCGGTGGAAGCCGCCAGGGATCGCCTGCGAAAGATGGGGTCGCTCGCACCCGATGTTGCCAAGCGGCGCCTGTTTTCCTATCTACAACGCAAAGGTTTCCAGTCCAGTGACATTGTCGAGGCTATCTCCGCGGTGCTCAGATAGCCCGGAGTGAGCCTTCGGTCACTCGCGAGACTCTACGAGGGCCTCTGTGTCCCTGCGGTTCGCAACAGTGTTGTGAGGTGGGCAAATGAACCGCCTGAGGGTGTCCACTGAAAGTTGCTGAGAAACGCACAGGTCTGCGTCGCTGGCTCTATTCCGGCAGCCACCCCGGAGAGTCCTGAGTGACCCAGAATCGTGGGCTGGGAGAAACGCTCGGGAGCGACCATAACTCCGCGACCCAGCTGCGGTGAATTGTTGCTGCGCACGGTGTTGTCGGTGAGGCGGGGCAACCAGCTGGCATCAAATAGCTCGCCGCGCCAGAACGCCCGAAGGAAATTGACGGTGTCCTTGGGTGTGGAGATGATCGAGCCATCAGCCCCGGAGCTTGCGAGCGCTTGAGGTATGCGAACCACGGATGATCCCTGGTGGATGGGGGTGATCGTGTAGTACTTCGAATAGTGATCCGGCCCAAAAGCATAGGTGTCACGCAGTCCCAGGGATCCTGCAATACGTAAGCGCACGAGCTCATCGAATTTCATTCCGGTCGTTTCGTGCAAAATAGCGCCGAGCAGGAGGTAGTTCGTGGATGAGTAGCTTGCCCGAGCGGTGGACCCTGGACGAAATAGCCCCGCATAATGCTTTGCTACCTCGAGTGCTTGATCGAGCGTCCATGCGCGGTCGTGCTCGAGAAATTGTTGGCTCAAGGAGCGCACGTTTCGCTGGGATGGTGTGAGGTAGTCGACAATCCCACTGCGATGAGAGAGCAGGTCATCGATTGTGAGGGAGAAGCTGTGATCGGTGTCTCCGATTACGCACAGGCCACGAACGGTGGCTGAGGGCAAAATATCGGCGATAGCGGTGTCGAGAGCCAACGCCCCGCGGTCGATATCGCGCAACACCATCGCCAGAGTCACGAGATTGGTCACACCGGTGAGGGCCACGGGCAGCGACGTATCACCCGAATCGAACAGAGTGCTTCCCTCAGCATTCACCACGAGCGCCCGAGGAGCCGTGGGCGCACTCTGAGGGGCAAGGCTTGCCACAAATGTGGCGACCTTCGACTCGTAACGTGATGGCGTGCTCACAAATTCCTTCCGTGTTTCCTGCCCAAAGTGTAGAACGCGCCAGCACCAGGTTTCTCGGTGAGGCTTCTGCGCACCCTTCTACAATGGGGGAGTGACTGTGATGGATGAGAGTGCAACGCGCGAGACCGTGGCGCACACTTTCGCCACTCTTCCCCGTGAACACGGGCGCACCTACGAGGTTCGGACATTTGGGTGCCAAATGAACGTTCACGACTCCGAGCGGATGTCGGGATCTCTCGAAGCCGCAGGATACGTGGTCGCCAACCCCGATGAGGTTGCCGATGTTGTCGTGATCAACACCTGCGCCGTTCGAGAGAATGCCGACAACCGGCTGTATGGAACCCTGGGCCACCTCGCCTCGGTGAAGAGAGAAAAGCCTGGCATGCAAATCGCGGTGGGTGGATGCCTTGCCCAGAAAGACAAGTCCACCATTGTCCAGAGGGCTCCCTATGTCGACGTCGTCTTTGGCACTCACAACATGGGCTCTTTGCCGATTCTTCTCGAGCGCTCTCGTCACAATGGTGAGGCCGAGGTTGAGATTCTTGAGTCGCTCGAGACGTTCCCATCGACATTGCCCACCAAACGGGACTCGAGTTACGCAGGGTGGGTGTCCATTTCGGTGGGATGCAACAACTCCTGCACGTTTTGCATTGTTCCAAGCCTCCGGGGTAGAGAGAAAGACAGGCGCCCCGGGGACGTTTTGGCCGAAATCCAGGCCCTCGTCGACGATGGCGTCATTGAGGTAACTCTGCTGGGTCAAAACGTCAATACCTATGGCGTTGAATTTGGCGATCGCCTGGCCTTTGGCAAGCTTTTGCGCGCTGCAGGCGCAATTGAAGGGCTTGAGCGGATACGGTTCACCAGTCCTCACCCCGCGGCGTTCACAGACGACGTGATCGATGCCATGGCGGAGACCCCGCAGGTTATGCCCCAACTCCACATGCCACTTCAATCCGGCTCTGACCGGGTGCTCAAGGCCATGCGCCGCAGCTACCGGTCAGAGAAGTACCTGGGGATTTTGGACCGCGTCCGGGAGAAAATCCCGAATGCAGCGATCACCACGGACATCATTGTGGGCTTCCCCGGGGAAACCGACCAGGACTTCGAGGACACCCTGGCAGTCGTCCGCGCGTCGCGTTTCATGCAGGCGTTCACTTTCCAATACTCAATCCGCCCTGGCACGCCCGCTGCCGAGATGGCGGACCAGATACCGAAAGAGGTCGTTCAGGAGCGCTATGAACGACTCCTAGCCCTCCAGGACCAGATTTCGTGGGATGAAAACCTCGCGCTCGTCGGCTCCCACGTGGAAGTTCTTGTTGCACACCACGAAGGGCGCAAGGACGGCGCCACGGAGCGGCTCTCCGGGCGGGCAGAAGATGGACGTTTGGTTCATTTTTCTGTGCCCGACGGCAGTGATGCGCCGCGACCCGGTGATGTTGTCAGCGTGGTCGTCACAGAAGCCAAGCCATTCTTTTTGTTGGCCGATGGTCACGAAGCCGGAACACTCGCTGTGCGGCGAACCAGAGCGGGTGACGCGTGGGATAGGTGGCAAGCAGAAAGCTGCGCTGTTCCCACACCAGGGGCATCTGGGGGCGCGGTAAACCTGGGCATGCCCACCCTGAGTGCCCCTCGCGCACGCGCTGATGTCCGCTGAGGTAGCTCAGGAGCCTGCTGCGCTCCCACCGGTCGTGGCCATTGTGGGGGCAACCGGGACGGGAAAGAGCGATCTCGCCATTGACGTTGCCCTCTCGTTGGCTGACTCGGGGGTGAACGGCGAAATCATCAACGCCGATGCGATGCAGCTCTATCGGGGAATGGATATTGGGACTGCGAAGGTCTCACTCGCTGATCGCCGCGGGGTGGCCCATCACGTTCTTGACATATGGGATGTGAGCGTTGAGGCGAGCGTTGCGGACTATCAACGCATCGCGCGAGCCGCCATTCTCGACGTTCACGCCCGAGGCGCGATCCCCATTCTGGTTGGGGGGTCAGGGCTGTATGTGTCCTCGGTGCTCTACGAGTTCGAGTTTCCGGGTACAGATTCACACGTGCGAGAGCGACTGGAAAAAAGAGCCGAATCGGAGGGCCTCGACGTTCTCGTCGCGGAGCTTGGAGCTCGGGATCCACTGGCTGGTGCCGCAATTGATCCAAAGAACGCCCGCCGTGTGATTCGCGCGCTCGAAGTCATTGAACTGACAGGAAAACCCTTTGGCGCGGGTCTCGATGCCGAACATCGCCCGTGGCGCAAAGAGATGCTGCTCTTTGGCCTCCAGCGCGAGCGTGGAGAGCTTGTGTCCGCGCTGGATGCGCGAGTCGTGGCGATGTGGGAGGCCGGACTTGTTGAGGAAGTCCGCGCCCTTGTTCCCCGGGGGATAGCCAGTGGTGTCACGGCATCGCGCGCAATCGGCTATCAGCAGGCCTTGGAGTTTCTTGCGGGTGATTGTGGTGAATCGGAGGCCATAGAGAGCACCCAGGCTCTCACCCGCCGGTATGCGAGGCGCCAGGTGTCCTGGTTCCGCAGAGATCAGCGCACCGTGTGGCTTGAGAGTGGAGATTCCCGCAACGTCGTCTCCATCACAAACTCCATCCTGTCTCGGCATTCCTGACGCCCTAGGCTTGGTCCATGGCTCGCTCATCCCTCACTGTCACAAAAGGACACGGCACGGGCAACGATTTCGTGCTTTTTGTCGACGAGTCTGACGAGTTGGGACTTCGCGACCAGGATTACCGATGGCTGGCCGATCGGCATGTGGGGATTGGTTCTGATGGGGTGATTCGCGCGGTGAAAACTGCAGTGTCCCCGGAAGTAGCGCCACTGTTGGAACTCGAGCCGGACGCGGTGTGGTTTATGGATTATCGCAACGGCGACGGGTCTTTGGCGGAGATGTGCGGAAATGGTGTTCGTGTTTTTGCAGAATTCTTGCTCGCCCAGGGTTTGGTGACGATGGAGCCAGGCTCCACGCTCCCGATCGCCACGCGCGCCGGCATCGTGGATGTCACCCGGAGCGCCAGTGGACACTACCAAGCCGACATGGGCCGATGGGAGTTCACGGGAGTGGACCCACTCGTTCTGGCTCGAGGCCTCGATGTTGCGAGACCGTCCCTTGCGATTACGGTTCCCAATCCGCATGTTGTGGTGGCGCTGGCATCGAGGGCAGAGCTTTCCGCTCTCGACCTATCGAGCGCACCGTTGATGGATCCAGAACCCCAGGCTGGCGCCAACATTGAGTTTGTCGTTCCTCATGATCCTCTCGTTGTGGACGGTGTTGGGGTCATCACGATGCGGGTGTTTGAGCGCGGGGTGGGGGAGACACAGTCCTGTGGAACTGGAGCAATCGCTGCCGCGCTCGCCACACGTCATTGGGCTGGCGAAGTAGCGCCACATCACTGGCGGGTTGAGGTCCCCGGTGGGACATTGGGCGTTCGGATGTTCGCCACCGAAGAGGGTGAGCACGTGAGTTTGTCCGGCCCTGCGACCTTAGTTTTTACGACTGCTGTCGAACTACCCGAATAACTCGGTACCCGCGCGAGGTTTCCCAGCGGCTCGCGATAAATTCCCCGGCTTCACCGCGGTTAATCCACTCTTGGAGCGAATCCGCACCCAATTTTTTCGCAACGACCAGCCACGCCTCCCCGGTGGGGGACAGTCGTGGCAGCCACGCGGAGAGCAGGGCGTGGAGCTCCTGCTTGCCCACGCGAATCGGTGGGTTTGACCAAATCAGGTCGAACGCGACGTCTGGTGGCACATCACCTGGTCGAGCACAGGTGATGTTTGCAGCGCGAGCATTGGCCGCATTGCCTCTGGTGATTTCGAGAGCCCGATCGTTGACGTCGACTCCCCAGATGTGTGCGCCGGGGGACTCCAGAGCGAGGGCAAGTGTGAGGGGCCCCCACCCGCACCCAAGGTCGAGGAAGTTTCCCGTCTCTGGCGCAGCCGGGGCGTATTTGAGCAACACAGCCGTTCCGGTGTCCAGGTGGCCGGGGCTAAAGGTTCCACTCGCGCTCTGCATCGTGACGCTGTGTCCACGGAGAGTGAGCGACAGGGTCGTGGTGCGAAGCGGCGCCTGCGGATCCTCAGAAAAGTAGTGCTCGGTAGTCACCCCCTTACCGTAGCCTTTCGCCGAGCAATGGCGGATAGGCTTGGCAGCGAATGAGAGAAGGATCGTCATGAGCTTTGGTACCGCAATCGCGTCAGGTTTTCGTCACTATTCCAACTTCACGGGCACCGCATCCCGCAGCGAGTTCTGGTGGTTCCAGTTATTCCTCGTGCTGGTCAGTATTGGAGTGGGAGCAATTGAGGATGGCCTGAACGTCGTATGGGCTGTGGCGACAGTTGTGCCCTACCTCGCCATTGGGGTGCGTCGTCTCCGTGACGCCGGGTTTAGCTGGCGTTTGTTGTTCCTGGGTCTTATTCCCGTGTTGGGAACGATTACCATGGTCGTGTTGTGGTTGCAGCCCTCGAAAGCTCACCTCGATTCCGCCTAAGCTCCGAGTAGAGGGCAGTGTTCTCTCGGGGAGTACATTTGGTGCACTCTCGTAGTACGGTGATAGCGGAAAGGGGCCTCATGACTGACCAGAGTCCTGACAAGGAATGGGCAACCCTCGGGGAAAGAATTCGCTCTGCTCGAGAGTCCGCCGGCATTAGCGTCCGTGAACTTGCTCGAAGAATCGACGTCTCGGCCAGCCATGTCTCCCAGGTTGAAAGGGGCTTAGCCTCATTCAGCGTTCGCGCTTTGTACAGCGTGGTGAACATTCTGGGTATTTCGATGGACTCACTTTTTGAGCAATCACCCGACAAGATATCCGCTCCACGACTTGAGGACGAGGTCATTGCTACCTACAAGGGAGGCCCGCTCGACGAGGCGGGAATTGTCTTGCGCCGGGGTTCTCGCCCTGCAATGCAGCTGCAATCGGGTCCCCGGTGGGAACGACTAACGGTCAAGCCTGAAGTGGGAGCGGAATTTATCGAGGTTATTTACCAGCCTGCCCCCGGAGCCGTTCCTCCGGAAGATTTCATTCGACACCCCGGTCGCGAATATGGCGTCATCACCAAAGGTACCTTGAGCGTGCAGGTCGGTTTCGGCCGCTCGGAGATGACGGTCGGCGATTCGATAGCTTTTGACTCGAGCATTCCGCATCGTTTCTGGAACGAAACGGCTGAGGAGGTCATCGCAGTCTGGTTTGTTCTCGATGCGGCAGCCCACGATCAAGACGCCGAATTCCCGTCAGCGGACTCCGCGGCACACCATCACGTAGTGGGCTAACGTTCTGCAATAGGTAACGCTTTTGTTATAAACACGCCTCAAGTGGACAGAGTGTTATCTGTGTGTTTACACTATGGTCAAACGTGTAAGCCTCATCTACACACCCAGATGGCGAAGGAGCCAGAAAAATGACCCCACAAGCGAGTCAGAGTGGAGATGTTGTGATTGAGGCGCGCGGAATCGTGAAACGTTTCGGCGGCGCAGTCGCGGTCAATAACGTTTCTCTTGCCGTCCGTGAGGGAGAGATTCACGCGGTGGTGGGAGAAAACGGCGCGGGTAAGTCCACTCTGATGCGCGTTTTGGCAGGAATTATCGCTCAGGACAGCGGGGAAGTTCTCGTCAACGGCAAGTCGCTCGAAACGGGAGCTAAGAACTCAATTGCCGCTGGCATCGCACTCGTTCACCAGGAACTGAGTCTTGTACCCGAGATGACCGTCGCAGAGAACATTCTTCTTGGGTATGCGCCCACTCGCTTTGGGTTTACCAAGTCGAGGGAGCTCGAAGCCATCGCCGCGGAGGCCCTCGAAGAAATCGGGGTTTCTGTTGACCTCAACGAGAGAATTTCGCGACTTTCTGTTGCCCTGCGCCAGTTCGTCGAAATTGCGCGCGCCGTTGCCCGGAAGCCCAAAGTCCTCATTTTGGACGAACCAACCGCAACACTCACTCCGGCAGAAACCGACTATTTGTTGAACATGTTGCAGCGCCTCGCGGCACGGGGAATGTCGATCATCTATATTTCCCACCGGATTCCGGAGGTAATTCGGATCTGTGACAACGTGACAATTTTGCGTGATGGCCAGAAAGTCATGGAGTCCTCCGTTGCTGACACCTCTCCCGAGGGCATTGTTGATCAGATGGTGGGGCGTGAGTTGAAGCTTGACCTTCAATCCCGTCGCGAGGTGAAACTCGGCGACGTTGTGTTGCGGGCCGAGGGAATTCGTGCCCCCGGCGTTAATGGTGTGGATATTGAGGTCCGCGCGGGGGAGATC
>JABJAO010000084.1 GCA_018666065.1 Microbacteriaceae bacterium | reverse complement strand
CGCCGGTGCGCTGCGCGAGGACGCCGAAACGACGGCCAACATCCGCATCATTGACCCGGCCCTCGTGACGGACGCGTTTGCTCAGTTGGAACAGTTCCGCCAGTACTACCGCTTCCCGACCTACTTGGACGTGGGACGTTATGACGTCAATGGCGAGCGCACCGACACCGTGTTGGCTGTGCGCGAGATCAACCTCGATGGGCTGAACTCACAGTCCTGGTACAACAACACCATCGTGTACACGCACGGTTACGGGCTTGTTGCGGCGTATGGAAACCAGCGCACCGAGGATGGCCAACCCCGATTCATCGAGTCAGGCATCCCCGTTTCCGGCACTCTGGGAGACTACGAACCGCGCATTTACTTTGGTGAGAATTCGCCCGAGTACTCCATTGTTGGTGGGCCCGAGGGCTCCACAGCTCTCGAGCTCGATTTCCCCTCCGGCGGAGAGGGTAACGAGAACAACGCCACCTACACCTTCAGTGGAGATGGTGGCCCGAAGCTCGACAACCTCTTCAAGCAGCTGCTGTATGCGTTGAAGTTCCAGTCGGAGCAGATCATCCTCTCGGACGCCATTTCGAGTGACTCCCAGGTGCTCTACGACCGCCACCCCGCGACTCGCGTGGGCAAGGTTGCGCCCTACTTGACGCTCGATAATGACCCCTACCCCGCAGTCGTGGACGGTCGTCTTGTCTGGATTGTTGATGGGTACACCACCTCAGCGGATTACCCCTACTCGACACCCGTTCAGGTGTCTGAGGCCATTGCTGACACGTACCGCCCGACTCCCCAGTTGGCCTTCGACACCGTGAACTACATGCGAAACTCCGTCAAAGCCACCGTGGACGCCTATTCCGGCGCGGTTACCCTGTACGCGTGGGACGACGAGGACCCCCTGTTGAGCGCCTGGAACAAGGTGTTCCCCGCAAGCCTCAAGTCCCAGGACGAGATGTCTGCACAGTTGCTCGATCACGTGCGCTACCCCTCTGACTTGTTCAAGGTGCAGCGCAATATTCTTGGCGCCTACCACGTGACAGATGCGGGAACCTTCTACTCCAGTGAAGACGAGTGGGTTACACCCAACGACCCCATCTCGAACCCGGCAGCCCCGAGGCTTCAGCCCGCCTACTACCTGACCATGCAGGTACCTGGGTCTGACAGTCCGTCGTTCTCTCTGTACTCGACGTTTATTCCGCGCGCCACGGGAGAGGCCTCACGGAACGTCCTCTATGGATACCTGGCGGCGAATTCGGACTACGGCGATGACTACGGCCAGCTGACCCTGTTGCGCTTGCCTAAGCAGACAACCGTGCCAGGTCCCGGACAGGTTCAAGCTCAGTTTGACTCCGATGCCAACGTCGGTCAACAGCTGAACTTGCTGCGTCAAGGTCAAACCGAAGTTATCTCGGGAAACCTCTTGACGCTGCCCGTCGGTGAGGGTCTGCTCTATGTGCAGCCGGTCTATGTCCGCTCCACAGGAGATACCTCCTACCCGCTGTTGCGCAAAATCCTCGTGTCCTTCGGCGAGAAGATTGCCTTCGAGGACACTCTTGACCAAGCACTCGACGCCCTCTTCGGCGGAGACTCCGGTGCTGAAGCGGGAGACTCCGACGGCACGGGCACTGGGCTTGAGACTCCAGCGGAACCCGCCGCCCCTGCTCCTGCTCCCGATGCTGTCACCGATGGCGGCGCTGAGGGTGACTCAGGGACCGGTGTTGTGATCTCGACAGCGCTGCAAGCAGCCCTCGCGGACGCTCGCCAGGCACTGGTGGACCGTGAGGCTGCATACCGGGCTAATGACCTGGTCGCCGCAGCGGAAGCGGACCAGCGTCTCACCGATGCGCTCTCCAGAGCGCTGGTGCTGAGCGAACAGTAGGGAGACGCCCCGAGTCTGAGCGTGTTACGATGGGTGCTTCGCCGCGGGGTGGAGCAGTTCGGTAGCTCGCTGGGCTCATAACCCAGAGGTCGTAGGTTCAAATCCTGCCCCCGCAACCACTACAAGACCCCTTCTTCGGAAGGGGTCTTGTCATTCCCGCTTAGGCTTGGTGCATGTCCTCACTGAGTGTCACCATCGCGCAGTACGCGCCGGCGTCGACGGTCGCAGAAAACCTCGCCGCGATGGGTCCCCTCGTCGCACAGGCTCAGCTCGCGGGATCTCAGCTGGTCGTGTTTCCGGAATACTCCCACGCGTTCAATCCTGAATTTGGCCCCGAATGGGCATCGAGTGCCGAGCGCGAGGATGGTGATTTCGTCACCGGACTTCGGGCCCTCAGCCGCGAGCACGCGGGAATAATCATTGTGGCGGGCATGCTGCGAAGCGTGGCGGATTCACCCAAGCCGGTCAACACCCAAGTTGCGGTGGGCCCCGAGGGAATCCTCGCCCGAGCGGACAAAATCCACCTGTACGACGCGTTTGGGGCCAGCGAATCCCAGTGGATTAGCCCAGGTTCTCTGGGCAGCGCGGAAGTGTTCGCCTGTGAGGGGTTCTCCCTGGGCATGATGGCGTGTTACGATCTCCGATTTCCCGAAGTCTCCAGGCGACTGGGAGATGCCGGCGTTGACGTCATCATCACGCCTGCGCAATGGGTTCCCGGGGATAACAAAGTCCACCAGTGGGACACTCTGCTGGCAGCGAGGGCCATCGAGTCTCAAGCGTTCGTCCTCGCCGCAGACCACCCCATGCCTCACGGTGTGGGGCACTCCCACGCCATCGCGCCCGCAGGGGTCTCGATCGGACGGGCAGGCAGTGGACCTGAGCGTGTGCACGTGACACTCGAGCGAGAATTGGTGACCGCGGCGCGCGCGGCAAACCCAATGGCCTCGGCGAGGCGCCTGGGGGTCACCCCGCTCTAAGCCCGCGTGGCCTGTGGAAAGAATCCTCGGCGATAGCGCGCATCTTTTTACACTCTCGGGATGAAGTCCCTTGTGTTCCTCGTCGTTCCGATTCTGGCGCTGGGCGGTTGCCAATTTGTTGACCGCGAGAGCGTGGCCCCCGGGTCGGACAGCGCTCCCGACGCTCTTCTGCTCGGTCATGTTCCCGGGGGAGTGCCTGAGGGATTCTTCGAAGACGCTCGGGATGCATCGGAGGATGCCCTGAGGCGCTATATCCAGGTGTCGGAATCGATTACAGCTCAGGGTGGTGGACAGAGTGAACCGATGAGGGAGTTGGTCACCCCGGAGTGGTGGTCCTCGGAAGTGGACGGATTCGAATATTTCCAGGACGAGAACCTTCGCACCGTCGGAGCGAGTTCCGTCTCGACGATGCTCGTTCAGAGTGCCCGCCGGACACCGGCGAACACGATTGAGGTGGGCGTCATCGCCTGTGTTGATGGCACGGACCTATTCGTTGTCCCCATCGACACACCCGATCCCCCCGAGAGTGTCTGGGACTGGCACCCCCACTATGAGGATTTCGAGGGAGCCGAGGCCCAGTGGGCTGAGATTGAGGCTTTTCTCACGACACCCGGAGTGTCGTGGGGATCGCCTGAGGCGGTGGTGTTCTGGTTTGAAGGTCCCACCATGGGCTCTCTCGCTCTCGCTAGCTCCGAACCGTGGTGGGGAGTGTATCCGTGCGAATAAGACCTAGCGTGAGCGCGTTCATCGCCGCCGTGCTGGTGTGGGGCGCACCCACACCAGCCATTGCGTCCGAATGCACCCACGCCGATCGCTCGGGTGGTCAGTGCACCACTGTCGGAGGGTCGGTTGGCGCCGGCGGTGTCAGCATCTATGGAACCCAGATACAGCCTGGGACCGGGGGAACCTCCGGGGGGAGCTGGAACAGATGGACCCCACCGCCTCCGCGAGACCCTGTTCTGGGGTCAGCGAATTGTGAAGTCAAGATCGCAGGACTCTGTCGAGGACTGTCTCCCTCGAAAGAGTCGAGTGAGCCCCAGGATCCCACGCCCCCGCAGACGCTCAGCGATGTTGCCCAGTTTGCTCCAGGCTCCCCGAACTTCGTCCTCGAACCAGCCGGCTGGAGCCTTCCTCACCTGCCGATGAATATCTATTCCACGGCAGGCGCGACCACAGAAATGGGTGAGCTTCTGGGATGGCCCATCGAGGTGACATTTACTCCCGTGTCGTATTACTGGTCGTATGGGGATGGAACCGCGCGGTCAACGACGAATGCGGGAGCGTCCTGGGGAGCCCGCCAATTCAGCGCGACGGCCACGTCGCACACCTATCAATCCTCAGGTGTGTATACGGTGTCTCTGTCGATCACCTACCGGGCGTCCTATCGATTCGGCGGGGGCGCGTGGGTAGCTCTTCCCGGGGAGCTCACGCGGACCGCTGGATCCCGCACCGTTGACGTCCTCAGCGTGACGCCACTGTTGGTGAATAAAGGCTGTCAGTCAGAGTCTCTCGTTGCCGGGAGATGTTAGGGAACTCACCAGGTATCGTTAGGGGTTGCTGAGGGTGTCCCTCAGGTTTCTCGCCCACACTGGAGCCCGTGGAAAGGACATCCGACGTGACGGAACGCAATCACACTCCTGAGCCTGACAAGGCCGCGGAGCCCGAGGTGGTTGAGCCCGCTGGCGCGGAAACCTCCGATACTCCTGCTGCGGACCGTGAGGCTGATTCTTCACCCGCTAGCCCTGCGCCAGAGCCGGCAGCTCAGGCCCCCGCAAAAATCTCACCTTTTTCTCCGGCCGTCTATTCCGGCGTCGCCGATAGTCACACCCGCTCCCAGGTGCGAGCCCAAGCGGCAGACGCACGACGCGCGAAAACTCTGGGAGTTTTCGTCACCGCAGCGCTGCTGGTCGGCGGTTTGCTCGGCGGAACCGCGGGAGGCGCATTCGCAATCTGGAACCTTTCGTCCCGCGGATTGGTATCCCCCGGGGTACAAAGCCCACAAACTATTACCGTCAACGCCCCTGCTGACGCGAGTGAAATTACCGCAGTGGCAGCGAGTGCAATGCCCTCGGTGGTCACCATTGAGGTTGCCGGTGCGGCAGGCGCGGGCAGTGGTTCAGGGGTCATTATTTCTGCCGAGGGTCACGTCATGACCAACGCCCACGTGGTCTCGATTGGCACTGAAGAACCCGCAATTCGAGTGACGACCTCAGATGGTCGCCTGCTGAGCGCCGAAGTGGTCGGCAGAGACACACTCTCAGACATCGCGGTCATCAAAATTGCCGGAGATGGCCCATTCCCCGTGATCAGCGCCGGCGATTCCGATGCACTCAACGTGGGCGATGAAACCATTGCCATTGGGGCGCCGCTCGGATTACCCGGCACCGTCACCAGCGGAATCATCTCCGCGATTAACCGCAGCATCACCGTGGGTGCCTCAGAAGCTCCAGGCGAAGAGGATGGGCAATTTGATTTTGATCTTCCCGGCGGAGTCGCCATCGGCCAGACCATCTCGTTGCCGGTGATTCAAACGGATGCCTCCATTAACCCCGGAAACTCGGGAGGGGCACTTCTCAACACCTCCGGTGAGCTCATCGGAGTCAACGTCGCGATTGCCTCGACCGGTGGGCAGGGTTCGGGAAGTATCGGGCTGGGATTCGCGATTCCTTCAAACTTTGCCCTCCGGGTGGCGAATGAGCTGATCGAGTCGGGAGTGGCCAGTCATGGACTGCTTGGCGCTCTGGTGACTGATGCTAGTTCTGTGGCCTCGGCGACGGTGACCGGTGCCTACATTGACAGCGTGACCCCCGGCGGTGCGGCAGCGCGAGCAGGCATTCGTGCCGGTGACGTGGTGACGCGGTTCAACGGATTGCCGGTGACCAACCGCATTGACCTGACCGCTCAGGTTCGAGAGCTCCCCGGTGGGTCTGAGG
>JABJAO010000034.1 GCA_018666065.1 Microbacteriaceae bacterium | reverse complement strand
GGCCGGTGGCATTGCCGGAAAACTTGTCGGTTTGGATGGACCCCGGGGCTAGTCCACGACACTGGCCGGGTCGAGGCACTGCGCCAGGGGCGCCGACTGGCTCCCCACGGCTCGCGCAATATCTCGCAGCACCGATGTTCCCGATACGGCATCGGAATCCACGACGACCTCTGTGGCGGGGTCACGCCCGTACGTGGTGAACACAAAGTTGGGAGCATCGCTGTCATCGCGCAGCCAATCCACACCCTCCACGGTGAAACACGGCAGAGCCGACGGCGGTGGGCTGGGCACACCACAGCGCACAATTGCTGCCACCGGGTTACCCCAGGCTGCAGTGGATTGAGCGTTGACGGTGCGTCGAGGAAGTTCGGCAACGGAGTCTGGCAGGCGCACCATCATGTTGGCGCACTCCGGAGCGTTGGCAGCATCTGCGGGCTCCAGCGCCACCATCGGCGCGCACGAGGCCAGAAGCCCCACGCCTGCGAGCGCGAGGGTGGTCTGAACCAACACTGCAGCTTTCACGCGCTCAGGCTAGCGTGGTGGGCATGAGTGAATCCTTACCGTCTCTGGACTCGCTGGTGGGAGATATTGGCGAGAACGCCAGCCTCGCGATGGTGCTCCCCCTGCTGCCTCAGAGTTCGGCAGCTGTTCTCGGGCCCGGAGATGATGCGGCCCACGTGCGCTTTCCCGATTCTGGGGTGTTGATCTCAGCAGACATGATGGTGGAGGGTCCCGATTTCCGCTTCGAGTGGTCAAGCCCCAAAGATGTCGGCTTCAAAGCCATTGCCAGCAATGCAGCCGACATTGCTGCCATGGGCGGAGTGGTAATCGGCTTTGAGATTGCGGTCGCTGTTCCTGCGCACACCCCACTGCGGATGTTGGTGGGACTGGCAGAGGGCTTCGCCCAGGGTATTGAGACCTTGACACCGGGTGCTGGGGTTTTCGGCGGCGACCTGTCACGATCAGAGGTCTTCACGCTCGCGGTAACGGTGCTGGGCACGATGGAGGGTCGCACCCCGGTGACCCGATCGGGTGCTAGGGCGGGAGATGTGGTGTGTGTGGCCGGTGAGCTGGGGCTCTCGCACCAGGGCCTAAGGAAACTACAGGCCGCCGGCGATGACGAGATGCTGATTGCGGGTTTGGTAATGAGCGACCGCGCTGTTGGGCATCACCTCCGCCCCGTCCCACCGCTGCACCTGGGACCTGCCGCGCAGAGAGCGGGTGCGAGCGCCATGATGGATATTTCTGATGGTTTAGTCCTCGACGCGTCTCGTCTCGCCCACGCCAGTGGAGTGTCGATCGAGCTCGATGCTGCTGCGGGGCTTGATGAGGACGCGCTTGCCGGGGGAGAAGACCACGGGCTTCTGGCCACGTTCCCTCCCGATGCCGCTATCCCGGAAGGGTTTCGACTCATTGGTCGCGTTGGTCCAGGGGAACCTGGTGTGTTTCTGGCGGGGCAGCAGCTCAACCCTCACGCAGGCGGCTGGGACCCGTTTCTGAACCGAGCCCAATAGACCGTCGTATCGCCATACGCCTTGGGCGCAAGAGGGTCATAGCCCTCGGGAAATGTTGGCGCAACACCTTTGGTGGCCCGCTCCACCATCACGATGGCATCGGGTGCGAGCCACGAACGCAGGGTCACCAGGTGGTCATCCAGCGCTGCAGCGGAATAGTCATACGGCGGGTCCAAAAACACAATCGTCATCGACGCCGGAGGCGTGGACTCGAGAAATACAGCAACGCTCGCCTTGGTGGCGCTCAGGCGAGGAGCGTGGCTGAGCGGCTTGGCCACGAGAGCGGTATTGGTAGACACCACTGTGTGGGCTCCTGGATGGTTATCCACCAGCCACACGGCGGCAGCGCCCCGGGATGCAGCCTCGAGCCCGAGCGCGCCTGTTCCTGCAAAGAGATCCAGAACGCTGGCTCCCTCCAGATCTGTGAGGGATTCGAGCCTCGAAAAGATGGCTTCTCGGACTCGATCCGAGGTGGGACGTGTGACCCGGTGCGGGGACGCTAGGCGCAGAGAACCTGCCTCTCCAGCGATGATTCTGGTCATTCGACAACGCTAGCGGGCTTTGGGCTGAGGGTGGGTGCCAGGCGATAGCGTGAGGGTGTGAGCGTCGGGTTAGAGACCAAACTGCAGGGGCTTCTGGGGGACCGCACCCAGAAGGCTCTGTCGAAAGCGTTTGGGTATTCCACTCTGGGCGATCTCCTGGGCCACTACCCGCGGCGTTATGCCACGCGCGGTGAGCTGACCTCGATCGCGGGGGTTCCCCTCGGTGAGCAGGTCACCCTGGTCGCAGAGGTGGTCTCCGCAGGCCAGCGCTCGATGAGGCAGCGGCGCGGGTCTGTGCTCGAGGTCGTCATTACCGATGGCACAGGGCTTGTCACACTGACGTTTTTCAACCAAGCGTGGCGACAAAAGGACCTTGTTCCTGGCGCGAGGGGAATGTTTGCCGGCAAAGTTGGCGCCTATCGGGGGGAGCGACAGCTCGCCCACCCGGACTACGAACTATTTTCCGATGAGGATGTCATGGCCCAGAGCAGCGAGGAATGGGCGAAGAGGCCCATTCCTTTCTATCCGGCGACTTCCACGCTGGCCAGCTGGCAGTTAGCGAAATCCATCGGCATCCTGCTGGACGTCCTGGAGGACGTGCCCGACCCCATTCCCGCCGAGATTCGTGAGGCAGAAGGGCTCCTGGATTTCCGGGACGCTCTCGAGAAAATTCACCGTCCGACAGAAGAGGCGGACTGGCAACGCTCCAGAGACACTCTGCGTTTCCAGGAAGCACTCGTGCTGCAAACCGCTTTGGTTCGCAGGCGCGTGCGCAACGCTGCAGTGCAGAGCACGCCGCGCACACCCGGAGGTATGACTGCTGCGTTTGTGACGGGGTTGCCGTTTTCCCTCACAGAGGACCAGGTCGCTGTGGTCGATGACATTCACCAGGACATGGCCAGTGGTCACCCCATGAATCGACTCGTCCAGGGAGAAGTGGGGTCTGGAAAGACGGTGGTGGCTGCCACCGCGATTGTCACCGTGGCCCAATCAGGAGGCCAAACGGCACTCTTGGCGCCCACGGAGGTTTTGGCTAACCAACACTTTCGATCGCTGGTTGCCACTCTGGGCCCGGAGATGGCAGCAACGCTGAAACCCGTTCTTCTCACGGGGGCACTCGGCCAGACCGAGCGAAAGAAAGCGTTGCTCGCCGCCGCCTCGAGTGCGTCGTCGCTCGTTGTGGGAACGCACGCCCTTTTGGGAGATTCTGTCCAGTTTGCCGACCTCGGGCTAGTGGTCATCGACGAGCAACACCGATTCGGAGTTGATCAGCGAGACGCGCTGCGCCTGAAAGGCAGCCACCCCCACGTTCTCGTCCTCACCGCAACACCGATTCCTCGAACCGTGGCGATGACTGTCTTTGGCGATTTAGACGTTTCGACTATTCGCCATCTCCCGAAGGGGCGATCCCCCATTGAATCCCACGTTGTGGCATTAGCGGATCACCCCACCTGGTATCCGCGGGTCTGGGCTCGCATCGCTGAGGAAGTAGCAAAGGGTCGCCAAGCGTTTGTGGTGGCCTCGGCAATTTCGGCCCAAGTTCACGAAGAGGGCGACCTCGAGGACGAGGACGAAGCTGAGGGTGTCCCGCAGGTTCCCCGGGCGAGTGTTGAAGACATTCTGCCGATGGTGCGCAGTCTCCCCGAGTTCGCGTCGTTGCGGGTGGAGGCCATCCACGGTCGTGTGCCCACCGCCGAGAAAGACGCGGTCATGCACGCCTTTGGAGCTGGAGATATCGATGTTCTTGTTGCCACGACCGTGATTGAGGTGGGAATTGATGTTCCCAATGCCTCCATCATGGTCATCCTCGATGCCGATCGCTTTGGGGTGAGCCAGTTGCACCAGTTGCGTGGTCGAGTGGGGCGGGGTGAGCACGCGGGAACCTGTTTACTGGTCACCCATGCGGAGGTGGGCAGCACCGCCAGGGCCCGAGTGGAGGCAGTGGCGGAAACACTGGATGGTTTTGACCTTGCTGCCAAAGACCTGGAGTTGCGCCGCGAAGGAGATGTGCTGGGCGCTAGCCAATCGGGTCGACGCAGCAGCCTGAAACTTGTTCGCGTGACCAGTGATGCGGACCTCATTGACACGGCTCGGGAGTATGCCGAGAGAATTCTGAGCGAGGACCCCGAGCTCGCCGCGCACCCGGTGTTGGCGGCCACTATTCAAGCCAGGCTCGATGCCAGCTCTGAGGACTATCTGGAAAAGAACTAGGGGAGCTGCGTGATGCGCTGGAAACATTCAGCTCGCTAGGCTTATTTCATGAGCACTGTCGCTGTTGTTCCCGGTTCTTTTGACCCTGTCACCCTCGGTCACCTTGACGTGATTGAGCGTGCTGCGGGTCTTTTCGATGAGGTACACGTCGTTGTCGTGCACAACCCCGGCAAAGAGGCGATGTTTCCGATTGCCCAGCGTGTGACGCTGCTCGAGCAGGCCATCGCGCAGGCGGGAATACGCGGAAAGCTCGTCATTAGTTCCTGGAGCGTGGGTCTCCTTGTCGACTATTGCACCGATGTGGGGGCACGCGTCCTGGTGAAAGGCATTCGGTCCCAGGTCGATGTCGCCTACGAGCAGCCGATGGCAATTGTCAACAGGGACCTCGCCGGGGTGGAAACAATCTTCTTGCTTCCCCACCCCGCCAACGCCCATGTGTCGAGCTCGTTAGTGCGCCAGGTGGCGGCGTTAGGCGGGGATGTTTCGCCCTATGTTCCCCCTGCCGTGGCTGAGTATCTGGCCAAGACCGAGTTGCCCTAGTCTGTTCTCACCGCGCCGGGAATTGCTCGGAACTATCAAGGAGAAGACGTGTCTGAGTTGAAGGAAACCGCAGAGCTCAAAGCGCTCGATCGGGCCCATAATTTCTACTCCTGGTCCATTCAGGGGACCGTGGCTCCGATGATGGTGGACCATGCCGAGGGCATGTATGTCTATGACACCGAGGGCGAGAAGTATCTTGATTTCTCCAGCCAACTGGTGAACACCAACATTGGGCACTCCCACCCCGTCGTGGTGAAAGCAATCCAGGAGCAGGCAGCCACGCTGGCGACGGTGGGGCCTGCCTTCTCGTCACGGCCTCGGGTGGAGGCGGCGAGCGCGATTGTGGAACTGGCGGGAGACGATTTCCAGAAAGTGTTCTTCACCAATGGTGGTGCGGACGCGATCGAGAACGCCATTCGCGCTGCGAGGCTGTTTACCAAGAAGAACAAGGTTCTCTCGACCTATCGCAGCTACCACGGCAACACCGGCGCGGCGATTGTGGCCACCGGGGATTGGCGCCGTCAGCCCAACGAATACGCCACCCACCACGCGCACTTTTTTGGCCCCTTCCTCTACCGCAGCGAGTTTTGGTCGGATAGTGAAGCGCAGGAATGCGAGCGAGCCCTCCACCACCTGGAGCGCGTGATTCAATCCGAAGGTCCCGACACGATTGCGGCCATCCTGCTCGAAAGCGTGCCGGGAACCGCGGGAATAATGGTTCCCCCCGCCGGATATCTCGCCGGAGTGCGTCAGCTGTGCGATCGGTATGGAATTCTCATGATCCTCGATGAGGTGATGGCGGGCTT
>JABJAO010000058.1 GCA_018666065.1 Microbacteriaceae bacterium | reverse complement strand
GACGACCCGCGGGCTTTTCCATGTCGACGTCAACGTCATCCAGGGAAAAGTAATCGTCCTCCGAGTGTACCTCAGACTCGGGCTTCCACTCTCGTCCTGGCAGGTATGGACCAGGCTCTGCCCCAGGGTGTCTGCGTCCCTGTCGGACGTAGAGGGCGATGCCGAGGACGATGGCAAGGAGTGCGCCCCACACATTCACTCGCACCCCGAGGATGAGTTCAGCAGGGTCGAGTCGAATCGTCTCGAGGAAGGCACGTCCGATTCCGTACCACACGAGGTACAGAGCGAACAGGCGCCCCCACTGCAGCGACAACTTGCGACCCACCCATATCAGCACCAGTGCTCCCAGGAGATTCCAGAGCATCTCGTATGCGAACGTGGGGTGGAAAAGGGTGTCATCGGGCAACCCAACAGGGATTGCAGAGTTGGGACGGTCAATCTGTAAACCCCACGGGAGATCTGTGGGCGCGCCAAACAGCTCCTGGTTGAAGTAGTTGCCTGTGCGACCAATGCCCTGCGCGAGCAGCAACCCTGGGGCAAGGGCATCCGCGTACGCGCTAAAACGCAAGCCGGCACTGCGGGCGCCAATGTACGCACCCACGGCGCCTAGGGAAACCGCGCCCAGAATTGCCAGACCGCCCTCCCAGACATAGAAAATTCGGAGCAGGTCGGCCCCTTCATAAAAGTAATCGGCTGGGTGGGTGGCCACGTGATAGAGGCGGCCACCAAGAATCCCCAGGGGGACGGCCCAGAGAGCAATATCGAGTACCACCCAGGGCTCAGCGCCTCTCGCGACAAGACGGCGGTTGGTCAGCCACAACGCCACCCCAATCCCGATAAGGATGAACGCCGCGTAGGCGTTGATGACGAGATTGAGCGTGAACCAGTCCAAACCGAGGTCTCTCAACCACTCTCCGATGTTGAACGAGCGCCACTGCGATGGCGGGCTGGGGATTCCGTCGGGGTTCATGATTACCTCTCGTTGCGGCGATTATGCCCGGGGTGTGCCCGTGCGAAGCTCTGCCACCAGCGTAGCGACACCCGAAGGCCCGGCGTCAGCAAGCGCGCGAACAAGCGCGGACCCGACGATCGCGCCATCAGCAAAAGACACAACGTCGCGAACCTGTTCGGCACTGGAAATTCCGAGGCCCACACACACTTCGGAGGCGTCATTGGCGTAGAGACGCTCGACGAGGGTCTTTGCGGCGCTATCGACGTCGTCTCGAGTGCCGGTGATGCCCATGGTGGACACCGCGTAGACGAATCCGTGGGACTGTTCGGCTGCACGCCGGAGGCGCTCGTCGCTCGAGGACGGAGCTGCCAGAAACACATTTTCCAGACCGTGCCGCGTGGCCGCATCCATCCATTCCGCCGCCTCGTCAGGGATGAGGTCAGGGGTAATCAGTCCTGCCCCGCCTGCAGCTTTGAGATCGTGGGCGAACCTGTCGACTCCGTACTGAACGACGGGGTTCCAATAGGTCATCACGAGAACGGGTTTGTCCGTCGAGCTCGTGATGTCAGCTATCGCAGTGAACAAATCCTTGAGCTTGAAGCCGGCCTCCAGAGCTTTCTGGGTGGCCTCAGCAATGACCACCCCGTCCATCACGGGATCGCTGTAGGGGACGCCGAACTCGAGGATGTCGGCACCGGCCTCTAACGCGGCCTTCGCAGCGTCAACGCTCTCGGCGACACTGGGGAACCCCGCGGGCAAATACGCAACGAGAACTCCCCGACCCTCAGATTTACAGCGGGCAATGGTGTCCTTGACACTCACGCCACTCATCGTTCGTCCGAGGACGAGCCCAGCAAATTGAAATACCGACCTGCCGTCTCCATGTCCTTGTCGCCGCGCCCGCTGAGCGACACGAGAATGGTTGCCTCAGCACCGAGCTCTCTGCCGAGAAGTTGGGTCCCGGCGAGGGCGTGGGCCGTCTCAATCGCGGGAATGATGCCCTCTGTTTGGCTGAGCAATCGCAGCGCTTGCATGGCTTGGTCGTCGGTAATCGGAACGTATTCGCACCGGCCAATCGACGCGAGCCACGCGTGCTCTGGACCGATACCCGGATAGTCCAAACCTGCGGAGATTGAGTGCGATTCGATGGTTTGCCCATCTTCGTCCTGAAGCACCAGGGATCGCGCCCCGTGCAACATTCCAGGCTTCCCCCGCGAGATAGTCGCGGCGTGGTGCGGGGTGTCGACACCATCGCCCGCTGCTTCATAACCGACCAAACGGACACCAGGATCGTCCAGGAACGCATGGAATATCCCCATGGCGTTACTGCCACCACCCACGCATGCTGTGACGGCGGTGGGAAGCGATCCCGTGAGGTCAAGCATCTGCTGACGCGCTTCTGTTCCTATGATCGAGTGAAAATCTCGCACAATCAGGGGGAACGGGTGCGGCCCCGCCACTGTTCCAAGAAGGTAGTGGGTGTTGTCGACGTGGGAAACCCAATCGCGCATCGCGTCATTGATGGCGTCCTTGAGCGTTCGCGACCCCGTCGTAACCGCGTGCACCTCGGCCCCGAGGAGACGCATTCGCGCAACATTGAGAGCCTGGCGCTCCGTATCGACTTCTCCCATGTAGACAACGCAGTCCATACCCATCAGTGCGGCTGCGGTCGCGGTGGCCACACCGTGCTGTCCAGCACCGGTCTCCGCAATGAGTCGCGTCTTGCCCAACCGCTTCGCCAGGAGAGCCTGTCCGAGAACGTTGTTAATCTTGTGACTGCCCGTGTGGTTGAGATCTTCGCGTTTCAGGAAGATTCGCGCACCCCCACAGTGCTCCGCAAACCGGTGAGCTTCCGTGATGATGGATGGGCGCCCGGTGTACGTCGCGTGCAGCTGCGCGAGCTCTGCAGCGAACGCTGGGTCGGCTTTCGCCGTCAGATAGGCCTTTTCGAGCTCATCCAGAGCGTGGATGAGCGACTCGGGGACGTAACGTCCTCCGAACTCGCCGTAATAGGGCCCTGAGACCTCCCGCAGTGACTGGGTCATGCCGCGACGAACTCCTTTACTTGGTTTTCGGGATCAACGCCCGTAACGAGCGCTTCGCCCACGAGAACGGCGTGCGCACCTTGCTCACGGTAGCGCGTCACATCCTGAGAATTCACCACGGCGGATTCAGCAATCTTCAGGACTCCCGAAGGAATGGCCTCCTGAAGCCTCCCGAACAGCGTCGTGTCCAGTTCAAATGTGGAGAGATCGCGCGCGTTAACACCGATTAACAGGGCCCCGACGGCGACCGCTCGTGTGACTTCCTCTTCAGAGTGGGTCTCCACGAGTGCTTCCATTCCCCACGATCGCGTAACGCCCAAAAGGTGTCCGACCTCGTCGTCGCTGAGACCGGCCATGATGAGCAGTACCAGGTCAGCTCCACACGCACGCGCTTCCACAATTTGATACTCACTCGAGATGAAATCTTTCCGGAGAGCCGGGATAGAGACGGCCTGGGAGACTGCGTGCAAATCCTCAAGCGATCCCCCGAACCGGCGCCCTTCTGTGAGAACGCTGATCACACTCGCTCCCCCGCGTTCATACGCGAGTGCTAGGTCGACCGGGTCCGGAATCTCGGATAGCGCTCCCTTGGAGGGACTTTTGCGCTTGATTTCGGCAATGATGTGCACGGTGTCTCGCGGAACAAGACCTGCGAGGCTTCGCGGCCCTGGGGCCTTCTCAGCGCGGACACGAAGTGTGTCCAGCGGCTCAAGAGCCTCCCGTTTTTCCGCGTCCTCACGAGCTCCCGAATACAGGCCCTCTAGCACCTATGCGTGCTCCTTGGGCTGGAATTTTGGCCCGCGAACTCCCCAACCCATGGCAGAAAGCACGAAACCGAGTCCCCAACCCACGAGTGTCGCAACTGCACTGGCGATGACAAGCCACCACACCTGAAGATAGAACGCGACTGTCCCTACCGAGAGTGCTGCAATCATCACGGTCACTGCCGTCCACGCGGCAGGTGAGTCGCCATGTCCGGGGTCAGACGCGGGGTTCATCGGTTCTCCTTCTCGATTCTTATCGACAGCTTACCGTTGCGTAGGGTCAACGCCCTCAGTCAACGCATCCCATGCTGACACACTGTCGTCGCTCGAACCCTGGGAACGACTTCGCTCGAATCGCTCCTGGGCTTTGGGCGCGTCCTGTGCTGTCACTCCTGCCAGGCCTGAGAGTCCCACCAGCACCCCGGCAATCGCGGCCGAGACATGCCAATAGCTGATCGTGACCGAAGCGACGAGAGCGAGAGCGTCGGCGCCGGCGATGCCGGTAGCGGCTGTTATGCCGGCCAGGGCCGACGGAACGGGATCACTGGATGCAACAAAGGTGACTGCGACGAATGCACCAGCGCTCAGCAGTTGAAGCCCCGAAACCACTCTCCGCGCCGCACCCCGCAACAGCAGTTGCAATCCATAGGCAGCCAGAGCCACCGCCCCCACGCTCCAGAGCAGAGCACTCGCGTCAACACCGCTTACCTCGATCACAGCTCCCGTTTCGAGCTGAACAACCCACCACGTGGACGCTGAGCCCACGGCCGCGATGAGAACGCCCACGGCCGCGAAGAGGTGGCGGAGACGGTTCATCGTGTATCCGGCTCGAGCGCGTTAGCGATTCGAATCGCACGAGCGGGTGCGGATGCCTTGTGAATGGTCTCCATGAACTCGCTGTGCGGGTCGGAGTCCGCCACTATCCCGGCTCCAGCCTGCACTACGGCCCGTGTGCCTTGCATCCAAAGCGTGCGAATGGTGATCGCGAGGTCAGCATCGCCCGTGTGCCCGAAATATCCCACTACCCCTCCGTAGACCCCCCTCTGGCAGGGCTCGAGGTCATCGATGATTTGAAGCGCGCGGGGCTTGGGAGCGCCGCTGAGAGTGCCCGCCGGGAACGTTGCGTGGAACACGTCGACGGCGGATTTCCCTTGAGCAAGATCCCCTTCCACGGAGGACACCAGGTGCATGATGTGGCTAAAACGCTCGACTTGCATGAATTCGGTGACGTCAACACTCCCGGGGGCACACACCTTGGACAGGTCGTTGCGCGAGAGGTCGACAAGCATGAGGTGTTCAGCCTGCTCTTTGCGATCCGCGAGCAGGCTCTCTGCAAACTCCTGGTCGGCCTCCGGCGTTGCACCGCGAGGTCGGGACCCGGCTATCGGGTGGGAATACACCCGCCCGCGCTGAACGGTCACCAACGCCTCGGGCGACGAACCCACAACTTGGTAGGCCGAACCCGATGCGTCCTCGCATTCCAGCAGATACATGTAGGGGCTGGGATTGACGGACCGAAGGACCCGATAGACCTCGAGAGGACTGGCGTTGACCTCAAAATCAAACTGTTGGGAGAGGACAACCTGGAAGACGTCACCATCCTCGATGTGACGTTTCGCCTGTGCGACCATCTCCAGGAAGTCTGGCTCGCTGATCGAGGGCACGGGAGCCTGTTCTGGTGGCTCGCTTCGTTGATGCAGCGTGGACGCGGTGGGCTGAGTCAATGCGGAATGCATGTCGTTGAGCCGACCGAGCGCGTCCGCATAGTCGACTTCCGATACTCCCTCGAGTGAATGGGTGAGAGCAACGAGAACCACCTCGGAGGAGCGATGGTCGAAGGCGACAAAATCCCGCACAAGCGATAGATGCAGGGGTGGGACGTCATAGGTGGCAGGAGGCGCGTCAGGCAGCTTTTCGAGGTGTCGGACAGCCTCCCATCCGATGTGTCCAACAAGACCACCAGCAAAGGGAGGCAACCCTTCCACCGGCTCCGACAACCACCGCTGGTGAAGAACGCGCAGCGCCTCGAGTGGTTCCACAGGAAGGCTTTCGCCAAAGGCTACCTCCTGGGACATACCCGCATCACGCCATTGGGCGGCGCCAGAGTGCTCCCAGAGGGTGCCGTGCGCGCTGACGCCGAGGAAGGAATAGCGCGACCACTTTCCGGCCTGATCAGCTGACTCCAACAGGAAAGATCCGGGACCGCGGGAAAGCTTCCGATACAAACCCATGGGGGTCTCGCTATCAGCGAAGAGTCTGCGCACCACCGGTGTGATCCGCCGGGTCGCACCATCGGAGAGAAACTGCTCGAGGGTTGTTTCAGTCATCAGCGTGGTTGGTGTCAAAACACGTGCGCTCACCGGTGTGGCATGCTCCCCCGACTTGAGCGACCTCCATCAGCAGAACATCTCCATCACAATCCGCCCGGATTCGACGGGCATGCTGCGTATTCCCGCTGGTATCACCCTTTCGCCAGTATTCCTGGCGAGATCTGCTGAAATACGTCACGCGGCCCTCGCGCAGTGTTCGTGTGAGAGCTTCGGCATCCATCCAGGCCATCATCAACACCTCCCGCGAGTCGACGTCTTGGACGATGACGGGTATGAGCCCATCCGAATTGAAGGACGAGGTACTCACGATTCCAGCTTCGGCCTCAACGACCCATTCGTGCGTCATCTGACTACGGCTCCTACAGCGGCAAGAGATGCTTTGACCTCTCCTACAGTGACCTTATCGTGGTGGAATATCGATGCTGCCAGGATCGCATCGGCACCTGCCTGGTACGCCTCCACTGCATCCGAGGCCTTCCCGGCTCCACCGGAGGCGACCAAGGGAACACTCGTGACGGCCCTCACGGCGTCGATCATTTCCACATCAAAACCATTCTTGGTGCCATCCGCGTCAATGGAGTTGAGCAAGACCTCCCCCGCACCACGCTCGCAGGCCTCCGTTACCCAGGCAAGGGCATCGATACCGGCATTCTTGCGTCCCCCGTGTGTAGTCACACCAAAACCCGAGGGCAGCGACGGGTCCCGTTTGGCATCAATAGAGATCACACACACCTGATTCCCAAAATGGGCTGCGATCTCGTCCAAGAGGCCGGGGTTTGCCAACGCTGCGCTATTCACGCTGATTTTGTCGGCCCCGTGTTCGAGGAGCAGCCCGACATCGTGGACCGAGCGAACGCCCCCTCCGACAGTCAGGGGAATGAAGACATTCTCCGCTGTGTGCCGGACAAGGTCGTACGTTGTTCGCCGGTCGTCGATGGTTGCCGTCACATCGAGAAACGTAATCTCGTCTGCGCCCTGTTCGCCGTACAGTGCCGCCAATTCCACGGGGTCTCCCGCGTCGACAAGGTTGTCAAAGTTGACACCCTTCACGACGCGTCCGCGGTCGACGTCAAGACAGGGAATTACACGGATTGCAAGCGACATCAGATACGAGCAGCGTGAATGGCAGACACCAGTATTGCTCGCGCTCCAAGGTCATAGAGAGAATCCATGACATGGTTCGCGTCGTCACGAGGAACCATCGCTCGCACGGCCACCCACGCAGGATCTCTCAGGGGCGACACCGTCGGTGACTCGAGACCCGGTGTGATGCGCGATGCCTCCTCAAGCAAAGCCTGTGGGAGGTCGTAATCCATCAACACGTATTGCTGTGCGACCCACACGCCGTGCAGCCGGCGACGCAGAGTCTCAATCCCCGGAACCTGTGCGTCGGCAGAAATGAGAACAGCTTCAGATTCCAGAATTACGGGTCCAAAAATTTCCAAACCCTGGGCTTTGAGGGTGGCTCCAGTGGACACAACATCCGCGACCGCATCCGCCACTCCGAGTCGGACCGCTGATTCAACTGCCCCATCGAGAGAGACAAGGTCGGCCGATACTCCCGCGTGGGAAAGGAAGTTGCCCACGAGACGCGGATAGGACGTCGCAACGCGCTTGCCCTCCAGCTGCGCAATGTCCTTAATGCTCGCCGGTCCGGCAAACCGGAATGTCGAGTGCCCAAATCCCAGTGCTTCAACTTCGAGGGCCTGAGTGTCGGAATCAAGCAAAAGGTCCCGCCCGGTAATACCCACGTCGAGTGCACCGGAGCCCACGTAGGTCGCAATGTCGCGGGGACGAAGATAGAAGAACTCCACACCGTTGCGTGGGTCCGGAACCGTGAGAGCACGCGGATCACGCCGACCGACATATCCGGCCTCCACGAGCATCGCGCTCGCACTTTCAGACAGTGTCCCCTTGTTGGGCACTGCAATACGCAGAGGTTTGCTCATAGCTCTCGGTACACATCCTCAGGCGTAATACCCTTCGCCACCATCAAGACCTCAAGGTGGTACACCAGTTGCGATATTTCAACCGCCAAGGCCTGCGCAGATTCGTGTTCAGCTGCCATCCAGACCTCAGATGCTTCCTCCACAATCTTCTTGCCGATCGCGTGTACGCCCTGGTCTAGGAGGGCAACGGTTCCAGAGCCATCGGGGCGGAGATTGCTCAACGACGTGAGCTCCGCGTATAGGGAGTCAAAGGTCTTCACTCCCCCAGGGTACAAGGCAGAGGCGCTACCTGGTGCCGAGAAGATCAATCGCGAACACCAGAGTGCGCCCTGAGAGCCTGTGCCCACCCCCGGTGGGGCCATACGCCCATTCAGGAGGGCAGACCAGGAGGCGGCGCCCACCGACCTGCATTCCCGGAATTCCCTCTTGCCATCCCTTAATCAGGCTGGTGAGAGGAAACTCAATGGATTCTCCGCGGCTCCAGGAAGAGTCAAACTCTTCTCCAGTTTCGTAGTCCACACCAACGTAATGAACAGTGACGACATCACCGGCTGAGGCAACCTCGCCTTCGCCGGTGATGAT
>JABJAO010000076.1 GCA_018666065.1 Microbacteriaceae bacterium | reverse complement strand
TCAAGGGAGAATCATGGATCTGCTTAGCATTACGCAAGCATTCTTCATGCTCGGATTCGTTGCTATGGCAGCGGGAACCCTCTACTTCGTTCTGGAGAGAGGCGACCTGAAGCCTGAGCACCGCATCACTGCAACCTATGCAGGAGCAATTACCTTCATCGCAGCAATCATGTACTGGATCATGACCGACATCGTCGGATTCTTTGACCAGGCCGCAGGTTCTGCAGATGCAGTTCAGGGCACCATGCCCTACCGCTACATTGACTGGCTGCTCACGACACCTCTGTTGCTCGTTGAGTTTGGTCTGATTGTGGCAATTGCCGGCGCCGTCACCAAGGGTTTCGTTACCCGCATCGTGATCGCCGACATCGTCATGATCGTCACCGGTTACCTCGGTGAGGTCGGCATGGAAGGTGAATTGTCCACCATCGTGTGGTTCGTCATCTCCAGCCTTGCGTGGCTCTACATTGTCTACGCAGTGTTCCAGGTCAAGACCGACGGAATGCCGGACTACGCTGCCAAGGCAGTGAAGATCATGCGTAACTTCGTGATGCTCGGTTGGGCAATTTACCCAATCGGCACCGCGACCGAAGAGTTCATGAAGCTCTCCGGCGCTGATGTGTCCTCCGCCGTTGCCATCGCCGCAATTGTGTACGTCATTGCTGACGTGCTCAACAAGGTTGGTTTCGGAATGGTCGCAGTAAACGCAGCGAAGAAGGCCTAGTCCTTCTACGCACACTGTGGGGTCAGGCCGTGTGCCTGGCCCCACAGGCGTTAAGCGGACTCTTTCCTAGGACTAACCCGCTAGTGTGGGTTCGCTATGTCGCCCGGTATCGAATTCGATCTGCTCACTCCAGAAATCTCTTTCCAGGCCAGCGGGGAGGCCACGGTCTCGCGAACGATTCACCCCAGCGGGCTGCGGATTCTCAGTGAGTCGGTTCCGGGTGCGCTGAGCACCTCCATTGGTTTCTGGATCGCGGTGGGGTCACGAGATGAAGACTCGGTGGCCTACGGATCCACCCACTTTCTTGAGCACCTCTTGTTCAAGGGCACGCCGCGCAGAAGTGCACTGGATATTGCGATCGCTTTTGACCAGGTCGGTGGTGAGCACAACGCCCTGACAGCCAAAGAGCACACCTGCTATTACGCCAAGGTCCAAGACCAGGATGTCGCTATGGCCATCGAGGTGCTCGCCGACATGGTCGCAGCCTCGGTCCTTGACCCTGAAGAGTTTGAGGTCGAGCGGCAGGTCATTCTGGAAGAGCTTGCGATGGCGGATGATGACCCCAGCGACGTCGCGCACGAGCGGATCACCGAAACGGTGCTGCGTAATCACGCCCTCGGCCGACCCATCGGGGGAAGCCCGGACACTATTCGCGCGTCGACGCGTGATTCGGTGATGGCGCACTATCAGCGCTACTACCGACCCCACGAGCTTGTGGTGAGCGCTGCAGGAGCCATTGATCACGCCCAGCTTGTCGAGTGGGTCACCTCTGCCCTGAGCGCCGCGGGGTGGGATCTGGGAACCAGTGCGCCTCCCGCTCCTCGGCGGTCGAGAGAATTTGCTCCCATGGAGCGAGTTTCTGGAAGCCTTGTGATTGAGCGTCCGCTGGAACAGGCCGTCGTTGCGCTGGCGACGCATGGTCTCCACGCAACAGATGAAAGACGACCCGCACTGGGAGTGCTGAGCTCGGTGCTCGGGGGTGGGATGTCGTCTCGACTATTCCAAGAAATTCGGGAACGGCGAGGCCTGGCATATTCCGTCTACAGCTTCGCAAGTTCCTATGCAGACGCCGGCATGTTTGGAATGGCAGCGGGAACATCACCCTCGAACGCGCGGGTTGTCGCGGGCCTGATGAAAGACGAACTGAGCTCGATTGCCTCCCAGGGAATTACAGCAGATGAGCTCTCTCGCACCCGGGGCAACATTGCGGGCGCATCGGCTCTCGCTCTGGAAAGCTCTGATGCACGGATGATGCGATTGGGACGCTCGGAGCTCTCCACTGGGGAGTTTGTCGATCGAGACGCCGGACTCGAGCGTCTCTCCCGCGTTGAGGTGGGCCATGTCCAAACCTTGGCCCAAGAGCTGTTATCCACACCACTGTCCGCGGTTGTCGTAGGTGCCGTGAAAGATGGCATAGGGGACGACGTCGTGCAGCCGAATGGTGCCTCTGGGCCATGACCGCATGGTGTCTGCCTCAGGCGTAGACACGATGTCGCCAGCGAACCCACCGCTTATCGAACCCAACAAAGGATTTTTCTATGTCTCGCTACCTCTACCTCGTGCGCCACGGAGAGCAGGTCGACGCAGAATTTGGTCTCCCGGATGGTCCGCTGAGCGATCGGGGTCGAGAGCAAGCGGACCGCATCGCGGATCGGCTGGGGTCCATTTCGTTTGATGCTGCCTACACTTCGCCACTGCAGCGGGCGATTGAGACAGCAGAGGTCATCACGGAGCGCCTGGAAGTGCAGCCTGCGACACCCAGTGCATTGCTGATGGATTGCATTCCCTCGGGTCCAGAGCCCGATATGCCCCCAGCTTTTGAAGCGTTCTTTGGCGGTGTGACGGAGGAAGAAATCGCTGCGGGCCAAGCCCAGATGACGGATGCTCTCGGGGAGTGGTTTACCCCCTCCAGGGAGGACCGGCATGAGCTTCTGATCACCCACAACTTTGTGATCGCGTGGTTTGTGCGAGAAGTCTTTGGCGCAAGCGCATGGCGCTGGATTGGTATCAACCAGGCCAACTGCGGATTGACCATCATTCGCGTGCGCTCGGCCAAACCACCAGTCCTTCTCACCCACAATGACCTCGGCCACCTGCCCGCTGCTCTGCGCACGGGCCTGCCCGATAACCACCCTGTGTAGAGCGGGCAGGGGTCAGCCCTCCTGCCTAGACTAGGAACGTGGAATTTGAGGAGGCGCGACGCGAGGCGAGCCGCCTCACACAGCGCATTGTCGAGCTTCAGGACGCGTATTACGCCAAGGATGCCCTGCTCGCTTCCGACGCTGAGTATGACGCTCTGATTGCCCAGCTTCAGGACCTAGAGACTCGCTATCCCGAGCTGTCAGGGGAGGATTCTCCAACCCGAACCGTGGGATTTGGATCCGGTGAATTATTTTCGCCCGTCACTCATGCCGAACGCATGTTCAGCCTGGACAACGTTTTTAGCGATGACGAAATGAATGCCTGGATGGACAAAATCCACTCCACCCACCCCCATGCTTCCTACCTCTGTGAGCTCAAGATCGACGGTCTCGCCATTAACCTCCAGTACCGGCGGGGAACACTGGTGTCTGCAGCGACCCGGGGGGACGGTGTCACCGGGGAAGATGTGACAGAAAACGCCCTGTTGGTTCCCTCCATACCGCGCCAGCTTGCAGGCGATGGCCACCCCGAGCTGGTGGAGATTCGTGGCGAAGTCTTCTTCACGCTGGCGGCTTTTGACGTGCTCAACCACAAGCAGGCACTCGCGGGAGACAAAGTGTTTGCCAACCCTCGCAATGCCGCCTCGGGAAGTTTGAGGCAAAAGAGTGAAGGAAAGAGCGAGGCGAAGAAAGATGTGGTGGCGCAGCGCCTGGCAGCGTTGTCGATGACCGTTCACGGTATGGGAGCCTGGAATGATCCCCCGGTAGCGACCCAAAGCGGGGTCTACGGGGTTCTCGAGTCGTGGGGTCTCCCAGTTTCTGAACACGTCACGGTTATGGCCGGTGCGGACGCTGTGCTCGAGTACATCCGCACGTTTGCCGACACTCGCCACAGCTTGTCCCACGAAATTGACGGTGTCGTGGTCAAGGTCGACCAGTTCGACGTCCAGCGTGAGCTGGGAGCAACCTCCCGCGCTCCTCGGTGGGCGATTGCGTATAAGTATCCGCCCGAGCAGGTCACCACAACCCTGCTCGACATCGTGGTGAGCGTGGGCAGGACTGGGCGCGCAACCCCCTATGCCGTCTTGGCACCGGTCACGGTGGCCGGCAGCGAAGTAGAACGTGCCACATTGCACAACCAGGACGTGGTGCGTCACAAGGGTGTGCTCATCGGAGACACCGTCGTGGTGCGAAAAGCCGGCGATGTCATTCCCGAAATCTTGGGACCTGTTATCGAGCGTCGCGAGGGGAGCGAACGCGAATTCGTGATGCCACAGCACTGTCCAGACTGTGGCGCCCACTTGGCGCCCGCCAAAGAGGGCGACGTGGACCTGCGCTGCCCCAACGCACAGAATTGCCCCGCTCAAGTCCGGGGGCGCGTGGAACACATTGGCTCGCGAGGTGGGCTCGATATTGAAGGATTGGGCGAGGTGAGCGCTGCGGCCTTGACCCAGCCTCTCGAACCGGCCGTCCCACCCCTGCAGAGCGAAGCGAGACTGTTCGATCTCAGCGTGCAGGAGCTCTTTCCCATTCGGGTGCTCGTGAGAGACGCCGACACCGGAGAGCCCAAGAGGGATGCAGCGACCGGTGAACCGGTGATTCAGACACCGTTTCGCCGTAAGCGGCAGAAAAGCGATGGACCCTATGACCCGGATTCCGCGGCTTTTGCCGGGGATGAAACCTGGGTCCCCTCCAAAGCCGCGTACGAGCTCGTCGAGCAGTTGGACAAGGCAAAAAGCCAACCCCTGTGGCGGTTTTTAGTGAGCTTGAACATCCGTCACGTGGGACCCGTGGCGGCCAGAGCACTCGCCGGTGAGTTCCGCACGCTGCAGGCCATGGCGGAGGCATCCGCCGATCAGCTCGCCGGAGTCGATGGTGTGGGGGAGACCATTGCGCAATCGCTGCGAGAGTGGTTTGAGGTGGACTGGCATCAGGAGATCATTACCTCGTGGCGGCGCGCAGGGGTGAGCTTTGAGGATGCTGCTGCCGAGGACGCGGGGGAGAGCCAACCCCTGGCCGGATTGACCATTGTGGTGACAGGAACCATCCCCGGGTTCAGCAGGGACGGTGCGGAAGACGCGGTCCGCCGGGCGGGAGGCAAACCCACCTCGAGTGTGAGCAAGAACACGTCCCTCGTGGTTGCCGGTGCCGGCGCGGGCAGCAAACGGAGTGCGGCAGAGCGACTGGGCATCACGATTGTGGAGGCCGACGCGTTCGCTGACTTGATTCAGAACGGGCCAGGCTCGATCGCACTTTAGACTGGGGTGTCGACCAAGGAGATTCATGTCAGAAATGACCCCCGATGCCGTTCGCCATTTGGCAGGGCTTGCCCGCATCGCACTCAGCGATGAGGAGATAACGAAGCTCGCTGGTGAACTCGGCGCTATCGTCAGCGCGGTCGAGACCGTTCAGAGTGTGGCCGGGGAGGATGTCCCACCCACGTCCCACCCGATTCCCTTGGGCAACGTATTTCGCAATGACATTGTCGGAGACACCTTGACAACCGACGAAGCACTTGCGGGAGCACCGGATCATGACGGCACGCGCTTTCGTGTCACGGCAATTCTGGGAGATGAGCAGTGAGCGACATCACGGCGCTCTCCGCCAGTAGCTTGAGTGACGCTCTCGCGAAGGGGGAAATCTCCAGCGTGGAGATCACCCGAGCCCATCTTGAGCGCATCGAGACAACCGATGGCGCCCTGGGCTCGTTTCTTGCTCGGTCCGAGGATGCTCTATCCCACGCCGAGCACAGCGATGTCCGCAGAGCTTCGGGTGACTCCCGATCGCCACTGGAGGGGATTCCAGTGGCAATCAAGGACGTGCTGTGCACTACGGACATGGTCACCACAGCGGGGTCCAGGATTCTGGAGGGGTGGATTCCCCCCTACGACGCGACAGTCGTGCGCAAGCTTCGCGAGGCGGGTCTTGTGGCGCTGGGGAAAACCAACATGGACGAATTTGCCATGGGCTCCTCCACTGAGCACTCGGGGTATCACGTCACCAAGAATCCCTGGGATATCACTCGGGCTCCCGGTGGGTCTGGAGGCGGCTCAGCGGCTGCTGTGGCGGCCAGGCAGGCTCCTGTGGCCATCGGAAGTGACACGGGCGGCTCCATTCGTCAACCAGCGGCGTTTACCGGCACAGTGGGCGTCAAGCCCACCTACGGCGGTGTGAGCCGATACGGCGTTATTGCCCTTGCGTCCTCCCTCGACCAGGTCGGGCCAGTGTCTCGCACCGTCCGCGACGCCGCACTCGTACACGATGTGATCGGTGGGCATGACCCGCACGACTCCACCAGTATTCCCACGCCCTGGGCATCGATGACCGAAGCCGCTGATGCCGGTGCGCGCTCGGAGAATCTCGCGGGGCTCCGGGTGGGTGTCGTCAAACAACTCGTGGGCGAGGGCATTCAGTCTGGCGTCACGCAACGTTTCGACGAGGCGATGGAGCTGATGAGTCGCAATGGCGCCGAGATTGTCGAGATTGATGCTCCCCACTGCGAGTATGCGGTGGCCGCGTACTACCTGGTTTTGCCCGCGGAGGCTTCGAGCAACCTCGCAAAGTTTGATTCTGTCCGCTTTGGGTTGCGCGTAACGCCGGAGGGAAGCCCCACGGTGGAGGACGTCATGTCGGCAACCCGCGAGCACGGCTTTGGTGATGAGGTAAAGCGACGCATCATCCTGGGCACCTATGCGCTGAGCGCCGGATACTACGACGCCTACTACGGCAGCGCCCAGAAGGTCCGAACCCTGATTCAACGAGATTTTGCCCAGGCATTTGAGGCCGTCGATATCCTGATATCACCCTCGGCTCCGACCACAGCGTTCCGGCTCGGAGAGAAACTCGATGATCCTCTGGCCATGTGGGCCGGTGACTTGACCACCATCCCGGTGAACTTGGCGGGTATTCCCGGCATGTCCATTCCGATGGGATTAGCTCCTGAGGACGGACTGCCTGTGGGATTGCAACTCATGGCGCCTGCCTACCAGGACGCCAGGCTCTATCAGGCCGGAGCAACCCTGGAGAGACTCTTTGCCCAGCGCGATGGATACCTCGTATCCGAGCGCACCCCGGAGGTGGTCTAGCCATGGCGAAAGACCAGTTGATGGATCTCGAGAAAGCCCTCGAGCTTTTTGAGCCCGTTTTGGGCTTTGAGGTGCACGTGGAGCTCTCCACGGACACGAAGATGTTTTCCGCCGCACCCAATCCCGCGGCGATGGACGAAGCGAACGTGGACCCCAATACGTGCATCACGCCACTGTGTTTAGGGCTTCCCGGCAGCCTGCCCGTGGTCAACGAGAAAGCCGTGGAATACAGCATCAGCTTGGGCCTTGCCTTGGGATGCGACATTGCTCCGGTGTCGCGATTTGCCCGCAAAAACTACTTCTACCCCGACCTGGCCAAGAACTACCAAATCAGTCAATACGACGAGCCCATTGCCTTCGAAGGCTCGGTGGCCGTCGAAATGGATGATGGCACGCTGGTGGATGTTCCCATTGAGCGCGCTCATATGGAAGAAGACGCCGGCAAGCTCACCCACGTGGGTGGCGCAACGGGCCGTATTCAAGGTGCTGAGTACTCCCTCGTGGACTACAACCGCGCCGGTGTTCCCCTGGTCGAAATTGTGACCAAACCGATCGAGGGAATGGAACACCGCGCTGGTGAGCTCGGTCGAGCCTATGTGTCAACCATTCGTGACATTGTGCGCAACCTGGGGATTTCGAACGCTCGCATGGAACGTGGCAACTTGCGCTGTGACGCGAATGTGTCGCTTCGCCCCCGGGGAACCGTGCCCTATGGCACGCGAACCGAAACAAAGAACGTCAACTCGTTCAGGTCTATC